>NZ_CP046883.1:1577611-1893133 GCF_014262665.1 Corynebacterium anserum
TGTCGTCGGTGATGCCGTGAATATTCGCGTTCGGAATCGTGTTCTCCGGGTTGATCAGGGTTGACCATCGCGATAATTCTTTAAATTTCGCGTTGAGGAACACGACATCAAGTTTGACGATCCCAGCGATGGGACCCAAGTACGTGGTCTCTGTACCGACAATCGCGAACACAGGTTCATTCGGGTCAAAAAGGATCCATTAACCGATTGGAAAACCCTATGAGCTGCCATGATACCCACTGTGTCGCGCCACAGCTGAACAGCTACACACTACCGCTACAATGTCACACGGTTCTTCCGACCACTTCCTTCACGTAAGGAGTGAAATAGAAAGACTCCCCTCGTCGTTGGCGCATGCTTTTTGCCGCCTTACGGCGGAGCTGCTAGGCCACAGCTGGCGTGCGGGACCGCTCACGATGAGGGGGAGGTACCAACGATAGACGATAGTTACATAAGGCATACCTGCTGCAGGAGCACAGAAAGCCCCCTGACTTCGACCAACCTAGCAAACTGGATATCGCAACCAAGGAGCTCACTGTCACTTCTACGGCAATGGGTTTGATCACCAAGATCATTGAGTTGATCCACGTGATCTGACCGATCGTGGGAGGCTAAACCTCCCGCGCGATCCTCGCAGTACTAGCACTACTGCAGGGCTTCTTTGGTTGTCAACGTTTCCCGCGAGGGGAGCTGATATCCCTGATCATACAAAGCTAACAACGCCCCGCTAACAATCGCCGTACCCGGAACTCACCGCATGAGCGGAACCTAAAGAGAAAACGATCCCTGCCCCACCTTCTGGGAATCACGAGCCAGCGTTAACAATGGAACTACACGTGAACCCTCTCTCCGGCCAATAACAAAAAGTACGAACCATGACACGAAATCAACTCACCCCTAGCCCTACGCAAAACCCGCGCCCGTATTGCTGTCAACGCCACCGCTGAAAAGCAACACCCACCTCCAAAGCAGACATAACCCCTCGTCTATTTCCATAAACATCATCAAATCAGAACCACAATCACCCACAGCACCACCCTATCAATCACAGCCCTCGACGTCGCATGGCAATCACAAAATTCCATCCAAACACCTTGGACAACTGCGGGACAATAACATGAGATCAACGCAGCGTTGGCTGCGCAATACTCGCCCCTTTTACTAAACGCGAGAATAGGAAATGAAAGAAGTCCCCGAGAATCTGGGATTGCGCCTGCGCAGGGCACGAACTGCTCGTAACATAACCCTAGATAATCTCTCACAGGCAACGGGAATCTCCGCCTCAACCCTGTCTCGACTGGAAACCGGCAGCCGAAAACCGACACTGGAATTACTACTTCCACTAGCTCAGGCTTTCCGACTAACGCTTGACGACCTCGTTGGAGCACCCCAAATGGGAGACCCGAGAATTCATCCCCGGCCAGTCCGCCGCAACGGCATGACGATTGTCCCACTATCACACATCCCAGGTCCTCAGCAGGCAGTCAAAATGATCATCCCCACCGACAAAAGCACTCCAAGATTGACACGACACGAAGGGTATGCATGGATGTACGTTCTCAATGGTGAACTGCGACTTATCGTAGGCGACCACGACTCGATTTTATTACCCGGTCAGGCAGCAAAATTCGACACACGAACCGCCCACTGGTTCGGTAGCACCGGACGCGGACCAGTCGAGATTCTCAGCCTGCTGGGCCTTCGCCGCGCTTGTAACGGACGGGGAGTCTTCGATGCCGCCACTCCAAGACCGAACGCCGGCTGCATCACAAACCATGGAGCCACTACCGTCACTAACCCCATCGAGACAGCCGGCATAAACCACGGATCATTAACCCACTTCGAATCGGCAAGTAACAAGGCCACCCCGAAGCCAGAGCCGATTGCGTAATGAGCAATCCACCCTACGGCTTTCTCACCTGGAATAGCTTCGGCCGTCATGATCGACTCATACCGAAATCGACTAGCTGACATATGCCCGATCCAACGACCTACCAGCGCATAATCCAAAGAGTTGATACCGCGAATACGCCGCAACACCTCCGCCGTCAAGTCCATCACTGCCGTTGCTCCAACTCCCACGACAATCCCCTGCACAAACCGACTCACTGAAGGCTTCACGCTGCACCTCTCTCGATCTACAACGAACCGCCATTAGACTCGCACTCGTATCGAAACAGCAAGAAAAATTGCCACACTAGCAAAGCGATCAGCACTTCCGGATGAAATGCCCCGGGTTTTTGTTGCTAGGCATGTGCCTTGTTTTCCATTACTTCGTGGGCTGGGTTATGCTCCCACAACTTGATCTCCCCTCGATCGGCGTACGGTAGCTGAGACTCTGTTGAAGCCGTCACTCGTTCCACCGCGTAACCCACACGAAGGTTGCGATTTCCACGTCGACACCATCGTTGCATGGGCGGATATGGATGAGCGCGTTTGTAGCAACCGTTGACGTTGTCAGCCAGCGCATTGTCATTAAACTCACCAACAGTGCCGGTCGACGCAATAAATTGCATACTCAGCAAGGCATCGGTTATAGAGGTAATAAGATCCATGGTTGCATGAACCAAAGCCGTTGTGTCCTTCGCATACGCTATCGCCTGGTTAAGCACCTGCGAGGGCAAGACTAGAAGCAAGACTTCAGTTCGCATCGAGTCCAGATAACGCCACCCTCACGATTCGTCTTAACGTCGAACAAATGAACTCGATCGAGAAACTCTCACGATCCCCATCGATGACCCGGAGCATGTGGTCGTGGGCCTGGCTTCGGCGCCACTGCCTGACACGCAGCCTGCATCGGCATATTCTCCGCCACAATGCGGTTCGCAACGAGGCGGAGAATACGATCGCTGGCATCTTGGTCTAACTTCTTCGGTATGTTCCAGGTTTCCCATCTACTCAAACAGAACAAAACCGAAGGCCCTTCAATGTTCCTGGGGTAAACTGCGCGCTGAAAACACATATCAAAAATCCAACATTCATCACAGACCCTAAAAACACCCCCGGTGATAAAACGACTCCCCTGTTACTATTCACTGACGATGAGGTTGTGGCCATCACACAAAACGACCAACACACCCCAGGGGGATACCCCCAAACCCCCACTAGGCAGCCACGGAAGGCAAAGGCGCTAAGGCTCTGCCTAAGTCTGGGATTTTTAGCAGGGGGTTTATTTTTTGGGAAGTTTTTAGGGGAGTTACCGCATCTAACTCCCCTAATTTCCAGCGTTTTCGCTGGTCATAGTGCCCCCAGTGGGACTCGAACCCACACTGTGCGGATTTTAAGTCCGCTGCCTCTGCCAATTGGGCTATAGGGGCGCACTCACAGGTTAGCCAAGCGGAGCCTCGTCACCAAACTCGATGCAGCTTGCGAAGTTCAAACAACGACTCACGTACCGTGAACTCAGATCTATCGGGGCCACATCTCATCTCGGAGGGTTCGGGCACTGATTCAGTGCTCGATATCACCGAGAATAATAACACCAGCTCAGAGCCGCGGTGTACCAACGTCAACCACGCGGCTGACTGACCTTTAACGGTTGCGCTTAACTACCTCAGCGAGGATACCGTCAAGAATATCTTTCTCGCTAATGGTGATTGTCATCAACCCCTGGTTAAGGAACAAAGTGGTGATCGCATCTACTACGACGGCACCTCCGCCAATGACATCCGCGCGCCCAGGATGCATGGGTCCCAATTGCATACGCTGGTCAGTTGTGCGGTTCAGTAGGTCACGTGCTGTCGCTCGGAAGTCCTCCAACTTATGCGTGCTCATGTGATTACGCTCTGGATCGTATTCAGTCAATCCCAAAGTGAGCGAACTCATTGTGGTCATGGTGCCCGCTACCCCAACAACCCGTTCCACTGTGGCTAGTTCCACAGTCTGCTGCACATCTTTTAGTAACTGCTGCACGTAATCCTGAGCAGCGGCTATCTCCTGTTTTGTCGGTGGCTGGGTGTGTAGATAGCGTTCGGTGAGCCGCACACACCCCATGTTGGCGGAATAGGCTTGATCTACCGCGCCGTCAGCGGTGCGCACCACGAATTCCGTCGAACCGCCACCGAGATCAATGACGCACACGCGCTCCTGCGGATCCAGCTCTCCCAGATCCATCACAGCACCGTTAAAGCTTAACTCCGCCTCTCGCTCACCAGAGATCACCTCGGCACATAGACCGTCTTTGACACGGGAGAGGTGCCTCGCGGTCAAAGAAAAGAATTCCTCCCGGTTTTCTGCATCTCGCGTCGCTGATGTGGCTCCCATCATCACGTCTTCCACCCCATATCCCACCATTCGGTCAGCGTAAGTGGCTAGCGCTGCATCCACGCGCTCCAGAGCTTCGTCTGCAAATCGTCCGGTCGCATCCACGCCTTGCCCTAACCGAACGATGATGTTATCTCGGTTTAGTTCGCGGAGTGACCCATCCGGTAGCACTTCGGAAATCACCAAACGAATCGAATTTGTACCACAGTCGATTCCAGCGAAACGCCGGTTGCCCTGTTTATCCGTCACAGTGAAATCCCCCACCTCCACCGCATCTGAATACGCCTTCTTCTCGATGCTCACGGTTTAAAGCTCCTCAGTACTCGCCGTAGACATGGACGTACCTAGTGACTGTGCGCTCGGCCAGTCCGCGGGCAAGGCGGTTCCCACCAATTTTGGGTTGTGCTCGCCCGCCAATGCCACAGCTTCAGTGCCTAAACGTACGCGTTCTGGCCCTTCGGCAAGCGCATAAGCGATCAGTACGTGAAGACACTTCACCCGATCCGGCATACCTCCACCGGAAAAATCGGTACCAAGGTCCTCCATCGCGTTGCGCTCAGCCAAGTAATGCTCATGCGCTGCTTGGTAGTCTGCTGCTAGTTCCTCATCTTCTGCCAGACGTGCTTGCATGGTTTTCATCACGCCTGCGACTTCCAACCTTGATGCTTCTGCGGTCAGTCGAGGATCCGTCAGGTAGTACAAAGTGGGGAATGGTGTTCCATCGTCCAGGCGCGGCTTTGTTTTTACTACCGCTGGCTGGCCATCGGGAGTGCGGTAAGAAACCTCCACAGCTCCTCGCGGTCGGCGCCCCAACTGAGTCTCCATGATGTCCAGATCAGCCTCGGATACGGCCACAATCTGCTCCTTGCATCGGCTATGTATTCTCCGCTGATTGTAACCGGTCTTCTCAGCTGCCTCGCTCCACGCCTCTACAGATCACGTCCCTTGGAGCCAACATCTCTGTGATTGTTTAGCCAACGTCCCTGCCTTTTATTCCAACGACGCCACCGGCTCCCAGTACCACTGCACCCAACAGCATTATCGCTTGTGCCCACAACTCGGTGGGATTATCCAGTTGCGAATACGTATGGTTAAAAACCGAAAGGTTGGTTACAGCCGAACTAAGTTTCAGCATCGGCCCCACGATACTGAGCAGGGCAGCAGCAACGATGAGTAACCAACCGATAGCAGAAGCGCGTGGAAACCACCCCACGATGAACAGGGCGAATGCACTACATAACACTGCAGGAGCTACTGCCGTAGCCGTTCCCCAAGCGAGAGCTTCAACAGAATCACTGACATTTTCAGCTTGCAGCCGTAGTCCCATTCCTCCAAGAAGAAAGGAGCAAACGCTGGCAGTCACCACTGTAAGTATTACGCTAGCAGCCACGGTCACAGCGGGCGTACTGCGGTTTATACCCGTAGAACGCACGATATCTACAGTACGGTTCTTCTCAGCAGCACGGTAACGCATCACGATGCTCACGCCAGCCACTGCAATCAGAATGCTGAGAAAGCGGATTGCGAAACGTACATAAGTGATCTCCAGTTCACCTTGAGAAAGGAACTGACGGAATACCTCCGCTGTGTTCTCATCACTGGAGAGGAGTTCTCTCATAGAACCGATAAGAAGCATGAAGAATGCAGAACACCCCCCTGTCACCAGCACCCACGTAAGGATGATCGGTCGGTCAAGTACAAACCGCAGCCGGTATGGTCCACCCATGGCGCGTGATGTGTAGGTCTTTTTCGTAGCGGGGCCTCGTATTCCTTGATCCCACTCACGAGAGATATTTAAGTGCACTATGAGCGTGGAAAAAATTATGTTGAGAAAAAGGATAATGACAGCACACACCCACGAATCATCAGTAAACGGCGATATTACTTGACGCCAACCAAGCGGAGTAAACCAACTCAGAATGATCCACGATTTGCTATCAGCTATAGATCGAAGGATAAAAGCGAACGCAACGGTTATCAAAGAGATTCGAGTAAGCGCTGTGGATTCACGTGCCCAGAGGATCACAAATAAGCCACAAAGAGCCGAACCGAATGCACTCAAGGCAACCATCACACCATAGAGAGTGCAGCCATTGATCGGCAGGCCATCATACATCACACCAAACGCTAAAAGGATCGCGCTTAAACCTAGGCCAATGATGAGCGCAACAAAACCTAGAGTGTTGATTTGTGACCACGCTACAACTCTTTTGCTTACTCCGGCTGAGCGAAGAATTTCATCGACACCTTGGTGCTCAGGACTGCGCACGAGCTTCGAGGCGAAAAGAGAGAGCATGATGGCAGGCAGCAGTGTCATCCAGAGGCCACTTTCCCACGCCAAAATCTGGCCTAAGCTTCCTGGCATCTCGATAGTGCCGTACATGGCCACCAGCCCAGCGTTGCTCTCAGTACTCTTGACCAATGCCATTCGGGACTCTGCAGATGGGTAGTAATTGTGATATGCCACCACAAAGATTGTCATCAAGGCCCAAATGCACGTTCCCCAAATAGTGAGGAATCGACGATGCAAGCGTAAATGGAACGTTGTCAGACATCCAATTTCAGATAGTCCATGTCTTCTCGCTACCACTGTCATTGCTCGACCTCGCCAGACTTTTCACGGTCACGAGTGCTCTCTCGATAAGGCTCACCAAGCTCATAGTGATGCAAGAAGATTTGTTCCAAACTAGCCGGATTACAAGTGATGTCCTGCGCACCATCATCCAACAGGCGCCGGAGTCTTTCTGCGGACTGATCCCGCGGAACAGTAATAGTAACTCGTTCTGTGCTCGATTCCCCCGATGACGGTGACGGTTTTACAGCGGTAATTACCACGTCCGATAAATGCCGCAGATCCGCTACTGACCCCGTATCCACCGCATAACCCTCTTTGATCACAGTAATGTGGTCACATAGCTTCTCCACCTCACTCATAATATGACTTGATAGCAGGATGCTCGCACCACGATCCCGTTCCTGACAACACCACTGGGTAAATACGTTCTCCATCAAAGGATCCAACCCAGCGGTGGGTTCGTCGAAAATATAAAGCTCAGCGTTGAAGGAAAAAGCAGCTACAAGCAACACTTTTCGACGATTACCCGTGGAATACTCCCGCACCTTTCGGGATGTGTCCAAGCAAAAATCACTAATGAGTTGACGCTCTTTGCCCCGATCCACGGAAACTCCACGCAGTTTTTCCAAAGCGCGAAGAGTCTCCTCACCCGTAAGGTTTGGCCACAAAGCAACCTCCCCAGGGACATAGCCTACTCGGCGTAACACCTCTGGATGGTTATGCGGCGAGTACCCCAGCAGTTTCACCACCGTACCAGCGGCCTTTTCTGGGCTGAGGAGCCCCAAAAGAGTGCGAATGGTGGTCGACTTGCCTGCACCATTAGGTCCGAGAAATCCGTGAATACTGCCTCTGTACACGCTAAGATCCAAGCCCCTCAGCGCTTTCGAATTTCCAAAAGACTTATAGAGACCACGCACCTCAACCACAAGTTCGGACGATGTGGGGTTCTGAGTTACCGTCGAGGAGATCTGCGGAGAAGAAGCTGTCATACGTCCACCCTATACGTCCAAATAGACGACAGAGCGGGTTTTCTCTTGCTCAGCGGATCAGTCCCACACAGAACAAGCTCTTCCCCAATCCCTAGCTCTACCCCTTTCAGCCTCAACGCCAATAGAACGGCACTTCTGTGATCCTTATCTCATGTAAGAATCTCCTCCGAGGCCATTGTGCGCTGTAAGCCAGCTTCACTGGCTCTATTGGTTATGTCCGGAATTGTCTTCCGGCACGGTAGGCAGCTGGTTGTCTATGACGTGGTTGCCCGTTGGCTTCTCCTCTGGCGGAGGTGTAGCTATGGCGTCCCATAGCTGTTCATACCACTCACCGCGTTGGCCGCCCTGTTCCTCCTCGACGCCAGGAGTACTCCCCGCAGGATTTGCCTGGATTTTCGGGCTGAGGATGCGGTAGACGGATTCCCCGGGCTCGATCAATCCCAGACGGGTTCGAGCCTGTTCACGGATGTAATCGTTGTTGTTATAGCGGTTCAGTTCCTCAGTCAGCTGATCACGTTGTTGAGTCTTGTGATCAATCTGCGCGTTGAGCTCTGCCAGCTCCGCCCGTTGACTGAAGTAATTGCGCAGTGGCGGGGCAATAGAAACCGCGAGGAATATAACGAGGAAAGCAGCGACGGTGAGCACCGCAGGATTAACCTTCTGCGGAAGCTGCTTAAATGACCGAGCAATACGGGCAGGCACTGCTTGAGCCCGCTCACGCAAATGCTCCTGACGCTCCACACTACGAGCGCGCGGAAGTCTTTGACGCAAATCACTCGGTTCCACGCCCTCAGGTTCTTTATTAACCTTTGTGGTCCGTGAACGCTGCGCCTTCGCAATTTCCGCGGCATCGCGATCACGAGCGACAATAACGCGTTCGGCCTCACGTTGCGCTTCAATTTTTTCGGTAGCCATGCGACGGGAGGCGTGGCGTCGTTCTTGAGCAGCCAAACGTTCCTCACGAGAGGTTCGCGAGGCCGCCCGAGACGAACCGCGTGCACCCGAACGCGGAGTGGAACGTCCCTGTTTACGTCCATCTTTCACGCGCGCAGAATCACGATGGGAGCCACGGAAACCCCCAGCACTGCGGTCGCGCTTGTCTGTCATATGTTTAGACCTTACAACGTTCGCACAAATTAAACCCTCACGGCGCGCCTACAAGTTGCGTGGAGAGCCAAACCTGCACGTTATCTGAAGGAAGAAACTTGCACGTTGCGTGGAGGGTGCAGCTCGCACCTTGCATGGAGAATGAAACCTGCACGTTGCGTGGCGAAGTAAAAACGGCGAAGTGAAAACACAAGCTGGCCGAACGGACTGCAAAAACAAAGCCCCGCCCAGCGATCAACGCTGTGCGGGACTTCAGACCATGGAGCCGATGTGGAAGGACAGACGGTCATCTGCCATCCCACTAGCGACCTGCTAGATCTCAATGCGAGTCATGACAACTAGCTCTGAATGATACTTTGAAAACTCGTCGTGAAGACTAGCCCTGGAAACGTGGGAAGGCAGAACGACCAGCGTACTCGGCGGCATCGCCCAGGATCTGCTCAATGCGCAGCAATTGGTTGTACTTCGCAACGCGCTCAGAACGCGCAGGGGCGCCGGTCTTGATCTGGCCACAATTCAGAGCAACAGCCAGATCGGCAATGGTGACATCCTCAGTCTCACCAGAGCGGTGAGACATCATGGTGCGATAACCGTTGCGGTGAGCGAGCTCGACGGCATCGAAGGTCTCAGTCAGAGTACCGATCTGGTTCACCTTCACGAGCAAAGCATTTGCAGCCTTCTTTTCAATGCCTTCCTGTAGACGAGCGGGGTTGGTTACGAAGAAGTCGTCACCAACAAGCTGGACCTTATCTCCGATAGCCGCAGTGAGCTTGGTGTAACCCTCCCAATCATCCTCCTGTAGGGGATCCTCGATGGAAACAATTGGGTAAGCCGCGATGAGTTCCTCGTAGACCTTAGCCATTTCCTCAGCGGTATGTTCACCACCCTCGAAGTGGTACTTACCGTCCTTGTAGAACTCGGAGGAAGCAACGTCCAGAGCCAGCGCCACATCGGCACCGACCTTGTATCCAGCAGCTTCAATGGCATCAACAATCAAATCCAGTGCAGCCTTGGTGGACTCTACGGACGGTGCAAAACCGCCCTCATCGCCCAATCCTGTAGACAGGCCCTTGTTCTTGATGACCTTCTTCAGGGAGTGGTACACCTCAGTGCCCATGCGAAGAGCCTCGGAGAAAGACTCGGCACCGATTGGAGCGATCATAAACTCTTGAACATCCACACCGGAATCAGCGTGCGCACCGCCGTTAAGAATGTTCATCATCGGCACAGGCAACACGTGGCCATTCGGACCACCCACATAACGGAAGAGTGGAAGACCAGCAGACTCAGCGGCGGCATGAGCCACAGCCATAGACACGCCCAAAATGGCGTTAGCACCCAAGCGAGACTTGTTCTCAGTACCGTCCAGCTTGATCATTGCCTGATCAATAGCTCGCTGGTCATCAGCTTCATATCCAGCGAGCTCTTCATCAATTTCGTTGATGACATTGTCTACAGCCTTCGACACGCCCTTACCCAAGTAGCGGTCGTCGCCATCACGCAACTCGTGGGCCTCGTGGACACCGGTAGATGCGCCGGATGGAACTGCAGCACGGCCGATCGAACCGTCATCCAGACCCACCTCCACTTCCACAGTTGGGTTGCCACGGGAATCCAGGATTTCGCGGGCGATGATCTGCATGATTTCGGCCATGTGTGAAGCCTCCTCGGGCTCGTTACGTTCCGGTTACAGCGCATGACGGATGCGGAGCATCAAACCCACAGCACCACGGCCATGCGATACACCCCTATTCTTCCACTAATGGCGATGGTTTTCTCCCGTGTTTGCCCCCGTTGCGGGGTTACACATGAACGTTAGAAACGGCTCGGAGTCTGATTCAACGCGTAATTGGCCGCGGCATCACGCACTTTGATGACGTATTCGTCGCTGAGGTTGTATGCGTGAATAGCCTTCGTCCACCCCTCTGGGGTAGCTAAATTTCTGTGGAAATCGCAGAGCAAGCGTACAGCTGCTGCGGCGGCGTCGTCGATGTTTTGAGGAGATGACTTACCGTCACCGTTAGCATCCACACCGTACGTCTCCCACGCCTGGGGAATGAACTGCATGGGCCCCATCGCCCGATCAAACTCTTTGTCACCGTCAAGTTTGCCGTGATCAGAATCCTCCACGCGCGCAAACTCCCCGCCATTAAGCTGCGGACCGAAAATCGGCGGCTCCGCAAACCCCTCATCATTCAACTTGGACACCCCATAATGCTGGCCGTCATACGTGCCATGAAGGGTCTCCACGTAACCGAGCCCCGCGAGAGTATTCCACGTGATGCCACATTCCGGGCGAGTCTGCCGCGCAATCACCTCAGCGTTGCCATAAGCCATTAACGCCTGCACAGGGATGCCCGTTTTTTCTGCCAAAGGCTCAGCCCACTGGCGTAGCTGAAGAGCGCTGCGGCCCGAACCGTGAATATTGATATTCGGAGCAGGCTGTGCCGCAGCCGGTGGAACATCACTAGGTACGGGCATTCGCTCGGAGCTCGAGTGCCCCTTGCTCGTCATCGCCGCAACCAGAAAACCAACCAATGCGATGACGGCAAGCAGTGCGACAACGACCAACATGAAACCACAACCTCCACGCATCCTCCGGCTTCGGTTGTGCGGCGAACGATGCCCTCGCATCTGACGTGTCGCGGTAGCACCCCTACTCCACTGCGGATAGGAAGTGCGCTGACGCTTCGGGGCGGGAAGACTACCGACGCTACGCTTGGCACTATTTGCCATTACGGCATCACCCCAGTGCCAGGCATAGCTGCACCATCATTGTCTTCCAGCCCGGCATCAGCGTTACTATTCCGCCTCACGCTCGTTTCAGCGTGGCTAGCCGCCTTCCCCTGCGTTTCAGTGTGGCTAACCGCCTTCCCCTGCGTTTCAGCGTGGCTAGCCGCCTTCCCCTGCGTTTCAGCGTGGTCAGTCGCCTCTTCACACAAAACTGCACTGAGAGATTGGATAGGAAGCTGCACCCGCGCTCCGCTCGCGGAGGGCTGGCATCCCCCTACAATCTCCAACTCCGCCAATTCCGGGTAGGGACGTTCACGCATACGCAACGTTACCCCCGGCAATACTCCACGATCGCGCAAATAGCGCAATAACTCCGGGTCACGATCACTTATGCGGTCGACTAGGTATAAGGCACCACAGGTGGCGTCGGATAGAGAAAGAACCTCCGGGACATTTACCGCGCCGGTAATAGAGGGGATAGGGTCACCGTGCGGGTCACGCTGCGGGTGCCCCATCCGGGCGCTAATACGCTCCAGAAAACGATCAGACACGGCATGTTCGAGAATCTCAGCCTCATCATGCAGCTCGTCTAGTCCATAACCCAACTCGTGGAACAGGTATGTCTCAACCAACCGGTGCCGACGCACAATCTGAACCGCAAGCTCCTGCCCTTTGTCCGTCAACACGACATCTGCATAAGGGGCATGTTCCACCAAACCCTGTTTAGCTAAACGCTTAATCCCCTCTGAGGTTGTTGACGTGCGCTGCCCCAAGCGTTCAGCTATTTTGCCGAGGGTCGCCCGGTCATCGCCCCACTCGTGGAGGTCAAAAATGGCCTTCAGATAGTCCTGAGACTTATGTGGCAGATCCAAGACATGCATGGAGGCAAGTTTACGGGATGAACATCACAATTCATGCGAACTTGCTGCTGGCGGGGCAATTATGTGACTTATTGAGTAATTGAGAAAACACGCATTTCTCGAGTAAAATCCCGCCCCTATTGACAATCATTCTAATTATAGGTTTAAGTGTTCAAGTCATTGAACTTTTTATACCTTGAGAGTGAACATGTTGAACATACGCACGCACGGACACCACACCCGTACCAACACAACGCGCACAATCTTCGCAGCGTTGAGCGCCGCAACGCTCATCAGTAGCCTCGCCGCATGCAGCAGCGCTACCGATCATGAAGGCGGCAAACCCCGCGTCCTCACCACCTTCACCATTCTCGAAGACATCACCAGGACGATCGGGGGCGATGCCGTCGAAGTCAGCAGCATCACCGAACCCGGCGCGGAAATCCACGGCTACGATCCCACGCCATCCAACATCGCCGAAGCATCCAAAGCTGATCTCGTACTGGAAAACGGCCTGGGACTCGAACACTGGACAGACAAACTACTCGAGAACTCCAAGGCCAAACGAGTCACCGTCAGCGACGGCGTGGAGCCAATCAACATCGAAGGAACCGATTCCCCCAACCCCCATGCGTGGATGAGCCCGCGGCTGGTCAAGATCTACGTCGACAACATTGTTCGTGCTTTGAGCGACATCGATCCGAACCACAGCACCACATTTGAAAATAATGCGAAGGAGTACAAGAACAAGCTCGACGGAGTAGATAACAAACTCACTGAAGGGCTAGAAAAACTACCGAAGACGAAGCGTGCGCTCGTCACCTGCGAAGGAGCATTCAGCTACCTTGCGAAGGAAGCGGGAATGGAAGAGGGATACATCTGGCCAGTCAACACCAAGGGCGAAATCACCCCAGGCCAAATACGCCAGGCTGCGGACTTCGTCAAGGAACACCACGTACCCGCGGTATTCTGCGAATCCACCGTTGAGCACGGTCCGCAAGAACAACTCATGCGCGAAACCGGCGCTGCGGACGGCGGCACGCTCTACGTGGACTCCCTCTCTCCGGAAGACGGTCCAGTTCCTACTTATCTGGATCTCATCAACCATGACGTCACCACCATCGTGGAAGGCTTAAACAAATGACCGTAGCGCTACGCGCGCACAACATCAGCGTGCACTATGGTTCCGTCTCAGCACTGGAGAACGTGGACATCACCCTGCGCTATGGACAGATCCATGCACTCATCGGAACGAACGGATCGGGCAAGTCCACCCTCTTTAAGACTCTCATGGGACAGGTACAGCCAGACTCCGGACAGGTGGAATTGGACAACCCTGCGCCCGGTGCGGTGGCTTATGTCCCCCAGTCCGAGGCTGTGGACTGGAACTTCCCTATCCGCGTCAAGGACGTCGTGGCATGTGGACGACGAGCTGGTCGATGGGGCAGGTGGTGGGGCAGGCTGAGCACTGAGGACACGGCAATCGTCGATGAGGCCCTCGCCCGTACCGACCTCACTGACTACCGCAACCGGCAGATCGGCCGCCTCTCCGGTGGCCAAAAAAAGCGCACATTCGTGGCACGAGGTTTGGCTCAACAGGCCCGCATACTCTTTCTTGACGAACCCTTTGCCGGTGTCGACGCCACAAACCAACGCCACATGACTGAATTACTGAGAAGCATCAGCGCGGAAGGAGCAGCCATTCTGATCAGCACCCACGACCTCGACAAGCTCTCTGAGCTCGCCGATGAAGTAACGTTGCTTAACCGTACAGTCATCGCCCACGGAAGCGTTGATGAAGTACTACAGCCTGAGAAGCTACTCGCCGCCTTTGGAGATGGTGCTGCCTCATGAGCCAGCTCGTAGAACCATTTCAATATGCATTCATCCAGCAAGGCCTACTGGTAGTGACCTTTGTGGCCATCGCCGCAGGACTTCTGTCCTGTTGGCTGATTCTCGTCGGCTGGTCCCTACTCGGCGACGCGATCTCTCACGCAGTGTTGCCCGGCGTGGTTCTCGCTTTCGCACTGGGACTCCCCTTCGCTGTGGGTGCGCTTGCTGCAGCGTTGTTGGCCGTTGCACTTGTGCATGGTGTCGGTAGCCGAACATCGCTCAGGGAAGACACGAGTATCGGCATCGTGTTCACCTCCCTATTCGCCATCGGTTTAGTTTTGATTTCCGTCACACCAGCTTCCGGCTACACGCAAGAAATACTCTTCGGAAACCTCCTGGGAGTATCAAAGTCGTCGTTTGTTCAGGTGATGATCTGCAGCACCGTCGCGATCATTATTGCGTTGGTATGTCGCCGAGCATTTACCATGTGGGCGTTCGATCCGATTCATACCGGCACACTCGGTTTTCCCGTGAAGCTCATCAGTGCTCTGCTGCTCATCGCCATGGCGATGGTTGTTGTCTCTGGAGTTCAGGCCGTCGGTGTAATTCTTGTCGTGGCTCTCCTCATCACCCCGGGGGCTATCGCCTATCTACTCACAACAAAGTTTGAGCGCATGCTTATTATCGCTCCCCTCGTGGCGTGGATTAGTGGCGTCGGAGGCATCATCCTCAGCTATCACCTCGACATTTCCAGTGGTGGAACGATTGTCGCGGTGCAGTCGAGTATTTTTGCTGTGGTGTACCTGTTTGGCCCTCGGGAAGGGTTGGTCACCCGTCTCATCACCCGCCGACAAACCCACCAGGCTTAACTTGCTTCATCCAGGGCTAGCCAGTCTTTATTCGCCGCAGTGACCGCTGCGGCGAACACCAACCGGCACAAGATCCTCTTGACCGTTGTGAGCCATCTCTATGGCTAACACCACGTGGCACTTATCATCGCGCCGGTTACCGCCGGGAAACAGTTGCCGCCTGTCGGGTTAATTCTGAATCTTCTTCAAAGCCTCGCGGAAATTCTGGACCGCATCCTTGAGACGGCGATCCGCTTCACCCGGCTTGTCCATTTCTAAGCCCACCAACGGGTAACGGATGTCCATTGGGATTTCCGAATCGCTCAGCCCCAATTTTCGAGCATCCCTGATGACATTTTCAGCTGCCTGCAATCCTGATTCCCCTGAGGAAGAAGCAACTGACTGTTGCACTGAGTTCGCGGTCTTCTGCTTTGCCAACGCCCCAGCGTGTTCACGTGCGCCCTCAGAAACATCATCCTTGGCATTAATCAATTCAACATAGGCTGGACCGTCCGCGCCGAGAGACTTCTCGCGCTCCTCACGCTCACGCTTCTTGCCTTCCTCCCACAGTCGGTCTTGTTCAGTCTTAGGAACCTGGCGTTCCACCGACTCAAACAGGTACGGCGCACGCGACCGCAATTTCGCCACAAACGCTCCTGCCACGTGTCCGATGTCAAAAGCACCACGGCGATTCGCAATTTCTGCGTGGAACAGCACCTGGAGAAGCACGTCGGATAGCTCCATGCAGAGTTCCTGCTCAAGCCATTGTGGTACATCTCCCCTGTCGTCGGAGCTGGTGCCATTGTCTGCGTCCTGCTGACTCTCTCCGTCGCTGCCCGCAGTGTCTGTGGCCGTGATCTTTTTTGCTTCGGCACCCTGAGCCTCAGCATCCACGTTCTGCTCGCCTTCGTCTTTGGCTTTAGTCTGGACGGAGTGTTCTATTACGTCAACAATGCGAGCAAGTTCTTCCGTTTCCTCCCGCAGAAATGGGATCAACGACGAATGCGTCATACTCTGCTCCCATTCTCCCTGGCGATGCGCACGTGCCATGAGAGCCACAGCATCCTCAACTTCATCCATCACAGATGCGGGAACTTCCGTACGCTGTGTGCGCCGCATGCCTGCCACCGCCACCGTGTGTTCGTCCGTACCCACGACTGTGCCGTCCACGACTCCACCGCCGGAGTATTCCACTACCTTGTCAGCACCAGCCTCACCACTACCTGATGAACTCTCCGCAGCGGAGTCAGAATTCTTAACCTCATCCTGACCAGAACCCGCCGCTACCTTCTGAGCTGATGCCTGTGCTTCCTCTGGAACAGATGCTTGTTCTCCATTGGTCGCCGTGTTCCGGGAGGCAGTGTGGCGAGAAAAGTCCCCCTTAACCGCTGATGCGCTCGGCATCTGGGGCGCCTTTTTCTCGCTGTGACCAGAACCTTCTAGCTGACGCTGGGGTTCCATTTCAACCAACAGGGAGGGCGCTTTCACCAACTCCTCACCTTCGGAAAGGCGGGCACGAACGGCATCATTAGTGAGATCCGTGGTGACGAGAACATCTGAATCGTCGACAGCATGCCCGCCTAAATCTAAGATCGTCCAGCGCACGCGCACCGGCACTTCCTCCGTGTAAGAGACATCACCCTGAAGAAGAGGAACGGACTCGACAGGGATCATCGCGGGGAAACGGGGATCGAGCAATACGACAGACATGGCTCCACATCTTACCCGTGTCTTATCTAACTCACAGGCAAGCAAACCCTTAGTAACGAGCGGTTCACTGAGTTCTCAGCAAGTCGCTGAGCGATAGCACACAGAACCCCTGAGCAGTAGCTCACTCAACTAGCGGGTAATCACGTCTTCGCCGCGCATATTTCGCTCCGGAATGCCAGCCAACTGAGTCAAGGCATCGGCGCACCACTGGACCAAATCCACGTCACGCAGAGCCACGGCACGCATCCCCGCTCCTTCCTTGGGAGCAGGAATTAGCACAACTTTCGTCGTCGCCCGGTACACCGCGGAAGGGAACAAACGCTTGAGCCGAACTTGGCCAGAATCAGCAAGTTCGATAGGACTGAAGCTTATTTTCGTACCTGCCTGCACCACCTCGCCAACTTTGAGATCACGGCACAACATGCGCAATCTCGATACAGCAGCAAGGTGCATCACCTGCTGCGGGGACTCACCATAGCGATCCTGGAGCTCATCCAGTACCTTCACGACGTCTTCATCGGTCTCCACCTCAGCAAACTTGCGATAAGCCTCCAAGCGCAGGCGTTCCGATGCCACGTACTCCGACGGGATATGCGCATCGATAGGCAGATCTACACGGATCTCCTTCTTTTCCTCCTCGCGGCCATCAACCACTTCTCCATCGGCCATCGCACGGAAGGCCTCCACAGCCTCTCCCACCAAGCGGACGTAAAGATCAAAACCCACTCCGGCAATATGTCCAGACTGTTCTGCTCCCAGCACATTGCCCGCGCCTCGCATCTCTAGATCCTTCATTGCTACGGCCATACCTGCACCCAAATCGTTATTAGCCGCGATAGTAGACAGGCGGTCATATGACGTTTCCGTCAATACCTCGCCCTTCGGATAGAGGAAATACGCATAGCCACGGTCGCGCGAACGCCCCACGCGGCCGCGCAGCTGGTGCAACTGAGACAAGCCCATGTGGTGTGCATTCTCCACGATGAGGGTGTTGGCATTAGATATATCAAGGCCCGTCTCCACAATCGTGGTACACACCAGCACATCGAACTCGCGATCCCAAAAGCCTTTGACCGTAGTCTCCAGTTGTTCCTCGGACATCTGCCCATGTGCCACAACCACACGCGCTTCCGGCACCATCGCGCGTATGTCACCGGCCACCTTCTCAATATCTTTCACCCGGTTATGCACGTAGAAAACCTGCCCATCGCGCAGTAACTCACGTCGAATCGCCGCGGCAACGTGCTTATTTTCTTGTGGTCCCACGTAGGTCAAAACGGGGTGACGATCCTCGGGAGGGGTCAAAATCGTCGACATCTCCCGGATACCCGCCATCGACATCTCCAGCGTACGCGGGATAGGGGTGGCCGACATGGTCAGCACATCAACATGGGTGCGCAGCGCCTTGATGTGTTCCTTATGCTCGACGCCAAAACGCTGTTCCTCATCAACCACGATGAGCCCCAGATCCTTCCACTGCACTCCCGTTTGCAGCAAACGATGCGTGCCGATCACGATGTCCACCGTGCCATCGGCCATGCCTTTCAGCACATCCTTAGACTCCTTGGGGCCGGTAAAACGGGACAGCTCCCGAATGGTCGTCGGAAAATCCTGCATGCGTTCAGTGAAGGTGGCGTAGTGTTGCTGCGCCAAGAGAGTAGTCGGCACCAACACCGCCACCTGTTTACCCGATTGAACAGCCTTAAAAGCGGCACGAACGGCAACCTCCGTCTTGCCGTAGCCCACGTCACCAATGATCACGCGGTCCATCGGCACAGCCTTCTCCATATCTGCTTTCACAGCCTCTATGGCATTCCACTGATCCTCGGTTTCGGTGTAGGGGAACGCTTCTTCCATCTCCCGCTGCCACGGGGAATCCGGCGCAAAAGCGTAACCCGGTGCAGCTTGGCGCTGCGCATAAAGCTGCACCAACTCCGCAGCAATTTCACGCACTGCTCCCCGAGCCTTACGCTTCGTACTCTTCCAATCTGCGCCGCCCATCTTCGACAGCGCTGGCCGCTCCCCGCCAACATAGCGGGACAGCATGTCTAGCTGATCCATCGGAACGTAGAGCTGATCGCCCGGACCGCCGCGCTTGCTCGGGGCGTATTCCAGCACCAGGTATTCACGACGAGATGCATCCGCTCCCCGCCCGACTGTACGCTCAGTCATCTTTATAAACTTGCCGATGCCATGACTGTCATGCACCACCAAGTCACCCGGTTCCAAAGCTAAAGGATCCACCCGGTTACGCTTCTTAGCCGGTTTGCGCCGACCAGTGGCCGCAGCCTCCACGCGATTACCCGTGAGGTCCGTTTCTGTCAGGAACAACATGGGCGGTTGACTGTCATCCCCGGCAAATGGGAAATCTACACCGGCGTGGCTCACCGCATGATAGATACTCACGGTTCCAGCGGCAGGTTCATCCGCGCATGTGAAGGCACTTTGTCTCACGCGTCCTAAGCCCCGCTGCCCCTTAAGATCCACCCCGATAGCCTCGGCATGGATGCCGGCTTCTTTCATTCGACGCAACATCCGGCCTGCCACTGTTGGCGTCGGCGCAGCGAAGGCTACCCGGCCGCCTCCTTCGACCCGACGCCGGATCTCCCCCATCAACGCGCCAATAGCATCCAGATCCCCATGTGGTGCTGGCGCTGGCTGGTAGTCGAGCTCCAGAACATCTGACGCGAAGCCGTTATCCGCATCCGCCATCCCCATTGGCGACAAAGTCCACCACGGGCAGTCATGCTGAGCATCCCGAACCTCATTCACGTCGAGATACGCCACACCTTCCATCGGAGCTGCCCCGCCCATAGCCGCAATATCCCATCCGGCCTCCATGAACTGCCGACCAGTCTCGATAAGATCCTGGGCGCGTCGATACACCCGTGCAGGTGCCGTGATCAGTGTGTGAGTTCTCTCTGGCATCAATTCCGGCAACGTCACAAGCGGGCCATCATGTAAGACAGGTATCAAAGACTCCATCCCAGGCGCGGCGATCTTTTGACTGATCTTATCCAGCAGATCCGCCAGTTCTGGGTTACTTGCGCGTTCCACAGAAAGCTCTGCCGCTCTCTTCGTCACCGAATCGGTTAACAATAGTTCACGGCACGGATACACATTGATTGCTCGCTCAATCTGACCGGGGATAGTGCGCTGGTCTCCTACGGAAAAAGCACGTACCTCGGAAACCTCATCACCCCAAAACTCCACACGAACCGGCAGCTCCTCTGTGGCAGGGAAAATATCCACAATTCCACCGCGAACTGCGAAATGACCACGCTTAGCCACGACATCCACGGGAGAGTAACCGAATAGGACTAGCCGTTCCTGCAGCCGTTCGAAATCGATTTCCTCACCTTCGAGCAAACGGATTGGTTCTACCTCACCCAGGTGTTCCTGAATGGGCTGTACCAAGGATCGCGTGGGCGCCACGACTACCCGTAGAGGCGGAGTAGTGGCGTCGCTCTCACCAGAGCGAGCCAAACTAAGCCGACGCATTACGCGCATGCGTTGAGAGACGGTCTCCACCCCCGGACTCAGGCGCTCATGGGGCAACGTTTCCCACGCCGGGAACACCTCCACCACATCACCTAACATGGCGCGCAAAGCCACCCCTAAGTCATCTGCCTGCCGACCAGAAGCAGTCACCACCAATAATGGAGCATGCTGTGCAATGGTTCCGGCGATGAATGGCCACACCCCCTCCGGCGCCTGCATATGCAATGTCGGTTCTCCGATATGCGTCACCACACCCCGGAGCTTCGAATCTCGCGCAGCTGCGCGCAAAACACCGGCCAAACTGGGTATTTTAGCGTTGATGGTTGTGGAGGATCCGGCCGAATCGGCATTAGACACAGCAGACTGGGAAGCTTTTGGGCTCATGGCACACAAGTCTAACGGGCGGAGCGACGAAGATATTCGACGGTCCGGTTCACACCCTCGCGCACTTATGTTGTAGAGTTTCTATCCGAATCTCCCATGGTGTAATTGGCAACACTGCGGTTTTTGGTACCGTCATTCTAGGTTCGAGTCCTGGTGGGAGAGCTTTTCACAGACCCGTAGGTAACAATTTCACTTTCCACCTGCGGGTTTTTCGCATCTCAATGGATACCACCAGAACCACTAACCCCACTGCAACCACGAAAAGATAGCGGGCACAACCATGTCTAGCCCCCACAGACCACATGACTCCCACGGCCTGGCCTCCACTACGAAGAAACGTCGTGGCGAAAGCAGCCGAACTTCTCTACTCATTACGTTCTCCCACCGCGTCCTCGGAGAACCACCAGCAAGTGAGCTCCCGAACGTACCGGAAAACGCGGCGCGTTTTTCCCTGGGGTTCGGATCTCAAAACGTAGGCGACCAGATTATCTCTGCAAAGTCCACGCTTCCCTGGTTCCTTACCTCGGTCGGTGCTCCGGCCTGGATTATGCCGCTCCTCGTGCCAATTCGCGAGTCGGGATCGATGCTCCCCCAAGCTGCATTGCGACCATGGCTGCAGCGTCAGGCGCGCCGTCTCCCCCTCATGCAGGTAGGCACCATTGGGCAGGGAATCTGCTGCCTGGTGATGGCACTTGCTGCCCTGTTCACCTCCGGACTGACAGCTGGTCTGATTTTCCTCGCTGCACTTGCGGGATTGTCCTTATTTCGGGCTCTCGTTTCGCTAGCCTCCAAAGACGTCCAGGGACGCACGATGCCAAAGGGCTTCCGCGGCCGAGTGACCGGATTTTCCACCACTGTATCCGGCGCGGTGACTATCGTCGTGGGGCTCATTCTGGCTGTTCTTCACGGTGGCCTGACACCTCGTCTTTTCGCCGTACTGTTCGGGGTTGCAGCGCTATCTTGGTTTGCGAGTTATGTGCTGTTTAGCCGGATTAAGGAGCCCGCTTCGGAGCCAACACAGACTGATATTTCTCTCTCCACGATCGTGGGTGACATTATCGATCTCGTCCGTTCAGATGCGCCTTTCCGTAACTTCGTCGGCGTACGTTCGCTGATGCTCGTCTCCGCGTTGTCTCCGTCGTTCCTCGTCGTTTTGTCTTCCGAGTCGTCGTCCGCCGACGCCAACACCATATCGTCAGCTTCTCTCGGAGGCCTAGGGCTGTTCGTGCTGGCTGGCGGCTTAGCGTCATTGCTTGCGGGACGTGTCTCCGGAGCTCTGTCAGATACCTCGTCGAAGAACACTCTTACTGGGGCTGCGGTGTTCGCCTCTGTCGTATTGGCAGCGACGATAGCGGTGGCGGAGCTGTGGGAGAGTTCGCTGGGGTGGTGGTTACCACTGGCGTTTTTCCTTATCTCGGTTGCACACGCGGCGATCCGCGTGGCGCGCTCCACTTATGTGGTGGATATGGCCGAAGGCGATCTGCGCACGCGTTATGTGTCCGTCGCTAACACGCTCATGGGGCTCATCTTGTTGGTCGTCGGCGCATTGACATCCGTATTGGCCATTGCTGGAACTCTGTGGGCTCTCGGCGCATTGGCCTTCCTGGGACTGATTGGCGCGTTCATGGCTGTGCGCTTACCCGAGGTTTCTCGCGGGACGTAACGCCTCATTTGTGTCACTGTGCCTCCTCGCCATGAGGTGAGCAGCCATATTGCGAGCAGCCTTGTTGTGAGCACGTCGAGCTCCCACGATTCAGGTGTTTCCTCGCTACACTGTGACTCATCTCTATTCGTGAGGAATCTTTAGAAAGAGTGCACAGTAACGTGAGTAATTCTCCGAAGCAGCCCGTCGCCGTGGTAGTTTTGGCCGCCGGCGCCGGAACGCGCATGAAGTCCGCCACGCAAAAGACCCTGCATGCTATCGGTGGCCGCACCCTCCTATCACACTCTCTCCACGCGGCTGCGGGAATCAACCCTGAGCGCATCGTCGCCGTAGTGGGGCACGGTCGCGATCAAGTGACGCCCGCCGTCAATAAGGTGGCCGAGGAACTCGGACGCACCATTGACAACGCTGTTCAGGAAGAGCAGAACGGTACGGGTCATGCCGTGCAGTGCGCCATGCCAGTGCTAGAGGGCTTTGAGGGAACCATTATCGTCACGAACGCCGACGTTCCTCTATTGCGCTCAGAAACGCTTGCTCAACTGCATAAAGCGCATACGGAGGTGCCTACCGCCGTCACTGTCTTATCCGTGAAACAAGAGAACCCAACCGGCTATGGCCGCATTATCCGCACCGACGATGGCGAAGTCACAGCCATTGTTGAGGAAAAAGACGCCACCGATACGCAGAAGGCCATCACGGAAGTAAACTCCGGAGTCTTTGCTTTCGACGCCGCCATTTTGCGCACCGCTCTCAATGAGCTAGATAACGATAACGCACAGGGCGAGCTCTACCTGACCGATGTTTTAGGCATTTCCCGAGGCAAAGGACACCCCGTTCGCGCTCACACTGCGAAAGATGCCTCGGAGCTCGCTGGCGTCAATGACCGCGTTCAGCTCGCAGAGGCAGGCGCTGTTCTTAACCGACGCAACCTTGAAGCTGCCATGCGTGCTGGGGCCACCATCGTGGACCCCCGCACCACGATGATCGACACGGAAGTACAGATCGGGCAGGATGTCACCATCTATCCAGGCACCCAGCTCAAGGGGCGCACCGTCATCGGAGATAAGGCTGAAATTGGTCCGGACACCACATTGGAAAATGTCACCGTAGGCGAGGCTGCCAAAGTAATCCGTACCCACGGTTTCGATTCTGAAATTGGGCCTCGAGCTGACGTCGGTCCTTTCACCTACCTGCGGCCTGGCACCAAATTGGGCGAAGAAGGAAAACTCGGGGGCTTCGTCGAAACCAAGAACGCCACCATCGGTTACGGGTCCAAGGTTCCTCACCTCACTTATGTGGGCGATGCCACCATCGGAGAGCACTCCAATATCGGCGCCTCCAGCGTGTTCGTCAACTATGACGGGGTGAATAAACACCACACCACCGTAGGTTCTCATGTGCGCACCGGCTCCGACACGATGTTTATCGCCCCCGTTGTGGTCGGTGATGGCGTGTACTCCGGTGCAGGCACAGTGATCAAAAAAGACGTTCCCCCTGGATCACTAGTGGTCAGCGGCGGACACCAGCGCAATATCGCCGGATGGGTAGAAAAGAAGCGGCCTGGTACCCCAGCAGCGCAGGCAGCAGCTGACGCAGCCAAGCGGGTTGCTGAGGGAGGCTCCCCTACCAGCCCAAGTTCCCGCTCAACAACCGCTGAAGCTACCAGAGGGGCTGCTGGGCAAGCAGACACACATGTCCAGCAGTAGCTGCAGCTAACCCCGATCATGCGCGGCAATTTCCGCGTTGTTTGTTCAATTGATTCCTGCACCATTATCGTTGGATACGCCAACAAATATTCCGTCGCCAAGTCTGGAAGGCTAACTCTTGTCCACCACCCACTGGATTGACAATCAGAAGAACTTGATGCTGTTTAGTGGTCGCGCACACCCCGAGTTGGGTGAAGCTGTGGCCCGCGAGCTGGGTGTGGAGCTGACCCCCACCACTGCACGCGACTTCGCCAATGGTGAGATCTTCGTTCGCTTCGAGGAATCCGTACGCGGCTCCGATGCATTCGTCTTGCAATCTCACCCACAGCCACTCAATAACTGGCTGATGGAGCAGCTCATCATGATCGACGCTCTCAAGCGTGGGTCTGCCAAGCGCATCACCGCTATCCTGCCGTTCTACCCCTACGCCCGTCAGGACAAGAAGCACCGCGGCCGCGAGCCTATCTCTGCACGTCTCATCGCCGACCTGCTGAAAACTGCTGGTGCTGACCGCATCGTCTCTGTGGATCTCCACACCGATCAGATCCAAGGTTTCTTTGACGGCCCGGTCGACCATATGCATGCCATGCCGATCCTCACCGATCACATTCGGAAAAACTACGACCTGGACAATATTTGTGTGGTCTCTCCTGATGCCGGCCGCGTGAAAGTTGCGGAGAAATGGGCCGACGTTCTGGGTGGAGCTCCCCTCGCTTTCATTCACAAGACCCGCGACATTGACGTAGCGAACAAGGTTACTGCCAACCGCGTCGTCGGTGACGTGGAAGGCCGCACCTGTGTCTTGCTCGATGACATGATTGACACCGGTGGCACCATTGCCGGTGCCGTGGGTGTGCTCCGCGAGGCTGGCGCCGGCGACGTCATCATCGCCACGACCCACGGTGTGTTCTCCGGACCTGCCCGCGAACGCCTCAGCTCCTGCGGTGCGCGCGAGGTCATCACCACCGATACATTGCCTCAGAACACCGAAGGATGGGACAACCTCACCGTTCTTCCTATCGCTCCGCTGGTCGCTAAAACTATCCACGAGATCTTCGAAAACGGTTCCGTGACACACCTGTTCGAGTAGACGCCCTGTTAGCGTTAACATGCATGCACCTTTACAGGAAGTTCACAGCGAATTTTCAACACCCCTCGAGCTCGCTAAAGGCGAGTTCGAGGGGTGTTGTTTTATACCTTGTCCATGACTACAAATCAGGGCGAAACGCGTCTGACCGAGCGCCTTCAAAGAGACATCCCCTACCCGGTCATTGTCACCGCCGCATGGTCCATCTGCGCACTACTCATTGCCGGTGGTCTTTGGCTAGTAGGCACCTTCACCAGCAAGGTCATGATCGTAGTGGTTCCCGTAGCCATCGCCATGCTCCTCGCCGCACTTCTCACCCCCATGCACGTCAAGCTGACAACAAAACTGCATTTCCCGCGGGGTCTGTCTGCTCTAACATGTGTTCTGAGCCTCATCACCATCGTGGCCTTGGGGCTCACATTCGCGGTGAATCAATTTGCCTCGGGGTATGTCACTCTGGCGTCGAAGGCTCAACAGGGGCTCGATTCTCTCATTGATTGGCTCCACACCGGGCCATTCCAGATTCCACAAAAAAATGGCGCATCCATGTTGGACAGCGTCAGTGAATTCATGAAGTCCAACTCGGACAAACTAGTGAGCAATGCCGTAGACGCCGGAGCCACCACAGTGGATTACATCGCTGGCGTGTTAATTTGCCTCATCGCGATGTTTTTCTTCATCTATGACGGACCTCGCATCGCGCGCTACCTGCTGGGATGGCTGCCAAAGAATATTCAAGCTCCAGCCTGGACCGCAGCGGCGGCTGCATGGGTCTCTCTCAAGGGCTACACCCGTATGCAGGTCGTTGTCGCAGCAATCAACGCAACGGGCATCGGCATTGGAGCCTGGATCTTAGGAATTCCCCTCGTTATCCCCGTGACCGTCGTCGTATTCCTCTGCTCCTTTGTCCCCATCGTCGGCGCCCTCATTTCAGGTGCCATTGCCGTACTCATCGCTTTCGTCGACGGTGGCATCGTGCATGCGCTAATCATGCTGGGCATCGTCATAGGGGTTCACCTAGTAGAGACACACGTCCTTCAGCCTTTCCTTATGGGGCATGCGCTCAGCGTCCATCCGCTCGCCGTGATCATCGTGGTGGCGATGGGCACGTATCTCTTCGGACTACCCGGAGCACTCTTCGCGGTTCCTATCACGGCCATGCTCAATGCGGCGGTGAAAGCTGTTCAAACCACTCCCGTCCCTGACCAAGAAGAGCACTTATCAAAGTATCCCTATGGAAAGGCAATTGGTCCCGGTGTGCGGAACACTGATTAGTAGTAAAACACTATGCGATGCTAAGATTCCACGGTGAATCTCGGCGAGGGCTGGTTGGTGTGCTCAAGTGTAGTTCCGAACTGGCCGTTATCGGCGCGAACCACACTCCCAGACATGTTCACTCTTTTCCATCGTTCATGGCAAATGTGTGCTCTAACGCTGTCTTCTCAGCATCACAGCACACAGTGACTATGGATGAAACGGTGGCCACATCTGAACATGCTGCGGGAGGTTTCCCCACGCCGCGAGTCACCACGCGGCTTTTTTGTTGCGTGGAAAACGCGATTTAGAGACAACCGCAGCTGTCCTACAGCTCAGGCATGAAAAAGGAGATAGAACATGGCAACTAATTTGACTGTTCTCGCAGCACAGCCACGCAACGAATTCGGTAAGGGCGCTGCCCGCCGTCTGCGCCGTGATGGCCGCGTCCCAGTGGTCGTTTACGGCCTGGGTCTGGAGCCAATGCACGTTCACGTAGACATCCTGGAATTCCAGGCAATCCTGCGTAACGAAGGTGTAAACGCCGTACTCGAACTCGAAGTCGAGGGTGAGCAGCACCTGGTCATGGTGAAGGCTGTCGATCAGAATGTTCTCACCCTCAATGTTGACCACGCTGACCTGCTCAACGTGAAGCGCGGCGAAAAAGTCGAGGTGGACATCCCAGTCGTATTCGAGGGTGAGCCTGCACCAGGGGCGCTTGTTACGCAGGATGCGGACGTCATCACCGTCCTGGCCGACGTTCTCAACATCCCAGAAGAAATCACCATCGACGTCGAGGGTCTGGAGATCGGTCACCAGATCACCGCAGGCGACATCCAGATGCCAGCAAACTGCGAGCTGGTTACTGAGGCCGATCACCTGATCATCAACATCGTTGAGCCACAGGAAGAAGAGCTGCCGGAGCCAGGCGAAGATGTAGAGGAGCCTGCAGAGCCAGAGGCAGACAACGGTGCAGAAGATGCCGAAGGTGACAATGCCGAGGGCGAGACCGAGGAGTAAAACTCCCCAACACCTCTGCCACGCTTGATCCCCGGGTGTTCACGCGGTGCGGTATTCAGGCACACATACGTGGTTCCTATAGAGTTCTGGGCCACCTCAGCCCGCCAAGAGCCAAGGAACCTTCATGTGGCCACCGCACCAGCGGAACTCCCGGGTTGTGTCATTTTGTGACAGTCTCACACGCCCTCGACGCCTAGCCCCACCCCGCATCGCGGTGTCACTCATATGCCACAATATCCCTCGTGAACACAGCAAAGAAGTCCCATGCTGCCCATCGGGCGACGCAGAGAAAAACCAGCGCAGCCCCACCGAACGTGGATCCCCACGCTCCATGGTTGGTCGTAGGGCTAGGCAACCCAGGGCCTCAATACGAAAACACTAGACATAATGTAGGTTACCTAGTGATTGACGAGGTGGCGTCGCGCCACATACCCACCCCGACGTTTAGCGCACACAAAAGAACAAACGCCAACATCGCAGAAACGATCCTCTCAATCGGAGGAGAGAACAAAAAGACCATCCTGGCCAAACCACGCACTTACATGAATGAGTCAGGCGGGCCGGTGAAAGCCCTCGCGGCGTTCTTCAAAGTTCCCGCCCAACACATCATCGTGGTTCATGACGAGCTAGAACTCGACCCAGGACGCGTCACATCCCGCCTCGGCGGTGGGGACAAAGGACACAACGGCCTCAAGTCCATTAGCAAGGCAATAGGAACCAAAGATTACCAGCGCATCAACTGCGGAATCGGCCGGCCACCGGGGCGCATGGCACCCGCGTCCTATGTCCTCAAACCTTTCCCCAAAACCCAAGCGGCTGACGTAGCAATTATGTGTGCGGACGCGGCGGATGCGATCGAAAGGCTCATGGCAGACTAGTTTCGTGATGTTCCTCAAGAAAATCTTAAGCTCATTCCGTGGAAAAAACAGTGCTCACCCTACTGCGGAGCACAGCGAACCAGCTACGTCCAATACAAATCCCTTCGCAGGACTCGAGCTGGCGGAAAACAGCAGTCCAGCGATAACGCCGGATAGTAGCATCGAGGCTCCTTGGCTCATCATCGGTCTAGGTAATCCCGGCGCGAAGTATGAGCCAACCCGCCACAACATTGGATACATGGCTGTGGATCGCCTGCTCGATGACATCGCTGACAAACAAGCACAGGCCGCGTTTTTAGTGCCGGCGGAGGCAGTCGACGCCCAAGTGTTTTGTAGCCGTCTGGACGGTCAACCGGTCATCATCGCACGGGCTAACAGTTACATGAATGATTCCGGAGTAGCCATCGGCCTCCTTGCCAGGAAATTCGACATTCCGGCTGACAAGATCGTGATTGTGCACGACGAGCTAGACCTTCCACTAGGACAAGTGCGCATCAAAGAAGGCGGAAGCGAGAACGGTCACAACGGGTTACGTTCCACTACCGAGCACCTCGCCACCCGCAATTACGTCCGCATACGCATGGGAATTGGACGGCCGCCAAAGGGCACCAAGGTAATCGACCACGTACTGGAACCGTTTACAGAGGACGAAACGGATGGATCACTCGAGAGGAGCGTGAGCAACGCAGCACAAGCGGCTTATCTTGTAGTGACTGAAGGCGTCCCCAAAGCCCAAAACATTATCCACAGCGCCTAAAACCGGTGTCGGAAGAGCGCCTTTTCACCTGCATATTTACATCACACAGGAAAAATATTCAGCGTGCATCTAGACATGCAGCTCATCTAGGCGTAGTGTTCGCGCAGTGACTGGACAGATGTCTCAAGCGTCGAGAAGCCACCCTGATACAGGTGGGCGAAAAGGCAAGACAAAACCTTCCGCCGGCCTTCAAGCGGCGCGCATCACTGCGGGGTCTTTCCTCCTTCTCATCGCCATAGGTGCTGTTCTTCTGGCATTACCTATCTCCACGCGCGGTGGAGGTTCAGTTCCTCCCCTCGATGGCATTTTCACCGCCACCTCAGCGGTATGCCTCACCGGTCTAATCGTGGTGGATACGGCAGAATACTGGACACCATTTGGACAAGCGGTGATTCTCGTTCTCATCCAAGTAGGTGGCTTGGGAATTATGACCCTCGCCACCTTGACCGGGATGATCCTGATCCGAAAAGTCTCGGTCCGATCCCGCAGACTGGCCGAAGCAGAAAGCCGGCCATTCCAGCTTGGTGGAGCCAAGCGCACAATTGTCGCCACCGTACTGCTAACTTTCGTTACCGAAGGAGTCATCGCTGCGGTTCTGGCCTGGCGTTTTTATTTTCACTACGGGTTACCTCTCGGATATTCACTGTGGTCGGGTGTCTTTCACTCGGTCTCAGCGTTTAACAATGCGGGCTTTTCTTTGAGGTCTCAAAACCTCATCGAGTATCACAACGATTGGTTTATTCTGTCTCCGATCATGCTCGCCATCGTTCTCGGAGGCTTGGGATATTCAGTATTGGCTGAATTGGTAAGACGAATTCGTATCCGTATGCGAGAACGCGGAACCCAGCGCCACCGCGCACTAGGTCCTCTCTCCGTGACCACCCGCATGACCCTGTTTGGTACCGCGGCTCTATTGGCGGTCGGCTTCGTGGTCTACCTCCTCGCTGAGTGGAATGGAGCCTGTGCCTCTTTCGACGCCGCTACCTCCGTCCTCAACGCATTATTCGGTTCTGTAACCGCCCGCACCGCGGGTTTCAATGCCATCGACTATTCGCAAGTTTCGGACACTACCTTGCTCACCACAGATGCACTGATGTTCATCGGCGGTGGTAGCGCTGGTACGGCTGGTGGTGTGAAGATCACAACCTTGGTGGTACTTCTCGCAGCTATGTGGACGGAACTTGTGGGTGAAAAAGAAGTGATCATTGGACACCGTCGCATTCCGGAGGGGGTCGTGCGCCAGGCAATGACCGTAGCCGGCGCTGGTGCCCTTGTGGTTTGCTGTTCAGTAATACTTCTACGCATCCTCAACCCACACCTGGATCCGGACTACGTGACTTTTGAAACGATTTCTGCTTTTGGAACAGTAGGACTGTCCGCAGGCATTACGGCTCAGCTCACAGCTGTGTCGCAAGGCATCCTCTGTTTGCTCATGTACTTAGGGCGTATCGGTCCCATCACTCTGGTAGCGGCGCTAGCGGCGAAAAAAACGTCTCGACACTTCCACTACCCCGAAGAAAGGCCTCTCATTGGGTAAGTATTTTCCTTTTACAGGTTCTGGTTCCCACGCCAAGGGAAAGCCGTTGGACTCCTCAGTCACGGTGATAGGTCTTGGCCGTTTTGGTCTGGCTTTGGCCCGGGAGCTGACTGGCTACGGTGTTGAGGTTTTCGGCATTGATAATGATGAGAAACTCCTGCGCGAGCACAGCACTGACTGCACTGACTTCGCCGTGGCAGATACCTCTGACCCACAAGCGTTGCGTCAGTTAGGTGTGGATGAAGCTCGGTGCGTGGTTATTGGGATCGGCTCAGATCTCGAATCGAGTATCCTCACGGCTTCCAACGTGGTGGAATTCGGTGTACCAAATATTTGGGCTAAGGCCGATTCGGATGCGCATGCGCGCATTCTCACCCAAATCGGCGTGCACCACGTACTGCGGCCTGAGCGTGATACGGGGCGCCGTGTGGCTCACTTGTTGGGTGGGCGTTTTGAGAACTTTGCCGAAGTCGATTCGGATTTCGGCATGATCAAAATGTCCACCCCGTCGATTCTGAGCGGCAAAACAATCGACGTAGATCGGCTCTGGAGCAATAGGAGGGTGCACATTGTCGCAGTGAAGTCCACAGGTCAGGGCTGGCGGCCTTTCACTCCGGATACACAGCTGACGGTTTCGGATTTGATCGTTATCGGTGGGAGCCCTACACGCTTGGAGGAGTTTGCTCAGCGACCAGCGCAGTAGTTTCAGCTCAGCCGGCTTCGGGAAGTATCCTTGGGTGCTATGAGCTCAGCTGCCATCGCCTCTGAAACTAGTCGCCGCCGTACGTTTGCTGTCATCGCCCACCCCGATGCTGGTAAGTCTACGCTAACCGAAGCGTTAGCCCTCCACGCACACGTCATCGCAGAAGCGGGAGCCGTTCACGGTAAAGCTGGACGCAAGTCCACCGTCTCCGACTGGATGGAGATGGAGAAAGATCGCGGTATTTCAATCGCTTCGTCCGCACTTCAGTTTGAATACGCCCCTGAGGGTTGTGCAGGCGAGCCATACATGATCAATCTGGTGGATACCCCGGGTCACGCAGATTTTTCTGAAGATACTTACCGTGTGCTTTCTGCTGTCGACGCCGCCGTCATGCTCATCGATGGCGCCAAGGGGCTGGAACCACAGACCCTCAAACTATTCCGTGTGTGTAAAGCACGCGGCTTGCCTATCGTGACTGTGGTCAACAAGTGGGATCGTCCGGGTCGCTCCCCGCTGGAGCTGGTGGATGAGATCGTCAATGAGATTCAGTTGCAGCCCACGCCACTGTTCTGGCCCGTGGGTGAAGCGGGCGATTTTCGCGGCTTAGCTCGTATCAGCGGTGATGGTGACGCGGAAGAATACATCCATTTCATTCGCACGGCCGGCGGTTCCACAATTGCCCCGGAAGAAAGCTACACCCCTGACGAGGCGCTCGCTCGTGAAGGGGATGCCTGGTCCACTGCTGTGGAAGAGGTGGAGTTGTTGACGATGGACGGAGCGCAACATGACCAGGAGCTGTTCGAGCAGTGCGTGACTTCACCAATGATCTTCGCGTCCGCAATGTTGAACTTCGGTGTGCATCAGATTCTGGACACGTTGGTATCTCTCGCTCCCGCGCCGCATGGCCGCGCGTCTGACCCGAAGGTTCTCAACGCCACCGGTGGCGCTTCGGCTGCAGTGCAGGAGTTCCGGGACACTAGCGATGAGTTCTCCGGAATCATTTTTAAGGTTCAAGCCGGTATGGACAAAAACCATCGCGACCATCTAGCTTTCATGCGGGTAGTGTCCGGCAGATTCGACCGTGGTATGCAGGTCACCCATGCCCAGTCCGGCCGTAGCTTTTCTACTAAGTATGCGCTCACCGTCTTTGGCCGTACCCGGTCTACAGTGGATTCGGCATTCCCTGGCGATATCGTTGGCCTAGTCAATGCTGGTTCTCTGGCTCCCGGCGACACTATTTATGCTGGGAAGAAGGTTCAGTATCCCCCTATGCCGCAATTCGCCCCGGAGCACTTCCGCACTCTTCGTGCTAAGTCTTTGGGCAAGTACAAGCAGTTCCGCAAAGCTCTGGAACAGTTGGACTCCGAAGGTGTTGTGCAGATTCTGCGCAACGACGTGCGCGGTGATGCCGCCCCAGTCATGGCTGCCGTTGGCCCAATGCAGTTTGAGGTCATGCAGGCTCGTATGGAGGTGGAATACAACGTGGAAACAGTAACCGAACCTGTTCCATATTCCGTTGCCCGCCGTACCGACGCAGAGTCCGCACCAGAGCTCGGTCGCCAGCGCGGTGTGGAAATTTTCACCCGCAGTGATGGTGAGTTGATCGCCCTGTTCGGCGATAAATGGAAATTAGCATTTGTAGAAAAAGAGCACCCAGACCTAACGTTGGAGCCCCTGGTCGCCGACTAGTAAATGAACGCTCCAACTTATGGGGTATTTTGGGGTTTGGTACACGTCATTTTCACGTCACACGGCACCTCGGGATTAAAAGCTTCCCTCATTGCGATTCACAGTTGTATGCTGAAATCGTCTAAAAGTGAGCGGTGGCTCGCACTCCATCGTTTTTCTCACTGCTCAGCATTGTTGCACCGAAAAGAGTAAAAGACCATGGCCGTGATGCACGTCCCTTCGAAAGAAGCGGCGAACAGTTCTCGCGAACAAATGTCGCTGCGTGAACGCAAGAAGGCTGAAACTAGGGACCGACTCGCCCGCGCCTCCGTCGAACTCTTGTTAGAGCAAGGCATCGATCAGACCACCATCGCAGAAATTACGGCTCGCGCAGGTGTCTCCACCCGCACCTTCCATAACTATTTCGCCCATCGCGACGATCCTTTCCTCCATTACATCGAAGGCTTCTTTCAGCGTCTGGGTGCATCGATCGAGTCTTACCCAAACCCGACGCCAGTTATCGAGATGCTCAAGAATATCCTGTGGGATTTCATTGAAAACCCCGATGAGGATATGGCTTCTGCTCGACAGATCATCGCCGTTGCCGAGCAACTCAGTCTTTCACTACCTCAGGCGGAAAAGAACCGCACGACGGGCATCTTCGAAAACCTCGGTGATGTCCTATTCCGCAAGACCGACGGGGCGCTTTCCCGCTATCAAGCTTTGCTGGCTGTTCACCTAGTTCTGTCCGCAGCGACAGCTGCGATAGAAGCGCATGCATCTGGAACCGTCACGCGTGGTCGCGACCTAAAGTCTCTCTTCGATGAGGCTTTCGACCTTCTCCACCGCGGCTTGGGCTAAGCTCCGCAGCACGGGGAATGTGCACCCCGGCTATAAAACGGAGTGAGGATCCATCCGGTCTAAAAGAGTCTGAGAATCCACCGTCTCTAAAACGGTGTGAGAATCCGCCGCCCTTAAGACAGTGGGCAGCAACGACATGCCATACTAATTGCCATGAACCTGCTCACCCCGCTTCTCGACGCCACTCTCGTTATCGGTGGTTATCCCATCCTCTGGCGCGAGATCATCGGAAATCTCTTTGGCCTAGCCTCTGCTATCGGGGGCATGAAGCGCGTGGTGTGGGCCTGGCCAGTTGGCATCGTCGGCAACATGATCCTGTTCACCGTGTTTCTTGGCGGCGTGTTCAATACTCCGCAAAATCTAGATCTATACGGCCAGGCTGGACGACAAGTGATGTTCTTGATAGTCAGCATCTATGGTTGGTGGAACTGGTCGCGCGCACGGAATCGCGGCGTCCGGGAGCCCCAGGAGACTGATCCAAGCCGTTCGATCGTCACCGAACCTCATGACGATACCGCTGCTGTTCAACCTAAATGGGCAAGCCCCAAAAACCGCATAGGGTTAGTCATCGCAGCAGTTTTCGGCACCGTAGTTTTCGCCATGATTTTCAAAGCTCTGGGCAGCTGGGGTCCTTGGGCAGATGCTTGGATCTTCACGGGGTCTATGCTCGCCACCTACGGCATGGCTCGGGGTTGGACTGAATTCTGGCTTATCTGGATTGGCGTAGATATCGTCGGCGTGCCATTGCTTCTCGCCGCCGGCTACTACCCATCTGCCGTCCTATATGTCGTTTATGGAGCTTTCGTGTTATGGGGGTTCTTCGTCTGGCTGAAGATCCAGCGATCGGAAGCTGTGCACGGAACCCCTGCCGTAGCGAGCTGAGAACATCTCTTGAGAAAGTCTGGGCGTCGGGGTTAGCTTTCCCACAGCCCTGTGGACGGATCATCCATCCAACAGCCCAGCGCCCGTTTAATCCTACGGACGAATCATCCCCCCAACAGCCCAGCGCCCGATTAATCCTACGGACGGATCATCCCCCAACAGTCCAGCGCCCAACTAAACCAATAGTTTCGCATACAGCTGCGGATCGATCTTGCTCGCATCTGCTGGATCGAAGCTCGACTCACGATCTTTATCCACCAACACTGCTCGCACCCCTTCTGCGAAGTTTGGTTCGCGGCGCAACGCATTACCAACAGCCAATTCATTCTTCAATGCGGTAGCAATGTCCGTCTCTGCATTACGACGGAATAATTCCGTCATAGCCACTAAACTGGCCGGATTCGCAGCGCGCAGCATCACCCTCACCTTGTCCAAGAACTCTGCTTGACGGTCATCCTGAGGCTCAGTGGCACTAATACGGGCCTCAATATCCTGCCAATGCCCGGTGCCGAAAGTATCGATAATCCACGTCGCGTTCTGTTCCAATTCAGAATCCGGGTTCTCCAGCGAAGAACGACTCACCGAAAACCTCTCCTGTGCCTCATCCACAGAGCTTTCGCACAGTGCGTGACCGAAAGATTCGGCGTCGCTAACAAGAACATTCCCCAACCCTGTAAACAACATATCCGCAGGCGACAACCGCCAGCCCGTGCAACCAATAAACAAACCAATAGCACCATCCACCGGCAAGTGATTCAACACGTGCGACATACCCACGTCAGGGACGAAACCAATAGCAGCTTCGGGCATCGCCCCCATAGTGCGAGGCGTAATCACACGATGCGAACCATGCGCAGAAATACCAAAACCGCCACCCATCACAACTCCCTCCAACAGGGCGACAATCGGCTTGTCATACTGAGCCATGCGGAGATTCATCGCGTACTCATCCTCGAAGAACTCATCACCAGCCTTAAAATCGCCAGCCATATCCGTCTCCCGCACGCCGCGGACATCACCGCCAGCACAAAAGGCGCGGTCGGACGACGAACGAATTAATACCGCCCGTATTGAAGAATCATCGGACCACGCGATCAGTGCATCATCTATATCGCGCACCATCGAATGAGTTAAGGAATTCAACGCCTTCGGGCGGTCTAATTCAACGACGCCAACAAAGCCCTCAACACACGTCTTCACAAAATTCTCATTAGTCATGCACTCCACAATGCCAGAAAACGAGCACCCCAGGAGCAAAAGATATACTCAGATAACTAGCTGGTCACAGGCCTGGCAACGGCGTGTGGAGACTGCACCGAGGTCTCTACGCACAGATGTTGAAACCGGTGAGGGCACAGGAGACGACCATCTCACACCTGAGCAGCCTAGGATTACACCCAAGCAGCCTAGTGACGCACCTGAGCAGCCTAGTAGGTACGAATGGCACACAATCTCCGCAGGCGAATATCCCGGGGGATCAGACTAGCCTGGCAAACACATAAACAAGTGACTACAAAATCACGGGCCCAGATGAAGTAGGAGCCAAAGTAAAGACGAATGTTGACCTAATCCTTTGACTTCTTCTTCGATTTCTTCGGTTTCGAACCGGACTTAGAATCGGGCTCCAACCGGTGCGCATCCTTCCGCTCAGATTTCCCCTTATGCTTGGCCTTCTTCTCGGCCCTCTTGGCGGCTTTCCTCTCAGCCTTCTTTGCAGCTTCGCGAGCCTCAACTTTGTCCCGTTCCAGTTCAGCGGCAGCATCCGGCACATAACGGAATTGTGTACGGGGAGGACGCTCATAATTTGATGAAATCTTCGGACGTTCAGGAATCTTAGGAACCTGCTTTTCCACGTATTCCCACGGAATAGTGTTCAGCAAGTGATTGATGACATTGATGCGGGAGCGTTTCTTATCCTCAGACTCGACTGTGTACCACGGCGCAGAAGGAATATCAGTATGAACAAACATCTCATCCTTCGCGCGAGAATAATCCTCCCACCGTGTAATGGACTGCAAATCCATAGGTGATAGCTTCCACTGACGCAACGGATCCTCGCGTCGAGCAGTAAATCTCCTCACCTGCTCATCATCAGATACAGAAAACCAGTACTTGCGCAGGATAATGCCGTCTTCAACCAAGAGACGCTCAAAAATCGGAGCCTGGTGCAAGAATCGGCGGTACTCCTGCGTGGTGCAGAACCCCATCACACGCTCCACACCTGCGCGGTTATACCAAGATCGGTCAAAAATAACGATTTCACCCGCCGTAGGAAGCTTCTCAACATAACGCTGGAAATACCACTGTCCTTGCTCACGGGAGTTAGGAGCTGGCAGAGCCTCTACCCTGCACGTACGGGGATTGAGATACTGCGTAATCCGCTTAATCGCAGATCCCTTGCCAGCAGCATCGCGCCCTTCCATGATGATCACCACACGAGCACCTGTCGCAACCACCCACTGCTGCATTTCCACCAGCTCAGCTTGAAGGCGAACAAGCTCCGCCTCATAAGCCTTCTTCGACAACTTTGGTGGTTTGGTGTGCGCCTCCCCAGAATTGCTCTTTTCATCTGCGGACTGTTTATACGACTTAGCGGGTTCGCGGCTCATGGTAATCAATGCTACCGCGGTAGCTGGCCAATGCTTTAATCTCCCTTACTCGAATCTTCCCTCCTCTTGTCTTCTTCCCCCATCGTCACAACGGCTCTCACTTCTGTTGCTCTCACCTCTATTGCTCTCACTTCTGTTCGATCAGTCATCTGGGATTGCCTGGTGGCGGACGCCTCCGGAGTTGCGTCACTGCTAACGAGGGATCTGGTCTTGCCTAACTGCTAACGGGGATCTGGCGTTGCCTAACTGCTAACGGAGGATCCGGTGTCGCTGATCAGAGGTTCATCCCGCGTGATTAGCAAATCTCTGCAACAAAAGTCGACAAGAAACCCAAGAAGAACGATCCCCGACCACCGACTGCAACAAAGGTCGACAAGAATTCTCCAAAGTTTCCTTTCCCCCAGGATTTTGTTGCAGATGTGATTAAGTGCTGCATTCCTGTCGACTTTTGTGCAGCGTCTGGGCAACTCAACCTCAACGATCCCAAACAACTCCAGCATGAGCCTAGCCTCAAGAAGTTTCAGATCTTATTTTCCCGCAACACCTTGGCCTAACCTAGCGATAGTCCGCGTTCAGAACATCGTCACCCTATCGACCTCGTTAACCAGAACATCGTCACCCCATCAACCCCGTTAACCAGAACATCATCACCCCATCAACCCCGTTAACAAGGAAGCTTATTTCGGCTCAAAATAGATAGAGCCCTTCCCTAGAATCTCAGCATCACCGGCCAGATCTATCGCCCCAAGCCCACGCGCGAGCATGCCACTTACCTTCTGGCGCGATCCGCCCCTCTGCCCTTCTCCGCTCCAAACTCTGCCTCACTTCGTTGAGCCAAGCTCCTTCTTTGAAGGACTCCGCATCGATTCTAATTACTTCAAAACCCTGGTTCTGAATCCGACGCTCACGCTGCCGTTCCTCCATGATTTTCTGCGGATCGATCTTCCCAAGCCTTGCGGAACTATGAGCACCGTCCATACCAAGCCTTGCGGAACTATGAGCACCGTCCAGATCGAAATAAGCGTTTGATTTGGTATCGAGGTACTTGTCCCGACCGTCGTACTCCACAACCAAGCCACAGGGGAACATGAAATCCACGCGCCCGAGGAAGTCGGCCTTCCTCACCCAATTGTCCGAGAGTTTCGCTTTGAAAATATCGACCTGCTGGTAAGGAGCTGGGAATCCTGCCTTCCAAAGTTCATATTTGACCTCGCTCTCACGCGGGCTTTCTGAACAATCTGTTATAAGCATCAAGGTCTCTTTGGCAATGTCCTGCGCAGATCGGCCTTTCCTTGATTTTCCGCGTCTTCTCTTCATGAATTCTAAGCTTGGCTCCACGGCGTCGATTGTTATTTTTCGTTGATGAAGCATCGCCTCTATCGCCACCAAACCTTCAAGTTGGCTACCCCAAAGCAACAATTCGGCAGCAAGGGCTTGTGGCGAGCTGATGAAAACCACTCCGAATTCTGTAGCGAATTCGACGGCTTGCCCTATGTATCTCCGGGGTAGGTGGCGAATTACCACCTCGCTGGTCGAAGTGCTCCGCGCACCGTTCACGCTTCCTAGCTCGATGCGTCGGTGTTTGTTTCCTCCGGTAGGTGTGGGAAGACCTAAAACAAACGCAGCTGTCATGCCTATCGCAATGTGCCCTGGCCTAGTTTTGCAGTGAGCAACCACACGGAGAAGTTTCTGTTGCCGTGGGGAGAGCTGCCGCCAATTCTCACTAGTTACGTAGGCACCTCGAGCAAGTTGGTGAAGTTTGCCGTCTTTGCGTAACCGGTAGACCCGAGCCCTATCGGCCTCTCGAAGATCTCTAGCAAGAATGAGCACGAATCCCCCCATGTTGTGATCTCTTTTCTTTACGCTGAACAGTCTTACGGTTCGGATCGTATCCGGTTTAGTTCCCTAACACTCGGATCGTGTCCGGTTTAGTTCCCTAGCACTCGGATCGTGTCCGGTTTAGTTCCCTAGCACTTGGATCGCTGCCGGTTGAGTTCTGGCGTTTTGGTTTCTGCCGGATGTGTTTTCTCGATTTTTTAGCGCTCGCTGTCTGGCTGATAGACCAATATTCGACGCCAAAATCAGACACAGCAGAACCCACAAAATAAACGTATTCAGTAACCCAACTGACGACATCGCTGTGATCGTCACTCCCCCAAGATTCCATCAACACCCCCAAACCACTCACGGAAGAGAATCAAGAACGTTCGCGGTAGACAAGCAAAAAACCACCCACGGTAAGCAAAACCACCCACGGTAAGCAAAACCACCCACGGTAGGCAAAAACTACTCACGGCAGCACAATGGCCTTGAGCTGTTTACTCAAGGCCATCGGCTGAAGGCGGTAACTAGTAGCGCGACCCCGTGTTTTCCCTAAACTGCACGCTTCCCAGCCCTCGGTGTGTAGGTGATCCCTTAACCTTCGGGATTAAATATGACACAAGAGGGATAAGTTTTAACCAAAAAAGTTTATTTCGATTTAAATTGCAGTTAAGTGCATATTTTCCAGACTGAAAATCCCCCTCTACTAAGCCGCGTAAATACGCTCTGAGCAGCACATTTACCTAGGCCTATATGGAACCACTCTGCGTAGTCCCCCTATTGTTCCCCTACCCCATTAGGGGTTAGCACAAGTAAGCTTACACAGAGCTACTGAACAACTGTTTCTATCTCAATAACCAATTATTGGGAATGCGCGCCATCCCAATCACGATCACCCCTACGCTGATGCGCGAGGAGACATTTCAACCCTCCGCCAACACCCACCGCCTACACAAGCTCGAATTGTCCTCCAACCCCAGCTTCAACCCTCTGCCAACACCCACCGGAACGAACCTCAAACCACTCACCGGCAGTGGCTCAGCATTCCGGAACGTTTACCGCTACGTTCGTTGCCAAACCACCGCCAGCAGTTTCTTTGTATTTATCGCTCATGTCGCGCCCAGTTTGACGCATCGTCTCGATGACCTCATCAAGGGTGACATGGTGCTTGCCATCACCGCGTAAAGCCATCTTCGCGGCATTGATAGCTTTTCCCGCAGAGATTGCGTTGCGCTCGATGCATGGGATCTGCACGAGGCCACCAATCGGATCGCACGTCAGCCCCAAAGAATGCTCCATCGCTATCTCCGCCGCGTTCGCAACCTGCTGCGGTGTACCTCCCAATACCTCCGCTAAACCAGCCGCAGCCATCGACGCTGCCGATCCTACCTCTCCTTGACATCCCACCTCCGCACCAGAGATAGATGCTCGTTCTTTATACAGAGATCCCACAGCGCCTGCAGCTAACAAAAATTTTCGATTGGTGGCTCGTGGATCGCGACGTCCGGCGTCGGTAAAATTTCTCGCGTAGAACATGACGGCGGGGATAATCCCTGCTGCGCCGTTAGTCGGAGCGGTGACCACACGACCACCCGCGGCGTTTTCTTCGTTGACCGCTAGTGCCACAAGGTTGACCCAGTCCTCCGAAAATTCAGCGGTGCACTGCGGGTCTTCGTCCATCAACTGGTCGTACCACCGTTTAGCACGTCGGCGCACTTGCAACATTCCTGGCAGTACGCCGTCGCTGGCCATGCCACGCTTGGCGCAATCTTGCATCGCTTGTGCAATGGAGTCGAGAGTTACGTTGATCTCTTCATCGGTACGCAGCGTTCGCTCGCACTCCAACTGCACGCTGGAGATTGACCGAGGCTCACCCACTGTGCCATCGCAGAGGCGCAATAACTTTTCTGCGGAATCAAAAACGAACTTGCCGGTTATCTCGCCCCGCTGTGGCACATGGTCCTCCGTCCGAATGAATCCGCCTCCTATGGAGTAGTAGGTTTCTTTGTAGGCAGCACGATGCGGCGATCGATCATCGGGAGAACCATCGCCGTGCTCGGACGTAAACTCACCATTTTTGTGCTGTTGCCCGCCTTTTTCTTGTACTCCTTCACCATCGTGGCTGAGGTGGCCGTGTGATGTTTCCTCGAAGCCCACGAATGTCACGGCGTTAGTGTGAATGGAACGCCGTATCGCCGGACGGAGAATGATGTCCTCGAAACCGCATGTAACCGGTAAGTTTTCGTCCCCGGCCAGACGGATCTGACGCGTCCGGCGGATCTCGCGGATGCGCGTCTCCATAAAATCTGGGTCGACTGCGCCAGGATCAGCACCGTCGAGGCCTAGCAAGCACGCTTCGAGTGTTCCATGCCCCATGCCCGTGGCTGCCAGCGAACCGTACAGAATGATCGATATTGCGGTGCCATGTTCACGATGCGGTGTGACTACTCCGGCCAGTTTGGCTTCATCGTCGAGGGGTCGAAGGCTACTTGCCCTTTGTCTTCTCGACGCCGCTTCTCCACCAGTCTGATCCATTCTCCCAGCCAGGATTTCCTTCCTCAGTTCTGTGGCGAAGGTCAATCCTGCTCGCATAGGTCCAACAGTGTGGGATGAGGATGGTCCCACACCAATCTGGAACAAATCAAAAACGCTGACAGTCATGCCACTGACGCTACCTGACCATCAGTGATGTTGTTTTACTAATCTGCGCTTTCTGGAACACCACGAGCCGTCTCTTCCAACGTGGTGTTTCAGAGTCAATACCAACTGATCGCAGTGGACAGCGCCTGCAGCTGAGCGCTTAAGAAAACACCAGCAGTTGGACCCTTAAGCTCGGTCTCCCCCTATTTGACCTCAAACTCTGCCATGCGATCCCACTCCGTTTTTCCTTCGATAAGGGTGTTGATGATTTTCGGAGTTTCAGTCAAAACGGTTGGGAATAGCTCACAAGCCTTCTTGAAGTGTTCAGAATTAACATGAGCCTCAGCCGCGTCATCCTTGAAGCCTTCAACAAGAATGTACTCATTTGGATCATCTGTGGAGCGGAACCAATCAAAGAAGAGGCAGCCTTCTTCTGCACGGGTAGCTGCAGTGAATTCTGCGACAACCTCACGGAAATTCTCGACGTGTTCCGGCAATGGCTTGAACTTAACGTTGATCAAAATCATGTCTCCTACCCTACTCACCATCGAGACAACACCGATCCCCGTCCAGCTCCCTGCTCCTTCCAACCTAGCTACTCAAGTAGGCTCCCAGAGGCTACAGCCCGTCACAGTATCCGTCGCTCCTATTGCCGGCTATCCGCAACTCTTGCCGCCAACTATCCACTGCTCTAGTTTCCAGTTCCGCCGCCTCACCCTTCGCGTTTCTCTGCGGCTTCGAGCCAGGCCATTTCCAGCTCATCGTGCTCGCCTTGGATTTTGCGAGCCTCCGTATCCAGTCGTGTCAGCTTCTCAGCAGCGCTAGGATCCACTGCAAGTTCCTCAGCGGCGGTCGCCATCTCAGCATGAAGCTTCTCCAGCTTCTGTGAAAGCTTCTCTATTTTCCTTTCAAGTGAGTTCATTTCCTTCTTCAGTACACGGTCTTCTTGTGCACTGAGAGCAGGCTTAGTCTCGGCTACCCATCCTCCAACACCACTATCAATGCCGGCAGCGCATCCCCCATCATCGTGATCCAGCACCTGTCCAGCCGAACCCCCGTCATCCATTAGAGCCGCGTGTCCGCCAATCGCGTGGCTACCTGGCACTTGACGGCCCAATAAACGATTATCTGGTTTGTGAGCCCCGAGTTCCTGGCGTCGACGAAGATATTGCTCAATACCTCCCGGTAGATTCGTCAACGTTCCGTCACCAAATAGAGCCCAGGTGGAGTCGCAAATGCGCTCGATCAAATACCGATCGTGCGAGATCACCACGAGCGTGCCTGGCCACCCATCGAGCAAAGATTCTAATTCTTGCAACGTGTCGATATCTAAATCATTCGTTGGCTCATCAAGAAGTAGGACATTTGGCTCCGTCATCAACACTCGAGTCAGCTGCAAACGCCGGCGCTCGCCACCCGACAGATCCCTTACCGGTGTGCGCTGACGTTTCGCAGAAAAACCCAGACGCTCCGCGAGCTGGCTTGCCGATAGTTCCTTATCTCCAAAAGTCACATAACTCGCTACGTCCTGAACCGCTTCCAACAGGCGTTGGTTGGGATCGAGGTCATCTAATTCCTGACGCAGCCACCCTAAACGCACAGTCTTTCCTTCGATGCGTTTACCACTCGTGACCTGGTACTCTCCAGCCAGAGCACGAAGCAAGGTGGTCTTGCCACTGCCATTTACACCTACCAAACCTATGCGTTCACCAGGCCCCAACCGCCACGTGAGATTTTCCACCAGAATGCGTCCATCCGGCGTAGCAATAGTGGCATCTTCAAGTTCGATGACCTTCTTGCCTTGCCGACGCGCCGAAAACTTCATGAGCTCTACACTGTCTCGAAGCGCCGGAACATCCGCGATCAGAGCCTCAGCTGCTTCAATGCGATATCGAGGCTTCGAGGTACGCGCCGGAGCGCCACGACGCAGCCATGCAAGTTCTTTGCGGGCGAGATTTTGACGTCTCTGCTCAGCGGCATCAGCCTGCCTGGCACGCTCAGCGCGTGCAAACGTCCAGTCGTTATATCCCCCCTCATATACGTCAACCACACCATCGTGTACTTCCCACGTTCTAGTGGCGACGGTATCGAGGAACCAGCGGTCGTGGGTCACCACCACCAATGCGGTGTTTCGGCTCAACAAGTGCTCAGCCAACCATTGCACGCCTTCAACATCAAGATGGTTCGTTGGCTCATCAAGGATTAATAAGTCCAGCTCTTGCACGAGTGCAGCGGCGAGACCCGTACGGCGTCGTTCCCCACCAGACAACGACCGAACAGGAGTATCCAACCCCAGATCGGCGACACCCAGCCCATGCAATACTGATCGCACGCGTGGGTTGGAGGCCCACTCGTAAGTCTCCAACCCCAAAGGTTGAAGCACGGCATCAGCCACGGTCGTTCCAGCGCAGGCCTCATCGGTGACTACCTCCCGGAGCACATCCTGGGTCACCATTGCCATTCGCAAGCCGTTATTGTGAGATACCCGCCCACTATCTGGCAGATCCGCGCCAAAAAGGATCTTCAACAGCGTTGATTTACCTCCACCGTTAAGACCTACCACCCCCACACGGTCTCCAGAGTTCACGCCAAGGCTGACCGTGTCTAACAATTGCTTCAGGCCGTAAGTTTTGCTGACGTTTTCTAAGTTGATGAGGTTACTCACGGGATGTGAATCTCGTTCCTGTTCTTTGGGGGTGGGTGTTTCCGTATTGTTCTTAAAGGTTGAGCGTTTCGCTATTTCGGTCTGGTACTCGGCGGGCAACTCACACTTTGTACCAGCTGCCATGGCATCTAGTTCTCAGCCACTTACCGAGTATTGTTCCGAGCTGTTCCACTCAACAGTAAATTCCCTGACCTGGACGATCCTCTGCACGCTAGTCTTCCTCTAGAATCCTGGCAGGTCCCGCCGGAGAAGAAGCAGTAATGGTGGCGCTAGCTTTGCCCGCCACGGAAACAGCAGTGGCTACATCGAGGGCATGGTCTGCATCGCGGCACAACATGGCGATTGTTGGCCCCGAGCCAGAGACAATTGCCGCGAGCGCCCCGGCTTCTTTCGCAGCACGGAGAGTTTCACGCAAAGTTGGCATGAGGCTAATAGCGGGAGCCTGAAGGTCGTTGACGAGCGTGGGTGCCAGCTGTTCCGCATCACCGCTGACCAGGGCACGCATGAGAGCATCGGTGCTGCCCGCCCGTATGTCGGGGCGTTCGCCGGAAGCAGCCGCAGCTCTTTGCTTATCCAACTGAGCAAAAACTTTCGGTGTGGAGAGTCCTCGTTTATCTGTGGCTAACGCCCAATGGAAAGTTCCGTGAGCCATCACAGTCACCAGTTCATCTCCGCGACCGAGTCCCAACGCAGTTCCGCCGAGTACACAAAACGGTACGTCTGCACCTAGCGATGCCGCTATACCGTACTGTTCCTCCATGGTCGGAGTAGGCACATGGGATGTCCTAGGGTGACGTTCACAATAAAACTCCACAGCTGCGACCAGCGCCGCAGCTGCGTCCGCAGAACCGCCGGCCATGCCTCCTGCGACCGGAACCCCTTTCTCAATATGGATCGCCACCCATGGCACATCTTGTTCAGTCATCTTGTGCGAGGCGAGTTCACTGCGATCTATTTCCCCCGGACTGTTGTCGCCGCAACTGCCTTCTTTCATCCGCGCCTTGACGAGGCTGCGCACCGCCTCAACCGCGCGAACCGCCAGATTACTAGGGTCAGTCGGAACCAAATGCGCATCATGCCCAGTGACCGTGACGGTAGCTTCTTCCTCCGACGCTACCTCTGTCAATCTCACCTTTTCCTGGAGTGCCACCGACTGAAAAACAGTAGTCAAATCGTGATACCCATCATCGCGTAAGTCGGATACTCCCAAGTGAAGGTTGACTTTTCCATGGGCAACGGCACCTACGCTCAAAGGTGATGGTGTTTGCTTTAACTGAACTGATTTTGCGTCATGTGGAATCCCACTGTCCCTGCGAACGCCAGGTTCTGCAGAGCCCTTCGGATCCTTACCCCTCCGAACACCAGGTCCTGCAGAGCCCTTCGGATCATTACCCGATGTGTGAACGCCAACTCTGCCAGTATCCGCCCTACTAATACTCGTCCTATCAATGGAATCTCTGCTCATCGCAATACCTCCCCTGCCACGAGATTATTCTTCAAAGCCACCTTAGCCAGCCGTACGAAATCTGCAGTCGAAAGCTTCTCTCCACGTTGTTTCGGATCGATCCCCGCCTCCACAAGAACACCTTCAGCTTGCGACCCAGAGCTAAACCACGAGGAGAGTGCCGCGCGAAGGGTTTTGCGGCGTTGGAGGAAAGCGGCGTCGGCCAAAGAAAAAACAACAGCGCGGAGCTCAGACTCCCCCGTACCTTTGGGCAGATCAGTCAAAGACCACGGGCGCGTCTGATCTGTCCAGCGATCAATGCGCACCAGACCAGAGTCAATCTTCGGAGCAGGCCAAAAGACATTCTTTCCAATCGTCGCTGCACGGCTAACGTTGCCGTAATAACCTGCTTTCACAGACGGGACGCCATAGATTTTCGAGCCAGGTTCAGCTGCGAGACGATCAGCCACCTCACGCTGAACCATCACTAGCACTCGCCGGATAGTCTTAAACTCCTCCACACAGTGCAATAGCACCGGCACTGATACGTTGTACGGCAAATTGGCGACGAGAGCGCTCGGCAGGGGACGCTTAGCATTGTCAAAGTCACAGCGCTGGAGTTTTAGCGCATCCTTCAAGATCACATGAAACCTGGCTGCACAGGGCTCGGCACGCGTACTGACCGTTTCCGGAAGTTTGTCGGCCAGTCGACGATCGATCTCGACCGCAGTGACGGTGTGCGCGGTCTCCAGTAAGGCGAGAGTCAGTGAGCCTAAACCTGGTCCGATCTCGAGCACATCATCGGATGCCGTGATTTCCGACGCAGCGACGATTTTCCGCACTGTATTTGGATCGTGCACAAAGTTCTGCCCCAGTTTTTTGGTGGGAGAAATGTCCAACTCTTCAGCTAGTTCGCGCACCTGTACAGGCCCGAGGAGATGAGCCTGAGCAGTGTCGACATGGCTATCAGTCATAAATCCTCCACCAGGAAAACGGTCGCGAATCCTTTTAATAGACAAAACGGCCACGCTAAGCACAACGTACAGCACACTGCCTGTAGCACAGAGCCGAGTATCTCCACATGACAATAGCCCAGCACGGGGCTGGGCTAAATATTCGGATTGCTGAGGTGCGGCTCAAGGCGCACAGTCTAAGCGCTTACACGCTACGCCAGCTGGGCTTGGCTTTAGCGCAATCCCATCTTTGCGGTGCAAGCTGGCCATGCGCCCCATCCCTGGGAGGCTTGAATCTTTTCGGCTACGGCAATCTGCTGTTCGCGAGTGGCCAGATCAGCTCGTGGAGCATACTGGGTGCCGCCAAAGCCTTCCCAAGATTGCTGGGTGAACTGCAAACCGCCGTAGAAACCGTTGCCAGTGTTGATGGCCCAGTTACCGCCGGATTCACACTGAGCTAGCTGATCCCATACGGATCCGTTGGCAACCGATGGTGCAGTCTGAACAGGCTTTGTACCAACGGACACTACCCGCTGGACTGGTTTCACAGTCTGGACAGCATTGGTTACCTCACGGCCAACCTCTACACCGTTTTCCTTGCGCACGCGGTAAGTGACATTTTCTTTACCATTAGCACCTGGCTCCACAACAGTTTCCTCACCTGCAGGAGCATTAGGATTTTCGATCTTACGCACCGGTGCTGGGACATCGCGGGTTTGCTTTTGCTCCTCGTGCGTAACACGGAACACGTCGATGTGCATTCCATCCTTGACAGGAGTGGTGACATCTGGAGTGACCCTGTCTTCCTTGCCTAGCTTCTTGCCGGTCATCTTGAAGATGTCCCCCACGGTCTTTGCCGCTAGGGACAGGTTCTTCTCTTCACCACCATCATTCATGGTGAAGTTCTTCTTAGTGGTGATTTCCAGATCCATGCCGTCCAGAGGAATCTCATCATTAACCTGAGAAGACAAGGCGGCATCCTTAGTATCTCGGCCAAGCTGCTTCAGCAGGTCACCCACAGTCAGTGCAGTGGTATCGATCTTCTCCTGCTGGCCGTCAACAATCACGGACACCTGACGCGTGGACCGAATGGTAATGGTGTCTTCGTCACTGATCTTGTCACTCAAGGCCGGGGTGACAATATCGCGATCACCAAGGTCTACGCCTGCGGACTTCAGGGCGCCTTCAACATCTCCTGACATCGTGGAGGCCTGAATGATATCTCCATTGACGTCAACGGTGACATCCTTGTGGGCGGCGAGAGCTACACCACCAGTAGCCACGAGCGTGGCGAGCATACCACCCGTGGCAACACGCAATGGGGTGTTATTGGGCTTGTTGATGCGGTTCAGAGTGGACTTCTTTGGGGACACGCTGGGAATTGCCTCTCACTATCGGTTCCGCCTTACTCAGGGTCGCGGTACGCAGTCGTGATGCGCTCTAGAGGAAAGACGGTGAATCTTCATGGTGTAGCGGGGCATCGATGTGGTGAGCCCTGCGATCGGTCTTTGATCACAATACGGTAACAACGGCTTCAGTTCCAAATACTCGCCAAAATTGTCTGAAAGATCACAAAATACCGCGCACGCTGCACAAACAATCAAGTCACAGTGATTAACAGCTGTGCACAATAGAACCCAACGCTCGCTGTAGTCTTGTTTTGTCACAATCAGGACACGAATTACAGCGAAGGGATTCCATACACCCGGCAAGCGTTGGCAGTCACCAACTCAGCAAATTCCCGCTCCGATTGACCACGCACCTCCGCCAAAACCCACGCAGTATAGCCCACATAACTCGGCGCGTTTCTGCGACCACGGAAGGGCTCGGGAGTCATGTAGGGAGCATCAGTCTCCACCAAAATCTGCCCTGCCGGCGCTATCCGCGCCGCCTCACGCAGTTCCTCATTGCGCTTGAATGTGGAGTTTCCCGCGAAGGAGAGCACGTAACCACGCCCCAGCGCTTCCTTCGCCACCTCAAGCGGCGAAGAAAAACAATGCAAAATCACGGTCTGCGGCCGAGGCGCATCCTCTAGCACACGCAGAAGATCCTCGTCCGCCTCACGGTTGTGAATCATCAGCGCCTTGCCGGATGATACCGCCAAATCAATGTGCCAACGAAACGCCTCCTCCTGCACCTCCAAGCTGGGAGTCTCAGTATCTTTCCCGATCCAATAGGTATCTAAACCAGTCTCCCCAATGGCGACACAACGCGGATCTTGAGACATCTCCGTCAGTCGCTGCTTAGCTGCGTCGTCCAAAGTATGAGCCAACGTGGGGTGAATGGCGCACGCCGCCCACACATTGGGATGCATATGGGCGGCCTCCAGCGCATGTTCAGTCTCCGGAAGGCCATCACCAACCGTACACACGCCGACCAGGCCGGAAGCATCTGCCTCAGCCATGAGAGCCCGAATGCCTTCCTCGTACGAGGCAACCTGCTCTCCCATCTTCTTCACGGTCGAATACAGATGAGTGTGCGCATCAAAAAGAGGCCTCAACTCGGGAGGAGGTACGGGCTTAGGACGGTTCTTCTTTGCCATGCCCCCTACCGTACCTTTTGCAGTTCTATTTGCTTATGTGGCAATTCAGTCTGTACATATAGCCCCTACTCACGACACATCATCACATGTGCCGCGCTCACTTCACTATGGCGCTCATTTCACTCCCGCGGTCACGGCAGTCACGCCGCCCATAAACTATCGGCTGGCGTCAATGAACTATCGGCCATTTATGGAGAGTAAGATGCCGCCGGCATGGGATACCAGCAGCAGACTACTTCTGAACTGGAGCCCACTCGGGGCCAGTCTCGGCAAGCTCGGCGTCGAGTTTCTTGAACAAAGGTTTGGGCTTACTCAGCGCCACCCCTGGTTCCAAATCAATGCGGGACCAGGTCGCCTTCTGTTCGGCGTAGTTGCCCATAATCACCGGGTAAGTACGCCCCTCTTCTGGCAGACCGACGCCAACAGGTACCCGAGGAGAGTTATCCGTGACTTCAACCACCTGCGGCTGTGCGGCCCAAATATCCTCTCCACCGAGAGTTTCATAAATCTTCTGCGCACTGAATGGCAGATATGGGGTGAGTAGTGTGTTGACATCGGACACCACTTGCAGAGCCACATACAACACGGTTGCTAACCGTTCACGCTGACTATCATCCTTCGCCAACTTCCACGGCTCCATCGCCGCAATGTACTGGTTAGCTCGACCAGCGATGCGCATGGCCTCAGTGATGCCAGCCTTGAAGCGAGATTTCGCAACGTGTTGGCCAACAATATCGAAAGCGGCTGCTGCTTCATCCAACAATGCGCGATCCTCTGCAGTGAACTCACCTGGCGCGGGAATCTCTCCAAAGTTCTTATAAGCCATGGATACAGTGCGATTGACCAGGTTTCCCCATTCATTTGCCAACTCGCCGTTGATGCGGCGGACAAACTCATCCCATGTGAAGTCAGTATCCGTTGTCTCTGGACCGGCCATCGCAATGAAGTAACGCAAGGGATCCGGGCCGAAGTCTCTCAGGAAGTCACGAACATAGATCACGACACCCTTTGACGAGCTAAATTTCGATCCAGACATGGTGAGGAATTCCGAGGAAACAACCTCCGTCGGCAAGTTCAACTGAGGTTGCGCAAGGTCGCCGGCACTGCCACCCTTCGAGCCTGCTCCCTGGTAGCCGAGAAGCTCAGCGGGCCAAATCTGGGAGTGGAACGTGATGTTGTCCTTACCCATGAAGTAATAGGACACGGCTTCTGGATCATTCCACCACTGACGCCATGCTTCTGGGTCGCCTGTACGCCACGCCCATTCGATGGAAGCCGAGAGGTAGCCCACCACAGCATCGAACCACACATAGAGTTTCTTGGCATTGTTGTCCTGCCACCCTTCGATTGGCACCGGGATACCCCAGTCAATGTCGCGTGTCATGGAGCGTGGGCGCACATCCTTGAGCAGGTTCAGAGAAAATTTCAGAACATTCGGGCGCCAATCTGTGCGATCCTTCAACCACTCACTGAGCGCGTCAGCTAGGGCTGGAAGGTCGAGCATGAAGTGCTCGGTATCGACGAACTCTGGGGTCTCACCGTTGATTTTGGAGCGTGGGTTTATGAGATCAGCTGGGTCTAGCTGGTTACCACAGTTATCGCATTGGTCGCCACGCGCATCCGTAGCTCCACAGATGGGGCAGGTGCCTTCGATGTAACGATCGGGCAGTGTTCGCCCGGTTGATGGGCTGATTGCCCCACGGGTGGTTTCTTTCACCATATAGCCGTTGTCGTTGAGGCCGCGGAAGAGGTCTTGCACCACTGCGTAGTGATTGCGGGTTGTGGTGCGGGTAAATAGGTCATAAGACAATCCCAATCCCACAAGATCTTCGACAATAACCCTGTTGTAACGATCCGCGAGTTCCTGAACGCTCACGCCTTCCTTCTCCGCTTGGACGAGCAGAGGAGTGCCATGCTCATCGGTTCCGGAGACCATGAGTACGTCGTTACCCACCATTCGCTGGTACCGGGCGAAAACATCCGAGGGGACACCGAAGCCCGCTACGTGACCAATGTGACGAGGGCCGTTGGCATACGGCCAAGCAACTGAGGTGAGAACGCGTGTCGACATAACTAACAGAGTATTAGATACGGTCCTGAAGTAAGAACCTGAGGGGTCTTCGCCGTCGTACGCTCGGAGCACTCCCCGTTGCGCACCACATTCGTTGGATAGTTCCGCGTTAACGTTCTCTGACCAACCGACATTCGCTACCTAAGCAGCGTTCGCTACCTAGCCGAAACTAGCCGGGGTTCCCTGCCCGACATTTACGTGACGCCGCATTGACTATCGACGGAGCAAACTTAAGCGCAAAATTCCCCCCATTCAGGAAATGGCTGCAATTCTTTCAGCTAATAGCAATACTCAGTTCTTTCACAGGAAAATTTTACTCTTCGTCAATAAAGGCCAGAATTGTCAAACAAATATCTTTACATCTCCTCAGATTCTTCGCAGGTGGGGTTCTCTTTTTCCTTGAATTATCACAGTTTTACAGCACTACCGTTGCGAATCACCACAGCAAATAAGAAGATAGTTAAAAGGTGTGAATGTTTACATTGGATTAATTACGAGCGATCAAAGTTTAATTGAAAAATGGTGGTGTATAGTCGCTCTTGTTTCAAGCGGTTGGACCCCTCAGTTCTTGAGTTTCCACCCCGGAATGCGGCTCAGATAAGCACCATAAGTGGCTGATTATCTGCCGTTCGTACAGTGCAATATCGCATCCCTTGAACCGTTTTCACCAGCGAGTTTTCTAGAGATCCCTCTAGCCTTGATTTTGTAGGAGATAACATGCATCTCACTCGATCCACCAATCTTGGACTGCAAATTGTGATGGAGCTTGCCGATCAACAAGCGAAATCCGATGGCGCCCAGCGCCTCACTGCAGCGAACATCTCCGCTGCGCTTGAGGCATCCCCCACTCACGTTGCCAAGCTGGCTTCGAGGTTAGTCGAAATTGGAATCCTGAAATCCTCACGCGGACGCACCGGCGGTATTACCATCGCTGACGGAGCGCTCAACTATCCACTAGGGAAACTCATCCGACAGCTAGAAGGAAAAGATGAGTCCGTCGACCGTTTCATCCACGCTCCACATTGCGAAGAACAGGACAAACATTCCAGCAACTCCCCATTAGAAACAGCCCTAACCCAGGCTCAAGAGGAGTTTTATTCCTGCCTGGACCAAAAGAGCATCGCCGATATACTGCCCGCATATATCGCCCCAACCGAAGCCATGCTCAAAACCGCTAGCTGAGGTAACGGCTCCTTTTACCTACACAAGGCTTGAGCGCGCCCGCAGCGTGAAAGCGCCGGGCACCTCAGCTGATTTGGGCGGACATCTCGGACTCCTTGTGCGGCCGTCTCGGCTCTATGTACGCGATGCGGAATCCGTCGTGGATCCCTGAGCGCTATCGGTCACATCCACAGCAGCCTCAGCTTGGGTGGCAGAAGCAGCGGCTGCCTGCGCGGCATCGGTAGCATGCTGTGCGGCGGCCTCCGCCTGATCCACAATGCCCTTGAGATCGTCCACCTTGATTACATCCACAGTGCCGTTCTCTGTTTCCACCTCATGAACAGGAAGTGCAGCGTCGCCGTCAGCGGTCACGATTTCACCATCGACATTCGACGCAGCCCCGTCCAACTTGCGCACTTGCCACGTTCCCTTGCGGGCTGTGCTGATACGTCTCTCATGAGCTTGCCGCAAAGCGAATGCTCGCTGCTCCTTCTCTGCCAGATACATCGAATCATTCGATAGACCTCGCACAATAGCGATGGTCAGTCCGATGATGATCAGCACGAACGGGCTTGCTGCGATGATCGTCAGATTTTGTAGATGTGACAGCGCATCCTCACCACCCGTGGTGAGCATGACCACCGCAATAACTGCCGTCAAGACTCCCCACAAAACAGTAACCATACGGTTAGCCACCAACACACCGTTCTGCGACATGGATCCCATCACGGTGGAAGCGGAATCTGCCGAAGTAATAAAGAAAGTAGCCAGCAAAAGCATGCCAAGCACAGAGGTCACAGTGCCGGCTGGCAGCTCGTGTAACAGAGCGAATAGCTGCTGAGTGGAATCCCCGTCGCCCCAAATAGAACGGCCATTCTTCTCGAGGAAAATACCAGTTCCACCGAATACGGAGAACCAAATAACCGACACCATCGTCGGAACTAGCAAAACCACGAATACGAACTCGCGGACTGTGCGGCCACGGGAAATACGTGCCAGGAACATGCCCACGAATGGGGACCAGGACGTCCACCATGCCCAATAGAAAATTGTCCAGCTATCCAGCCATTTGGTGGCTTCTTCGCCTGAGTTAGTGGTGCGAGCAGCCATGGTGAAGAACTGGGATAAGTAGGAACCCAAGGACTGCGGCAGGTAGTTCAAAATGACAACGGTCGGGCCGACGATAAACACGAACAGGGCTAACAGCACGGCCAGGATCATATTCGCGTTCGACAAATACTGAATCCCCTTGCTCACACCGGTAAAAGCAGAAACCAAGAAGCATATGCCCAGAACGGCAATGATGAGAAGAATCACGCCCTCACTGGGGTTATGCACAAAGCCGTTGAAATCCAGACCTGAACGAATCTGTAAAGCGCCCAAACCCAGCGACGCAGCAGTACCGAATACCGTGGCAAAAATCGCCAAGACGTCGATGATCGTTCCTGGCAGCCCTTCGGCGGCTTTACGTCCGATTAGCGGGATGAACGCAGCAGAGAGAAGCTGCTTGTGTCCCAAGCGGTATGTGGAGTAGGCAATGCCTAGAGCCACGATGCAGTACAGAGCCCATGGGTGCAGACCCCAGTGGAAAATTGTGGAAGCGAAAGCGGAGGCCTCGTCGTGCGACTCGAACCCTGGCACGCCGTCACGGTAGAAGGTCAGGGGCTCGGTAGTTCCGTAGAACATCAGACCGATACCCATTCCAGCAGCAAACATCATGGAGATCCAGCTGATGGTGGAAAACTCCGGACGTTCATCATCTGTGCCGAGGCGGATGTGACCAAACTTGCTCATCGCAATAAACAGGATGAAAGCGACAAAGCCAGTACCTGCCAGCATGAACAGCCAGCCAAAGTCAGTCACAACGAAGTTCAGTGCCTTTGCAGTAAAGGCACTGAAAGAGTCGGCAGAAGTTAGCCCCCAGACTACGACTGCCAAAACCAACACTGCGGCCGAGATGGTGACCGCCCAATTCATCGAAGCATTCTTCTCACTTGTCTCAGTCTGTGCGGAGTCCGCTGCACGTGCAGAGTGCTCCGCTGACACTTCTCTCTCTGTACTCTTCACGTCACTCATTTTTTCCACACTTGTTGGATGAGCTGCGGAAAACAAGCTGGAAAGAAGAGTTTTCACCACAAATAGAGGAAACTTCGCCCCTGTTTCACACCACGTTATCTGGCATAAGCACTGATAGGGTGGCGATTCATCACGCAACACAGAGCAAAGATCAAATCTCTATAACTATTTAATTTTCGGTACGTCTTCGGACGAGAAACCACCCAGGTTATCTGGAAGCAACACTCAAACCTGACCAGTCCAGTCAAGGCCGGGATCCCTAACCAATCCAGTCAAGGCCAGGGTCCCCAAAATAATCCGCTCAAGGCCGGGTTCCCAGATCAATCCAATTAAGACCGCGCCTCCAATACTGCCTCGTACAGTGCACGCTTACTTACACCCGCGCGCTCAGCTATCTCGCCACACACCGCTTTCAACCGCTCACCCGCAGCGACCCTCCCCTGCACCTCGTCCACAAGGGAACCGACAGACGGCACCGCTTGTTTTTCACTGATTCCCCCGATCACAACGGAAATCTCTCCCTTCAGCCCCTCGCCAGCCCATTGCGCAAGCTCACCGAGTCCACCACGTTTCACTTCCTCATAGCGCTTCGTCAACTCGCGACAGACCGCCGCCGGACGATCCTCCCCCAACACATCAGCCGCGATCTCCAACGTGTCCGCGATCCTATGGGGAGAGTCAAAGAAGCAGGTGGCCATGGTGGCGTCGACGAGAGAAGAGAAAAACTTACGGCGAGCACCCTCTTTTCGCGGCGCAAAACCCATAAATGTGAAGTGGCCCACGGCGAGACCAGACAGGGCGAGGCTGGTCGGCACGGCGGACGGCCCGGGCAAACACGTCACGGGAATACCAGCCTCATAAGCGGCCTGAACCAGTGGGAACCCAGGGTCCGAGACACTCGGCATCCCCGCGTCCGTCACCACGAGCACGCGCTGGCCATTGCGCGCAGCATCCACCAACTGACCGGCGCGCTCAGACTCGTTGTGATCAAAATTGCTTACTATTTTCCCCCGTATTTCCACTCCCAGGGCTTCGGCGAGATAACGAGTACGACGAGTATCTTCCGCAGCGATCACATCTGCACTGCCCAGTGCATCGATGAGCCGAATGGAGGCGTCGAGGGGATCCCCCAGCGGAGTTGCAGCAAGAATGATCCCTCCCGACGGGAGAGGCCGGCGTTCAGCCGCCGCAGCCAACAGATGTTCCATGCCACCAACCTACTCACTAGACTTAAACACCGTGTCTACCGCCACCGCATCACAGCATGCTCTTCATGCCGCTTCCTCCCCTGCCGCTACTGGGCCGAGGCGGCTGGCTTTCACGCGTTGGCAGGTCATCATCCTGGCGCTCACAGTCATGTCGGTGCTGACGCGTCTTCCGCTGCTCAACAGCCCGACTGATAAAGGCACACCGATCTTCGATGAAAAACACTACGTGCCACAAACATGGCAAATGCTGCGCGGGTGGGACAACATCTTCGTTGGCGGCATCGAGGATAACCCTGGCTTCGGACTGGTGGTGCACCCGCCATTAGCAAAGCAACTGCAGGCCTTCGGCCAGTGGTTGTTCGGCTACACGCCCCTGGGCTGGCGCATAGTTACTGCGTGTATGTCCGTAGCTGTGATCGTTCTGATCGCGGCGATTGCACGGCGGATTTCCCGTAGTGATGCCGTTGGCTTGCTCTCTGGGATTTGTGCCCTGAGCGAGGGCATTCTCTTTGTCACTGGCCGCTCAGGCATGCTCGATCACACGCAAACTCTGTTCGTGGTTGCGGCTACGTACTTCGCGGTGCGCGACTGGGAGCAGATGGAGCAGCGTTTTCGTGTGGTATGGGCTCGGGGAGGGATCCTGGACCACCCCTTTGGACCACGTATGGGGTTTCGCTGGTGGCGCTTTGCCTGCGGCGTGGCACTGGGAGGCAGCCTGGCCGTCAAATGGTCTGGTCTGTATTACCTCGCGTTTTTTGGCGTCGTCATCGTCCTACTCGATTGGCACCGACGCCACCGCTACCGAGTAAGCAAACCGTTCCAGGGAGCGGCGATAATGGATTGCTGGCCGGCATTCGCATCTCTCGTTTTAATACCAGTAGCTCTGTATTTCCTCAGTTTCCGCGCATGGTTTGCCAACGACTCCTCCGTGTATAGGCATGCCATCGAATCAGGGCACGCGGAGGGCTTCACTGGTGGGCCACTCGTACAAAAATTGCCGCAGTCTCTACAGAATTTCTTTTACTACCAGTGGTCTGTTCTGAAGTTTCACACAGAACTGACTAATTCCCGAGGGCATTATCACCCGTGGGAGTCCAAGCCGTGGTCGTGGCTCATTAGCTCCCGTAGCCTCATGTACTACAACCCTGGGACCAGCGACAATGGAACTCGGCATATTGTTCTGCTTGTCGGTACGCCAGCTATATGGTGGTTGTGTGTTCCCGTGCTGCTGTGGGGTGTGTGGTCGCTAATTATCAGGCGGGAGCTTGCGTGGGTTATCCCTCTCGCTGGGTTTGCCGCAGGGTTCATACCGTGGCTTTTCGAGCTAGATCGACAAATGTATTTGTTCTATGCCGTGAACCTTAGTCCGTTTCTAGTCATTGCCCTGGCACTGGCTATGGGGCAACTCCTGCGCTGGAGGCTGGCAAAGCCAGGGGAAACCACGCATAGGTACGGCGCTGTGAGGCTCCTTCGGCTCCACACCGGCGCCGTCATCGTTGTAGCATACGTTATGCTCGTGGTGTGGAATTTCCTCTTCTTCTGGCCTATTTACACTGGTGTGGAAATAACCCAGTTTGAATGGGCTGCGAGGATTTGGCTCCCCAGCTGGGTCTAGTAGGGCCCCTGCTTCTCTCAAAGCAATTTTCCCGATGCGCCTGGCAACGGTGTTCCTGCCATTGGTCTGCCGCTAACCGACCACGGGTCGATCACTGGGGTCAGCTCCCCACCGCCCCGACGACGTGCTTGGCATCTGACCTCATTCTCTTTGCCTGTGAATACCTCGTTGATCGACCGACATTAGTCTCCCGGGCGATACGTCGAGTTACGTTGCACATCCGTGGCGGAGAAATTCATAGGACGGGCGGTAAGCCAACGCCACGATTGTCTCAACGGTGTCACCGCATTAATGCGGGCCAGCCAACACCCCAATAACGCGATCACTGCGAGCAGATGGATGAACAAGGATCCAAGCAAAGAAGGCAGATCACTGGAATATTCAATGAGCCCCAGGACGACATCACGGGTAGCAAAGCCGGCACCAAACGCCCACATTCCCAGGTATACCGGGAGCAAAGCTCCCGCAGAACGCGGACGGAAACAAGCCCATGCCAAACCCGCGCCTAGTGCAAAACGGGCAGTGGCGGCGTCGATAACAAAACGAGCCAGCATTGGGTCGCTCGACGCTCCATAAGGCGCCGACGCCGCAGCCGGGTTCGATCCGCCCGCCACACCCACAGTGGAACCGAAAAGCAACACTGCCGCCCATCCGATGTACACAGTCGCGAGAACAGCCAGCAGAATACGGGAGACTAGCAGGGGAAGCTGACGCGCGCGGAGATTCCCCGTGACCTGGGGAAAACTTTCAGCGGCACCCAACACGCGAGCAGCCGCCTCCTGGCCAGCAATCGATGGTGCACACGGCGGAGCAGACGTCATCCGGAGCTGACGCCCCAAGGCGGTCACAGTGGCGTACCACCGCTGGCAGTCCTCGCACCCCTCGAGGTGGGCATCCACGAGTTCATCGGGCAGCGTGGAGTTCTCTCCGTCAAGCCGTGCGGAAAGTGCCGCGCGAATCTTCTCGCAGTCCATGAATGTGCTAGCCGCCTTTACATTTTTCACAGAAATGGAACCGCTATTTCATACGGATTCGCACTCCTAATTCTGACCCTCTGAGCTAGATTCAGATTGTTGTTTAGCTTGTGAGATTATCTCACCCTTACCACAACTATGAGAAATACCAACCATGAGTTAGCAACGACGCCAAATATTCACTAATGAAGGAACCGCATGCACTACTGGACCCACGAGGGACGCTAACGACCTAGGAAAAACGCGAAAAAACGCGATCGAGGCTGGCTCGTCCAGATCCGAAGACCACAATGACCACACACGCTGCGATGAGTATCAAAGGCATCTCTATTCCAGAACCCTCGGCATAAAAACCATGCCCCCAGTGGAAAAAATACAAAGTAACAAGGCTGAACAATGCCAGCACGGCAGCAGATGCGGTAGCAAGGAGACCTAACACCAATAGCGCTCCTCCCAGCATCTCTGCCGCGGCGGTAAACCACGCCATGATCGCCGGCGCCGGCACCCCTGCAGCGGCGTAGAGCTCTGTGGTACCACCCGGGCCATCCATCCCCAAAACGAATGCTTTGTGCCAACCGTGGGCGATGAAGATCACTCCGGCAACCACGCGCAGCAAAAGCAGTGCTGCATCCCTCAATGCTGGATTATTCATGATCACTCTCGCTTGCTGTGACGTTGTGTGGAAAGAACTGTCTGGAAAGACAGGAAACGAGAGACGTCCTCGTCTCTCGCTCTTTGATGTCTCCTAGTACGTACATACCTCCTGTGAAGGTCTACCCACTTCTCTTATACCGCACGGATGCGGGTATGTGAGGCATGCGAGCCCTGACCACCGTCGTGGTCATAGTCGTCAAAGTAATCCGACCCATGAATGTACTCCAAGTGCTCAAACTCTGGATCTGAATCATCGGATTCCACGATTACCGCACCAGGGCGCCGCAAACGATCCGGAATGCCCAGCTCTTGGTCCTCGGTGTTGCGCACGCCAAGACGAGCACGCCGCATCCGAGCGATACGGCGCTGGCGCATACGCGCTTCTTCGACGGCATTAACTCGGAGGAAGTAGAGATACAAGGCAGTCATCCCCACTGCCAAGACCGGTGCAAGCCACATGAGTCCGCCGGCGAGAATTCCAGTGATCAGAGAGATAACGCACAAGCCCACCAGTACCGCGAGTACCTGCTTGCGGCGCTTCAGCCGGCGTTCCGCCGCAGCCTTAGAGGCAACGGGATCGTACACTCCGCGACCACGGCGTGATTCCAGATAGCGCATGTCTTCATCGTCTAGCTCGTCACGAGAGTACTCGGCGCTTAGCCTTCGATCCTCTGCCAAGGCGATCTCGGCCGCAGCTGCCTCCTTCTCGCCTTGTTCCACACCGCGTTCGATGTCCTCAATCTCGGCGGAGGCATCCAGATCCGAACCGCGGAAGTAGGCAACAGGAATCTCAGTGTGGCGTGAGCCTAAAATCTCTCCGTCGGATTCAGCGGTCGTGTCTCCTTCCGCTTGATCGTCCACGTCACTATCGACAACAAGGCGCATTGGCGACAGTTCAGCCGCATTAGTCTGACCCTGGACTTGCTCAGGATCCTCGTCGTCATGGTCTTCCTCGGCCTGAGCCTCCTCATCGGCCTTGGTGTGATCCTCGTCGCCGTTCGTCGAGTCCTCAGCGCGAACAGTCCCCGATGCTTGCTCTCGTTGCTCTGCCCCGTCGGTTACTTCGCTGGTAACTTCTGAAGTCTCATCAGTGGAATCTTCGTCCACAACCTCGCCATCGATAGTGTCGGCAATAGTGTGCGGTTCCTCGGCGTGTGCTTCGTTCGGCTGAGCCTTCACATCGTTGCCACTAGTGAAGAGACCATCGCTGGCGGCAGAATCGCCTCCGGCTTCCTCGCTCACGATCTCAGCATCTACTGTCTCGATGACCTCCTCGCTCACATCCTCGCTGGAAGTGGCCTTATTCTCGGGTTTCTTTGCGGAACCGACCATCTCCTCAGACTTCTGCTCTTCGGTCTCCTTCCGCTTGCGACCAAACTTCCGCGTGCGGGTTTTCAGCGTCTTTAGGCTCTCCCCTGCGTCGTCGATAAGGAAGAACTCCGGCTCCGCGTCCACGAGTTCAAGGTCATCGTCGTCGGATGCTTGATACAAGCTCTCCGCGGGCTTGAGGCGGCGCTTAGGCTGCAGCGAGGAACCACCCTCATGCAGGACACGGGTCTCCGTCAGCGCTTTGGCAGTTCTGCGGACTGGAGACTGGTTACGCAGTAAAAGTGGCGCAAGCAACACAATCCACACGACGGCGATAAACAGCAAAGAGCCGGACACTTGAAAATGTCCTCCCAACATATTTCGGAAGCAAGGTAGTCGCAGTCAAAATTATCCCCATTGGCTCCACCATTGGTGCTGCCACGCCGTAGACCACTGTGGCGAACTATCTTTCTTAGCGCCGCGTCCCCATCGGCGATGGCATATTCTCGCCTCTTCCCCCACCACGCCTCCCATTCTCGTGGTCTTCGCGTCAATTAAGGGAGCTCAACTGCAGCTCTCCTGCCCTCACCTTGCGCGGTATCAGACCTTTGAATTCAGCGGTAAACACTTCTTCCCTGGTGATTGCCATAAGGATGTGATCCTGCCAACGGCCATTGATATGCAAATTGCGCTGTAGATAGCCCTCTTCGCGGAATCCCGCCCGCCCTAGCACCGTGCGTGATGCCGAGTTATCCTCCATGACCGTAGCTTCAACTCGATGCAATCCCATGTTTCCCATCGCATGATCCACTCCTAGGGCAACAGCAGCACTCGCCACGCCCATTCCTGTGAAGGGAGAATAGACCCAGTACCCAATCCAGCAAGTGGACACCACGCCATACTGAATGTTCCCGAGAGTTAGCTGCCCAGCAAACTGCCCGTCGACCTCGATCGCAGCCGGAACCAACTGGCCTCGGCGGGCAAGGAAATGAAGGTTCGACCATACTCGACGCCACTGTCCCGCGCTATGGGCAGCCTCCCAACTACCCATAACAGTTGGTTCCACGGGACGGAGAAAGCGCTCGTCCTCCATGCGGTAGTGCCGCCAGAGCTTGCCATCTTTGCGCATCAATGAGCGTAAGCGAACATCGGGTCCCTCGCCTCCGCGTGTGCGAACGGAGGCACTATACACAGGCCAACCGGGGCGTTGGGCGTCTCTCACCACGTGGTCTCCATTCCTCGGATTCTATGGGGAATGTGCTGATTAAGGACGGAGTCAGTAAGGCGTACATGGAGATTGGTCGAAGACCATCGAGCTATGAGCGGTTTGAAAGGAACATGACGTCCACCACCTGCCCGGGCGCCACATGCGATGCTTCCGCGGGAACAATGATGAGGCAGTTTGATTGGCCATGGCTCCCAAGCAAATGCATAGGCTCCCCGCCCCCATTCGATGCTCCGAGTGGATCCACTAAGAATTCGCGAGTCTCACGGTCACGCATGAGCTGACCACGGACGAAGCCGCGGCGCTGCGGTGCCGACTCAATCGACGCAATAGTACGCGCCTGGATAATCCGCCTACCTGACTGGCGCTGACCGCGGATGAGCTGTACCAGTGGTCGAACCATCACCTCAAACGCAACAAGCGCCGCAGATGGATTGGAGGGCAGGAGAAAGGTCGGTACCTTGTCCGGTCCCAGTGTGCCAAACCCCATCACAGAACCAGGGTGCATGGCCACGCGGGAGACATCCATATCGCCCATCTCACTCAGTACGTCGCGTAAACGGTCAGAGGCTTCACCGCCCACCGCCCCAGTGATGACAACAACCTCCGAACGGATAAGCTGCCCCTCAATCTGATCCTTCAAACGTCGTGCCTCGCCGCTGATGATGCCTATGCGCTGCACTTCCGCCCCGGCTTCCCTACCGGCGGCAGCCAGTGCATAAGAATTCACGTCGTAGACCTGACCCAAACCGGGCTCACGGTCAATATCCAACAGCTCTGGGCCAAAGCTCATAATGGACATGCGTGGACGCGGATATACCAAGACCTTGGAGCGCCCAACAGCAGCCAACAACCCCACCTGAGCTGCCCCAATCACAGCGCCTTGTTCCACAACAACATCACCGGGTTGCACGTCCGACCCCTTGCGGTGGACGAATTGTCCAGCGCTGAGCGTTTCCAATGGTTCAAGCCTGCGACCACGCACCTCTGCCCAGTCCAGGGGAAGAACTGCGTCGGCCAAAGTAGGAAGCGGCGCCCCAGTGTGCACTCTCACAGCTTGGCGCGGTTGCAACCGGATCGGGCGATGAGAACCGGCTGTTACCTCGCCGACGATCGGCAACATTGGACGAACATCCTGACCTACGGGCCCCTCCGGAGCATCCGGCTCGGAATGCTGAGTGCGACCGCGCTGTGTCATGTCGATGGTCTGGCGAATATCCACGGAACGCACGGCGAAACCATCGATAGCCGCTTGGTCGAATCCGGGGAGTGTACGCGTTCCCTCCACCTGTTCTGCGCAACGCAGGCCCAAAGCCTCCGAGATCGCAATGCGGACAGGCTCGGGGGTCACGGCCGCGGCCGTGATAAGAGCGAGTTGTTCTTCAACGGAACGCACGTGCCGATATTCCCTTTCCTAATGGGGCGACCCGCCGGGCAGGTCATGAGAGGTGAAAATTTGAGGTGTCAAATGGTCAGTGGCAAAAGATTCGGGGTAGGGAGACTTGGTTCCTGAGACCCCTCACTAGTTTCCCTGACTATACAAACACTAGCTAGGTAAGCCGAGGCCACTGACCAAGCTCTTATCGTCATCCTCCTTAATGCGCTGCTCCAACCAGCGGCGCAGTCCTGGACCGTAGGTATCATTACGTAACGCAAAATCCACGCAGGCGCGCACGTAACCACCCGGATTTCCGAGGTCATGGCGCACGCCTTCGTGAACCAGGATGTGAACCGGGTGACCCTCTTGAATCATGAGCTCAATTGCGTCGGTGATCTGAATTTCTCCACCCTTGCCCGGCTTGGTGCGGCGCAAAGCGTCGAAAACAGCGCGGTCTAGGAGATAACGGCCGGTTGCGACAAAATTACTGGGGGCATCCTCCACGGCTGGTTTCTCCACCATGCCCTTCACGCATTTCACGTGCTCCTCGCCGGAGTCCTCTACATCGAACACGCCATAGTTGAACACGTCTTCACGCGGAACTTCGAAGGCGCAGAGCACAGTCCCGCCGTGCTTCTTGCGAATCTCAGCCATCTTCTCCATAACGCCGAAGGGGAGAACCAAATCATCGGGAAGCATGACGGCAAAACAATCCTCGTCGTCACCCAGAACATCTTCAGCCAAACTAATCGCATGACCTAGCCCCAAGGGCTTCTCCTGCTCCACGGGGATGGCCTTGATCAAACCGTTGACTCCGCGCACTCGGCGAAGCTGCTCATCCTTACCACGGCTTTCCAGGGTGGCTTCGAGCTCCTGGTCGGTATCAAAATGTCCCATCACCCCCGATTTCTTCGGAGCAGTGATGATAGCCAGATGATCTGCGCCTGCGGCAATAGCTTCGCGGGCAATCAGCTCAATTCCTGGCGTTTCTACAACAGGGAGCAGCTCCTTCGGCACAGTTTTAGTAGCGGGCAGAAAACGGGTACCCAAACCTGCGGCCGGAACAACCACGGTGCGCAAGGCTTGAGTTTTGGCGTCAGAAGAAGTCATGTGTTGATCGTACCGCTAACATGCCTTCCATAGGTGAAGGCATGGATCTGCGTGGCACGGCCGAAGCACCGCCTCCACTATCCCCGTTTCCTCACCCCCCGTCTCAGCCGCCCATGCCAGGCCCCTCAGGAGTGCAAAAATGAGTGATGTGTCAAATAACACACCGGAACTTTCCGCTCAAAAGCGCCACACGCGGGCAGCAATCCGTGCGGCACGTGCATCACTGCCCGACTCTCTGCGCCGACAGAACGACGCGCAGATCCAACAGACAATTCGGGAAGAAATATGCAAGCGTCACGCTCGCATCGTCGCCGCCTACTTTCCAATGAAAAATGAACCCGGCGGACATACTCTCATCGCTACTCTTACCCAGCTTGACCTGCAAGTTATCCTCCCTCGAGTCGCTACAGACCCAGAGGCTCAACGCGCTGGAAAAACCGGTACTTTAGCTCAACGTCTGGAATGGATCCTTCACGATGGGAAGACACGCACGAGTTCTCTGGGAATCGAAGAACCTGTCGGAGACGCATATTTCAACTCTCTCGAGAGCGCCGACGTCGTCATCATTCCGGCGCTCGCCATCGACCACAACGGCAAGCGGTTAGGGCAAGGCGGCGGATTTTACGACCGAGCACTTGCACATTTAACCAGCGATACTGAAGTATGGGCGGTTGTGGATCACAGGGAATTCATACCCGAGGTTCCAGCCGATGAACTGGATCTCCGTGTGACTTCCGTTGTGACGGAACGCGGTCTCACCAAAATTCGACGCTGACGACTTTATGAAGACGCACTGTCGAACACCACATAAGCCGCACTATCACTACATGTTTTCTCATATCCCTTGAGGAAGGACACCTTTATGCTTTCTGGTTTTAAAGAATTCATCATGCGCGGCAACGTCGTAGAACTCTCTGTCGCAGTGGTCATGGGTTCTGCGTTCACCGCAATCGTCACCGCCTTCACCAATGGCATCGTCAACCCGCTCATCTCCGCCCTCGGAGGTAACGCTGACGTCGGACTGGGCTTTTTCTTAAAGGAAGGCAACCACTCCACATTCATGGACTTCGGTACGGTCATCACAGCAGCCATTAACTTCCTGATGGTTGCCGCCGTGATCTACTTCATCCTGATCATGCCGGTGAACAAGCTGGCAGAATTGAATGCTCGCCGGAAAGGCATCACCCCTGAAGAGGCTGTAGCCACCGAAACCGAACTGTTGGCTGAAATCCGTGACCTCCTGCAAGCCCAGACCGGAGTGAACCGCGCAAACACTGCCGCAACCACGGCATTGAACAACAGCATTGATCCCAATGGATCCGGCAAGCACTCCGCAGAGTAACCTCATCTGCCTCACTATTCTGCGCTGTTATGAGCTCTCCCCAGCTATGAGCTCTCCCCAGCTACAGCTTTTAACGTCATTAACTCTGCCCAGTCACAGTTATCAACTCCGTCCGCTTACAGAGTCCGCCCCCAGTGTGGAGGCATCTGCTCCCGGTAGAACTCAGCGCTCTTACCGCCGAATGCATCCTCTTCCTCAGGTGATTCCGGTGGCCTATATTCTCTTCCAGAGAGACTGGAAGCAGAGAAAATGGTGGAATCAACTCGGTACACCGCATTTCGCTCATTCTCGCTGTGAGCAGCACCAAGAGTGCCAAAACAGCGGCGCGATCTGCGCAACCGGTGTGGAGAGGGCGATTCAGAGACCACAACCAATCAGTCCGCTGCCCATCAACGGTTCATGTCCGCAATGACATGGCGAGCCAGCGGACACAGGGTTGCCATCCCGTCGCGAATTGCCCCGCGAGTGTTAGCCAGGTTCACCACCAGAGTCGAACCTGAAATACCCGCTACCCCGCGGGAAAGACCCGCCTCGAGAGAGTTAGCGGCCAATCCTGAGGAACGCAATGCCTCAGCTAAGCCGGGCACCTTGCGATCCATCTCAGCATTTGCCGCCTCCGGTGCTTTATCTCGCGGTCCCATGCCTGTCGCCCCCACAGTAATCACCAAATCCGCGCCACCAACGACGGCTGTCTGTATCGCCTTGCGTATCGCTGGCTTACGGGCTTCAACGTGAACCAGGGCGTCCACGATGAAATTCTCTTCGGTCAACAGCTCTGTGACCAGTTCACCAGACTGGTCGGTATCTTCATCATTATCCGTAATAATGACCACCATCGCGTGCAACAGCGGCTGCTTCGGCGCCGCGTTCTCCGTGCGAGCCTGAGCATCCAATTCGCGGAAAAGCTCATCGTCCGGTTCCTCTACACGGGCTTCAAGGCGGTCGATATCGGCCTGATTGACTGAATCCATACTTGGTAGAGCGTGGACGGTGTCGTGGCCCTGTTGAGAGCGTTGCGGGCTCATACTGTGAACTCCTGAAGAAGCGAGTAACGGCCTGCGCCTCCGCATACCCCAGCATCACGCCGGGGAGCGTGGCACATACAGACCGCATCATGAACGGTGATGAATGTAACCGTAACCTGTGGAGACTGTGTGCGTCACTATGTCCAGAAAAGCACATCACCCCTGCGGGTGTATCCCGTCTCCGACTCAAGTCACGGTACTACTCAGCCGCAAGTGTCATTTCCACTGTACGTTCCGGACCGTTTTCGCCATCACGCACGGCTAATGAGACTTTGTCCCCCACTTTGTGGGAGCGAATAGCCGCAATGAGTCCCACGCCGGAATCCACGGGACGGTCGTTAACTTTGACCACCACATCACCGCGCTTGAGACCAGCATCCGCCGCCGGGCTACCATCACTCACGTCTACGATCTCTGCTCCGATTACATCAGAGGCGGTGTTTACCTTCGCTCCAATGATGGGGTGCTCAGCCTTTCCCTTGTCTATAAGCTCCTGCACGATACGCTGTGCTTGATTGACTGGAATAGCAAAACCCAAGCCAATGGAGCCGGACTGCTGCCCCATGCTGCCTCCCATGGTGGCGATAACGGAAGGGATACCCACGAGCTTGCCTTCCATATCCACCAGCGCTCCACCGGAGTTGCCCGGATTGATAGCTGCATCGGTCTGAATTGCATCGATGAGGGACGCTTCGCCACCATCCTCACCAGAGGCCTGGACGGGACGGTTTTTTGCCGACACGATGCCGGTAGTCACCGTGGAAGCTAGGCCGAGTGGAGACCCCACTGCCACCACGTCCTCGCCCACGTTCAATGCGTCGGAATCTCCCAGTTGAATTGGCTGCAGATCACTCACGCCTTCTGCTTTGATGACGGCAATGTCGGTTTGCGGATCGGTAGCCACGACGCGAGCCTTGAGCGTACGCCCGTCGTACAACACAACTTGGATGTTGCCTCCGCGCTCTGCACCACTGACCACGTGATTATTAGTGACGATAAGACCATCCGAGCTGAAAACAGACCCGGAACCTTCGCCCGACGAGCGGCCAGACTCCACTTTGATGGAAACCACTGATGGCAGAACACGTTTAGCGACGTCTTCTGTACTCCCTGGCTGGACAGCTTTGGCTTCCGCATTATCGCTCTTGGTATCAAAGGAAGTAGTGGCGTTTTCTGAGATCACTGACGAGTCGTTGCCATGATTCATGACCACAGTTGTCGTAGCGCTTGCTACGACAACCCCCACCAGTAGTAGGGCTGCAACGGCTGGTGTGGACCAACGTTTGCTTGTTTTGCCTTCACCTTGCGGTTGCAGCGGGTTGCCGTTGTGGTCATATGCGACGCCATCCTGTCCGGCCGGAGTAGCCTGGCCTGGATTCAGCGCCCCGTCTGAGTGGGGCGATTGTGGCTGCACGTAGCTGTTTTGCGGTGGTGTTTGCGCATTGTTGTTCTGCGGCGGTTTCTGTCCATTGCTCTTCTGCGGGGGCGTCTGCGCGTTATTGGGAACAGTACCCTGTCCGGCGTTAGGCCCTATTTGTGGGGTCTGCTGACCAGGTACATTTCCGCGCTGGGCGCCATGAGAATCCGGATATACCGAATCGCTTGAGTGCTTGTTCCACTGCAGGTTACGGGAGTTCTGATCGTTGGCTCCCTCATTCATGGCTTTGTCCTTTTCGTGCATGCTCCTCATTCTCCACGCTAAAAATACCGAAATACTGGCAAACAGGCTGAGGAGTCTCAACAAGTTTGGTGGGATCAGCGCTAAACTGCATTCAGTTTTCTTTCAGTAACCTCTCAGGCAGAGGTCTAGACGTGTACGCCCCGCCACTGCCATGCGGGTATTGCTCTCACAACGTGGAAAACAACTACCATCAATGAGAGCCACAACTGAGCGGGGACAGCAAAACGCCACCCGGCAGAAAAGCCAGGTGGCGTCTAACTATATGGGCGATAACTAGTATCTGGGCGACAGTCGGAAAATGATATCTGTGCGACGATCATTCACCGGCGTAGCCAACACTCAGGCGCACTAGTCCAGATCAACCAAGCCGAGCTGTGCAGCCTTCACCAGACGACGTGGAATCTGAACCTCTTGGCCGTTGATCTTCACCTTCTGGAGGGCGACGTTATCAGCCTTCCACTGGGAACGGCGAGAGTGAGTGTTCGCACGGGACATGCGGCGCTTTGGTACTGCCATTGTTTTCTACCCTCCTTGAATTAGTTCTTCTTCTTGCGACGAGCGACAGCGCCGTAACGGCGCTGGAACTTCTCAACGCGGCCAGCGGTGTCCATGACGCGCTGAGCACCGGTCCAGAATGGGTGAGACTCACTGGTTACGTCCACGACGATCAGTGGATACTCGTTACCGTCTTCCCACTCGATCGTGCGAGCGGAAGTAGCGGTGGAGCGAGTCAAGAAGCTGTGACCAGTGCTTGCATCCTTGAAAACCACTGGGTGGTAATCAGGGTGGATATCCTTCTTCATACTTCGAATCCCTAAGGTTGTTACATCAGGCCGGTTCACACAGCGTGGACAATCCATCCGACGATGTACCGATGATCACCGAAGCGATCGGTGAGTGATCGTCAATGTATGATCGCGCGTCGCGTGATCGCACCTGAGTTGGGTTGGAAATGAACAACTCGAAACATACTACAGACGTGCAGTATGAAACTGAAATCAGCTCGATACAACCTGATTAGGAATTAGAGCCAAAACACTGTATGGTTATCGCTTGCTGTTGTCTATGTAAACGTCATCGCCACGCAGCAGTGCGTCTCGATATGCCCAATCGGCCCGTCTAACCGATCTGAGCAGGATCGATCAGATGCTCCATCACTGCGAGGCGGAAGGAGAAACCCATGTCGGCATACTGCCAGGTCACGGGCCGCAAGCCAGGCTTCGGTAAATCCGTGTCCCACTCGCACCGCCGCACGAGCCGCCGCTGGAACCCAAACATCCAGCGCCGTTCGTTCTACCTGCCTTCTGAGGGCCGTTCTATCACTCTGAACGTGTCCACAAAGGGTCTGAAGACCATTGACCGTGACGGCATCGAGTCTGTCGTTGCCAAGATCCGAGCCCGTGGGGAGAAGATCTAACAAATGGCACGTAACGATATTCGCCCAATCATCAAGCTGAAGTCTACGGCTGGCACCGGTTACACCTACGTCACCCGTAAGAACAAGCGCAACAACCCGGATCGAATGACTCTGAAGAAGTACGATCCAGTAGCCCGCAAGCACGTCGAATTCCGCGAGGAGCGATAATCTATGGCTAAGAAGTCCAAGATCGCTAAGAACGAGCAGCGCAAGGAAATCGTCGCCCGCTATGCGGAGCGTCGCGCTGAGCTCAAAGCCATCATCAGGAACCCAAACACCTCTGACGAGGACCGTATGGAAGCACAGTGGGAGCTGAACCGTCAGCCTCGCAATGCTTCCCCAGTCCGTGTTCGCAACCGCGACGCCGCTGACGGCCGTCCACGCGGTTACCTGCGTAAGTTCGGCCTGTCCCGTGTCCGTGTCCGCGAAATGGCTCACCGCGGTGAGCTGCCAGGCGTCCGTAAGTCCAGTTGGTAAGGGGGAAGATTCCTAATGAAGCGCAATAACATCAAGAAGGCGCGGATGGAGCAGTCCCGCCGCCCAAAGAAGAACCCTCTCAAGGCCGAAGGCATCGAGACGGTTGACTACAAGAACTACGTTCTGCTACGTAAGTTCATCTCCGATCGTGGCAAGATCCGCTCTCGCCGCGTCACCGGTCTGACCCCACAGCAGCAGCGTGAAGTCGCTACTGCCATTAAGAACGCTCGCGAGATGGCTCTGCTTCCATTCAACGCTCGCTAATTGTTGACCTCGTAACAACGAGGCCAGCACGCAGCTTCTTAAGACGTTTAACAGACACTCCAAAGACCCGCCCCCGCATAAGTTCCAGGGGCGGGTCTTTGGCGTACACGTAGACAACAGTCCCAGCGGGAGGAGTTGGCGTCGCAGGAAATAAAAAACTCACTAGGATAGTTACAGCCAACACGACATGACCTCAGACAAGCTGAAACATCAATCCAAGGAGTCAACAACGGTGAGCAACAACTACCCCACCTACCCGTCCGGCAATGGACACAACCCCTACAACGATGACGAGTCGAACCCCCGCAGTCTCCAGGACAATAGTTTTACCGGTGGCTCCTCAGACTCTTCTCAGAATCCTTATCATTCCTTTCAGCAGAACTCATCCAACCCGTACACGCAGAACCCTCCTTCTACGCAAGGGTACGAGCCTTTCCCCCCCACGAACGACTATGGCTCGCGATACAGCGACACAGGCTACCTAGGCCACCTCGGTTGCCCGGGAGCAGGAAAGCGTCTACTCGGATTCATTTTGGATTCGCTCATCGCAGGAATCCTCACGTTCATCATCGTCTACATTCCCTATCATGACGAGATGCGGAACTTCTTCAGCTCCTTAGTAGACGTAGATTCAGAGGATTCCATCAGCACTGGTTTGGTCTTCACGACGATTATTGGAAGTATTGCCGTGTGGTATCTCTACCGAATGGGAATGGAGCTGTCCAAGGGTGCAACTCTGGGAAAGATGGCTATCGGCGCCCGCGTAGTGAAAGCGGACGGTTCCAAGCTCACGGCCAAGGATTCCTTCCTCCGCAACAGCTGGTACCTTATCCTGGAGTTACTTGGTGTCATCCCTTTTCTTGGCGCGCTCTTACAGATCGCGCTGTATGTGGCTCTCGGAGTGACCATCAGCAGGGACAAGCAGTACCAATCTTTTGCCGATAAGTGGGGCAACACGCTCGTCGTGAACAAGAATTAGCGGTCCTTGCCTGCCTTTTGCTGTAGCACGCTTGCGTAAGGGGTCAGGCTTTATAAGGCCACGCACCCCATATAAGATTCTGTAATCATGCTGGACGTACTCACCGGATTCCTCGTCGTCATCTTCGTTATCGCGTTGGGATTCGGTGTAGGCCGTCTCCGTTTGCTCGGTCCTGGGTCGGTTTATACCCTCAACATGTTCGTTTTCTGGATCGCTCTGCCCATGATGCTGATCCACTTCCTTTCCGACGCAGATCTCGCGCAACTATTCGGCGTGAATTTCGCAGTCGTAGCGATCAGCACGCTGGGTGCAGGAGCTGTCGGCTACGCAGGCTATCGCTTTATCGCCGGCAAATCCCGCAGCAACTCGCTGGTGGCGATGCTAGCCAGTTCCTACTGCAATGGAACACACCTGGGCATTCCTCTGATGGCTCATCTCATCGGTGACCCCACCGTCACTCTTCCCGTGGTCATGTTCCAAGTTGGCTTCTACGGACCATTGTCCGTGATGATGCTGGATTTAAGCTCCGAAAAACGCGCTTCCCACGGGCTCATTCGTGAACTAGTTCTGTCGATCCTGCGCAACCCCCTCATCATCGGAGCCGTGACTGGCATCGGCCTGGCTCTTCTCAAACAAAATACCGGTTTTGTGCTGCCCAAGCTGCTGGCTGAACCAATCGCCATGGTGTCTAATGCAACGGTCGCTGTGGCTCTCATTGCCTTCGGCATGTCCATGGCCGAGGTAAAAGTCCTGCAAAAGGGACTTTCCCCCGTACGGTCTGTGTTCGCCGCTTCCCTGGTGAAAACAGTCGTCCATCCGTTCATAGCCTGGTTACTGGGCGCCTTCGTCTTCGGTACCAGTGGATCCCTGCTGCTAGCCATGGTTCTCATCGCCGCACTGCCTACCGGACAGAACGTGTTCACCTATGCCCAACGCTTTGGAGTGAACACTGTGCTCGCCCGCGACACGGTGGTCATTGCCACCGCTCTATCTCTCCCCGCGATGGCAATCATCGTTGTACTGCTGGGTTAACGGCAACACACCCCACCCATGTGGTCTGCTCGGATAATACGGGGTTCCGGTGAGTACACCGGAACCCCGAACGAATTTCAGTTAACGCCACAGGAGCAGTGCGTCGCCCTGCCCGCCTCCGCCGCAAAGGCAGACACCCGTTTTCCCAGAATTCCGGCGCACCAATTCATGCGCTGCATGCACAACCAAACGAGCCCCGGAAGAACCGATGGGGTGGCCTTGAGAGATGCCACCACCGTGGATATTCGTCTTCTCCAGGTCGTAGTCCAAATCCTTGACAGACTGTGCCACAACCGCCGCAAACGCCTCGTTGATCTCCAAGAAATCCAGATCAGAAGCAGACCACCCTGCCTTAGCCAAAGCTGCCTTCAACGCCTGCGATGGTTGGGACAGCAAGGACGTATCAGGGCCAGCGGTCTGACCATATTCTCCCAAGGTCGCCAAGATTTCCAGGCCGTTCTCCTCCGCATACTGGCGAGAAGTCAGTACAACAGCCGATGCACCATCTGAGATCTGCGAAGAAGACGCCGCCGTGATGGTTCCCTCCTTCACGAAAGCCGGGCGCAACTTTGCCAATCCCTCAGCGGTAGTCCCGGCACGAACGCCTTCATCTGTCGTGACGGTCTTGGTCTCTTTACGGGTCTTCACCTCGACAGGGAGGATCTCTGCATCGAAAATACCTTCGGCGGCAGCGGCCTCAGCCCGCTGGTGAGAGGCTGCAGCGATTGCATCTTGCTCTTCACGGGTAAGGCCGGCGGCCATTGCGTTGTGATCGGTCTCAAACCCCATGGAAGTGCCCTCGTTGGGATCAGACAGACCATCACGTTCCAGAGAATCCTCAAGCTTCAACGCGCCGTACCCCTTTCCAGCGCGAACACCGGCGGCGATATGTGGGGCTTGAGACATGGACTCTTGACCGCCAGCAACGACTACCTGAGCATCACCCAAGCGGATGAGACGAGAGGCGTTAATGACGGCGTCCAAACCGGACAGGCACACCTTGTTAATAGTGAGCGCGGGGACTTTAATGGACACTCCTGCTTTCACAGCAGCCTGCTTCGCGGGATTCTGACCAGCACCGGCCTGTACGACCTGTCCCATGAGGACGTAATCCACATTTTCGGCAGATATCTTGGCCTGCTCAAGCGCTCCCTTGATCACCATGGCACCAAGATCCACGGCAGAAAAACTGGATAGGGAGCCGAGCATGCGGCCCTGCGGGGTGCGCACTGCGCCTACAACGACGACATCCTGCGGAGTTGCTTCAGTCATGTTCTCTCAACCCTTCCTAGGGAAAGTAGTTATGTGTCTAGCTCTTGTGTAGCACGTTCGAGCTACAGCGCACTCACAAATGGCGCGTCCGTCTTCTCCTTCACCTGTTCTTCGGTTACACCCGGCGCGAGCTCGATAAGTGTTAGACCCTCATCGGTGACGTCAAAAACACAAAGGTCGGTGATGATGCGATTAACCACGCCCAGACCTGTCAACGGCAAAGTGATCTGCCGCAAGACCTTAGATTCACCATACTTATTGCAATGCTCCATGAGAACGATGACTCGACGGGCTCCCACAACGAGATCCATCGCGCCACCCATCCCCTTCACCATCTTGCCGGGTATCATCCAGTTGGCGATATCGCCTTGCGCGTTCACTTCCATGGCGCCAAGTATCGCCACATCGATCTTCCCAGCACGGATCATGCCAAAGCTCAAGGCCGAATCGAAAAAACTGGATCCCGGCAATGCGGTCACAGTTTCTTTACCGGCATTAATGAGATCTGGATCCGCCTGCCCCACTTCGGGATAGGGGCCAATCCCCAACAAACCGTTCTCCGATTGCAGTGTGACGTTCACTCCCTCAGGCACGTAGTTTGGAACGAGGGTGGGCAAACCGATCCCGAGGTTCACATACTGGCCATCACGCAATTCGAGAGCTGCACGCGCTGCCATCGCCTCTCGATCCCAGCCGGGCTTCGTCCGCCCTGGGGCCGCCCCTGGTGCGGTGTCCCCATCTAGTCCTGGTGTTGTGACGTGCTCGCTCATCGCACTGTCTCCTTCTCGATAGCCTTGTCAACTGCTTCTTTCTCACTCAGCTCGACCAAGCGATGGACGAAAATACCGGGCAGATGAATATCATCGGCTCCCAATTCACCAACTGGAACGACCTTTTCTGCTTCGACTATGCAGATCTTTCCACTCATCGCCGCCAGTGGGTTGAAATTACGGGCGGTCTCGTGAAAGCGCAGGTTGCCCGAATGATCAGCGACGGCAGCACGCACTAATGCGTAGTCTGCAACGATACTTTCCTCCATCACGTAGGTTTCACCCCGGATCTCTCGGGTTTCCTTCGCTGGAGAAGCAACCTCCACGTTGCCTTCGCTGTCGTATTTCCACGGCATACCGCCATCTGCTACAACGGTGCCTACACCGGTACGGGTGAAGAAAGCTCCAATACCCGATCCGCCTGCGCGCAAGCGCTCAGCCAAGGTCCCCTGCGGGGTGAGCTCCACCTCGAGTTCGCCCTCGAGGTATTGACGGGCAAATTCCCTATTTTCCCCGACGTAGCTGGCGACGATGCGCCGTAACTGTCCGTTGGCCAGCAATAGTCCGAGTCCTCTGCCATCTACACCGGCATTGTTGCTGACGGCCTCGAGATCTTTGATGTTCTTCGACGCCAGAGCTGTCAACAACACATGTGGGATACCGCAGACGCCAAATCCACCCACAGCGAGGGTGACACCGCTCGGGATATCAGCGATGGCCTCGGCTGTGCTCATAAGCTTGGAGTGCCCGACCGTCAATGTCGACATGGCCTGTTTTCCTTTCCGTGTGGTGCCTCACTGAGTTCAGTGAGAGGGGCGTGGTGATGCCGCAAGTTTCGTACCGAGGAATTCCCGCGATGGGTTATCTTCGCGTCGAGCGGATCATTTCTTATCAAATAGCCCAAGAATTTCTATTGCTTTTTCACGTATCTCGACTTTGCGGACTTTGCCAGAAAGCGTCATGGGGTATTCGTCGACGATGTGGACGTACCGGGGCACCTTGTGACGAGCGAGGTGACCTTCTGCAAACTTCTTCACGGCCTCAGCGTCCAGGGGTTCAGCACCGTCGTTCATGATGATCCAGGCCATGAGTTCCTCGCCGTACTTCTCATCCGGAACACCAATGACCTGAACATCAGAAATATCTGGGTGAGTGTAAAGAAACTCTTCAATCTCACGCGGATAGAGGTTCTCACCACCGCGAATGACCATGTCCTTGATGCGCCCGGTGATCATCACGTATCCATCCTCATCCATCATCGCAAGATCCCCGGTATGCATCCATCCATCGCCATCGATCGCTTCCTCTGTTTTGACCGGCATGTCCCAGTAGCCCTTCATCACGGAGTAGCCGCGGATGAGAATTTCACCCTGTTCCCCACGCGGCACGATGTTGCCTGCAAGGTCGACGATTTTGGCCTCGATATGCGGCCCTGTACGCCCAACGGTTTCTACGCGCTTGGCCACTGGGTCGTCTGGCATGGTCTGATGATTGACAGGCGAAGTCTCCGTCATGCCGTAGCAGATCGATACTTCGTGCATACCCATTGTGTCCATGACCTCGCGCATGGTTTTCGTCGGACACGATGTTCCTGCCATGATTCCCGTCCGCAAATGGGACAAGTCATACTTGCCATCGGATTTTTCAGCCAATTCATGCAGCTCCCCCATGAACATGGTAGGTACGCCGTACAGAGAAGTGGCATTCCCATGATGTACTGCTTCTAACGCTGATGCGGGGGTGAAAGTCGGTCCGGGGATGATCGTTGTAGCTCCATGGCTGAAGGCCGCGATGTTGCCCATCACCATTCCGAAGCAGTGGAAGAAGGGAACCGGAATCACTACCCGGTCCTGATCTGTGTAGTTAATGGTTTCTCCCACAAAGTAGCCATTATTCAAAATATTGCGGTGAGTCAGCGTGGCACCTTTCGCCAGACCCGTGGTACCCGATGTGTACTGGATATTGATCGGGTCGTGGCGATCCAACCCTTCGCGCACTGCGTTCAGATCAATGATGGCGTGATTAGATAGTTCGTTCCAGCGCTCGGATCCAAAGAAAATAGTTTCCTTGTAGTTATCGTCAAACTGGTGTTCCGTAGTCTTGATCATCGCCCGATAATTGGAGTCTTTGAAACGCCCAGCCGAGAACAGCGCCTTGATACCCGACTGGTTCATCACATAGTTCAGCTCGCGGATGCGGTAGGTCGGGTTGATGCACACGAGGATCACGCCGATCTCCGCGGTCGCATACTGCACCACCGACCATTCCCATCGATTCGGTGACCAAATGCCAATGCGGTCTCCCTTGCGGTAACCAGCAGCGTACAAACCGGAAGCTAAACGCTGCACTTTCCGGTGAAATTCCTGATAGGTCATGTGAATGTCCCCGTGGAAATCCACGATGGCCTCATTGTCGGGATATTTGTCCACGATGCGAGCAAGGTTCTGCCCCAGGGTTTCCTCAAGAAGAGGCACCTCAGTTGGGCCTTTGGCATAGCTGAGTTTCTCAATGCCGGGGATTGTCGAAGGATCGCTGAGGGGATGGTCAGGAATAAACTCCTGCACAGGCTTTGCGTGCGGGGTCATGGTGATCTCCTTTGTCATCGAAGTGGTGTGAAGTGGTGACGAAAATGCGGTGGGGAAACCCTAGGAAGGGATCCTTGCGTACATGTGTGCCTTATGTGTGGTCTCCTCCGGCACGAGCCAGGATGACTTCGGCCTGGCGTCGTAGTGGAGCATCGATCATCTGGCCATCAACGGCGAAAGCGCCGGTGTTGCGGGCAGCGCCATCGGCCACTTTTTGAGCCCATATTTTTTGCTCATCTGTTGGTTGATATGCCTCCCTAATCGCTGGGACGAGCCCGGGATGAATGGATACGGTCGCCGCGAAACCGCTTGCCGCAGCGTCAACGGCTTCGGCTCGCGCCCCGTCGACATCGGCGGTATCGGCGTGGATGGCGTCGAGGGCAACCTTGCCCGCTGCGGCGGAATGAAGCAGCACAAGCGCGCGAGTTAAACGAGGAACCTCGCGGTAGCCACCCGGATGCCCTGACACGCCGCCACCGTCGACTGGGTGTTCATCGACGCCGTAGCGCGATGACGTACCCCCAAGTGCTGCCGTTAAATCCTCCGCTCCCCAAAACAGAGCAACAACTTGCGGATGGGATGCCACCTCCCGCGCATTCAGTACGCCGAGTGGTGTCTCTATCAGTGCAATAATCTGCCAATCGTGAATCTCGGCTGGGGCGGAGTGGAAGATGGATAAATCCTCCGCTTTCGGCAGCATCACCTGGCGAAAAGGGCTTTGCGCAACAGCTTCTATATCAGGGGCAAAGTCGGGGGTGCCCGGTGGATTGATACGGACGATCGTACGCATCGGGTCGAGTGTGCTCGTCCTCACGTTCTCACGCGCCTGTGGACGGTTCTCCCGGCGGCATCCATCTTCCAAGTCCAGAATGACCATGTCTGATCTCTGTGCAGCTTTGGTGAAACGCTCGGGACGGTCAGCTGGAGCGAATAGCAGAGCTGGCCCTTGAGGAATCCACGTCATAGCGCTGACTCCTCCTCGTCTGACATCGCGGACGCTCCCGTATCAGCAGTACTCCCCACGCGACCGCAGGCATCAGTATCAGGGGGACAACACTGCATCATGGTCGAGCGAGTAGCGATACACACCACATCACCTTTCTGATTGCGACCAATATGGGTCAATTCCACGATGCCCTGATTCGGCCGAGAGCTAGACAGGCGCTTGCCCACACAAGTTGTTTCTGCATACAGGGTGTCTCCGTGAAACAGTGGGGCGGGGAACGTCACTTCTTTGAACCCCAAGTTAGCCACGATGGTGCCCAAGGTGAGCTGGCTGACGGACAACCCCACTACGGTAGACAGAGTAAACATCGAATTCACCAGCCTCTCCCCGCGGAAACCAGGTTGTTCGGCCGCCCATGCTGCGTCCAAATGCAGAGGTTGGGTATTCATGGTCTGCGTGGTGAACAGCGTATTGTCCGCTTCTGTAACCGTGCGACCCGGACGGTGTAGGTAAGTCACTCCTTCTTCGAACTCTTCAAACCAGAGCCCACGCTGGAGGACTTTCTTTCCCTCTGAATGATTCGCGGTAACATTCTCTGTCATTAGCTCTTGTCCTTCACGTCTTTTTCTGTCTTTCACGGCTCCCTGCCTTCATAACTTCACGTCTTCATTTGACGTGCATGTGCACTGCTTTCACGGGAGCTGCTCGTAGACGCTATAGACCTAGAGAGCGCGCTATAAGCATCTGCTGCACTTCGGTGGTGCCCTCGCCGATCTCCAAAATCTTGGAATCTCGGTAGTGACGAGCCACTCGGTATTCATTCATGAAGCCGTAACCGCCGTGTATCTGTGTGGCATCTCGGGCATTATCCATAGCAGCTTCAGACGAAATCATTTTGGCGATAGAGGCCTCCTTAGAAAAGTTCTCCCCGCGCAACATTTTCTCTGCCGCGGCATGCCAGGCTTGACGAGCAGTCCACGCGCGTGCTTCCATGCGCGCAATCTTGAAGGAAACAGCCTGGTATTCGGAGATGGCTTTGCCAAAAGAGGTGCGTTCTTTGGCATAGCGCACGCACTCATCCACACAACCTTGGGCAGCGCCGGTAGCGAGAGCGGCGATAGCGATACGCCCTTCATCCAGGATGGAAAGGAATTGTGCAAAGCCCCGGCCGCGTTCCCCTAAAAGGTTTTCTTTCGGCACCCGCACGTTATCGAAGGTCAGCGGATGCGTGTCGGAGGCGTTCCATCCCACTTTGTTGTACTGCGGTTCAGCGGTGAAACCGGGAGTACCGGATGGGATGATGATGCAGGAGATTTCCTTTTTTCCGTTATCCCGCGTGCCAGTTACTGCGGTGGCGGTGACCAATTTGGTGATGGATGTCCCAGAGTTGGTGATGAATTGTTTACTTCCGTTGACAATCCATTCATCCCCCTCTTGTCTGGCCGTGGTTTTGGTACCACCGGCGTCGGATCCGGCATCGGGCTCGGTCAGGCCGAAAGCAGCGAGAGCTTTCCCTGCAACGAGGTCTGGCAGGTACTTCTGCTTTTGTTCTTCGGTACCGAAGCGATATATCGGCATAATGCCCAGAGACACACCTGCTTCCAACGTGATGGCTACGGACTGGTCTACACGTGCGAGTTCTTCAAGCGCCACTCCGAGAGCCATGTAGTCGCCTCCCATACCGCCGTATTCCTCGCTGATGGGTAGTCCGAACAGCCCCATCTCTCCCATGCGGGTGATGACCTCGTAGGGGAATGTGTGCTCACGGTCATGTTGCTCAGCGACCGGATCTACGACGTCGTTAGCAAATTGCTCTACTCCTCGGCGGAGTTCTTCGAGTTCTGGGGAAAGAATTGCCATGGTTTTTCCTTTTCTATAGCTGTGGGGTGTACGTGGGGTGACGTACGTAGTGGGTTGGTTGGGGAACGTTCTGTCTGTGAATTGCTCTGTCAGTCGATTTGTGTGGTGAATCAGCCAATCGATATGTGGGGTGGCTCGGTCAGGCGATATGTGTGGTGGCTCGGTCAGAGTAGGAGGACTATTTGTTCCCCGTTTGTGTGTCTGTTTGCCTTTGTGTGTCTGTTTCAACGACGTCAGCAAGCACCGAACCCGCATCCACCTTGTCTCCCACACTGACGTGAACGGTGACGTGCCCGCTGGCTGGTGCCGTAAGAGTGTGTTCCATCTTCATGGCTTCAATAACGAGAATCGGTTGGCCTTGTTCAACCTCAGCACCACTGCCAACGTCCACGGCGATGACAGTGCCCGGCATTGGACTGGTGATCGCTCCATCACCGTCAGCGGCAACGGCCAGCGCCGCACGGCGAGATATCTGTTCAACAGAGACGGTGCCCTCGGGACCGGTCACATAACTGCGTGCCCCGCTGGGTGAGGTTCTCACACCCCAGTGTTCGGCCGGAGACCGGTCAATACTCACCTGGTAATCCGTCAGGTCTTCTTTCACCTCCCTCCGCAGCAATTCAAGCTCGTGAGTGGTGGATTCCGGGATTTTCTCCGCCCCCTTCTCCACCACAGTGGAGACTGTGACTGTCCACGTCGTAGCCGAGTTGTCCCGGGATTGGAGAGAAACCTCACGAACCTCCTGTCCGTCAGTGACGACCATTCGTATGGGGGCGGGCGGAAGCCCTCCGCGCCATGCGTCGGCGCAACCCCACACCCGTCCCAACGTGGAGGAGCGAGCAGCGCTAATCGCTCGGTTCAGGACGGCCAGCCCCCAGGCGGCGTCCGGTGTGGGCGGGTCGGAGTACTCCCCACATATGCGGTCGAGCAGGCCAGTATCTAAATCGCCGGCAATAACTTCCGGGCGGTTAATGAGAAACCGGTTGAAGTTCACGTTGGTGACCAGGCCATCCACCACTGTTGTTCCTAGGGCAGCATCAAGGCGTTGGAGCGCGTGTTCACGGTTATCCCCCCAGGCAATGAGTTTGGCCAGCATCGGGTCATAATCAGAACCGATGTGTTGGCCAACGTTGACACCAGAATCTACGCGCACCCCTGCTCCACGTGGCCACGTTAAGGAAGTGATGGTTCCTCCGGTTGGTAGGAAACCCCCAGCAGCGTCTTCAGCATAGATGCGTGCCTCCACAGCGTGTCCGTTGAGGCGAATCTTCTCTTGTGTCAGTGGTAGTTCCTCACCCCGCGCAACCCGGATTTGCCACTCTACGAGATCCACTCCGGTCACCATTTCAGTCACCGGATGTTCCACTTGGAGACGGGTGTTCATCTCCATGAAGAAGAAACGCTCAGGTTGCCGTGCGGAAACAATGAACTCCACAGTGCCCGCACCGCGATAACCGCAGGCCCGTGCAGCATCGCATGCCGCCTCTCCGATTTCTTGGCGGGTCGCCTCATCTAACAAAGCGGAAGGAGCTTCCTCAATGACCTTTTGGTGACGGCGTTGCTGGGAACATTCGCGCTCTCCCAGATGAATAACGTTGCCATGAGAATCGGCCACGATCTGAACCTCGATATGACGGGGAGTATCCACGAAATGTTCGAGGAATAACGTGTCGTCGCCAAAGGAGCTAGCCGCTTCGCGTCGAGCTGACACCAGAGCCTGGGGCAGTTCCTCCGCGGTCTCTACGCGATGCATCCCCTTACCACCACCACCAGCCGAGGGTTTGATGAGAACTGGAAAACCGATCTCTGGCGCCGCATCAATGATCTCTTGGTCGCTGAGTCCGGGGCGGGAAATGCCTGGAACTGTGGGGACGTTTCTGGACTCAACAGTGGAACGAGCAGTGATTTTGTCACCCATCTTGTCGATCGCAGAAGCCGGTGGGCCAATGAAGACGATGCCTTCGTCTTCGCAACGTCTGGCAAAGGCTGCGTTTTCTGACAGGAATCCATAACCAGGGTGTATGGCATCTGCCCCGGAGATGTGAGCGGCAGTCATGACCTTATCGATATCCAAATAAGACTGGGCAGCTGCCGCGGGACCGACGTGTACCGCTTTGTCAGCGAGCGTCACGTGTGGTGCACACCTGTCAGCATCAGAATAGATAGCCACGGCCTGTAGACCCATCTTGTGGACGGTCTTGATTACACGTACGGCAATTTCACCGCGGTTTGCGACGAGGACGGTGCCGATCCTTGTGGGTGCGTTCACTGGGGTTTCACACTCTTTCTTGTTTCTGCTGAATCTGGTCACTCACGCTACGAGTCACATGCGGAATACACCGAAGCCCGTTTCACGGCGTTCCGCCTGTGCACACACGTCCAGAGCCATAGCCAGGGTGCGACGTGTATCTGCTGGATCAATAACTCCGTCATCCCAGAGGCGGGCAGTGGAATACCAGCACGTGGATCTTTCTTCGAACATTGCGCGGATCGGCTCCTCGAAGGCTTCTTGTTCTTCGGCAGACCATTGACCTCCCGACCGTTCGATCTGTGCACGCCGTACAGTCGATAACGTCATTGCAGCTTGCGGGCCACCCATGACGGAGATGCGCGCATTGGGCCACATCCATAAGAAGCGGGGTGTATAAGCTCGGCCGCACATCGAATAGTTGCCGGCACCGAAGGCTCCCCCGGTGACGACGGTGAGTTTCGGTACGGAAGCTGTGGCAACGGCGTTGACCATTTTCGCACCGTGTTTAGCGATACCCCCTTCTTCGTATTGCCGTCCCACCATGAAGCCAGTGGTGTTTTGGAAAAAGACCAGGGGGATGTGGCGCTGTTCGCATAGTTCGATGAAGTGTGCACCTTTCACCGCAGCTTCAGCGAAGATCACACCGTTGTTGGCGATGATTCCCACCGCGTGGCCCTCAATGCGCGCGAAAGCGGTGACGATAGAGGTGCCGTACTCGCTCTTAAATTCCGAGATGGACCCCTCATCCACGACAGTGTCGATGAGGTCGTGAACGTCGTAGGGGATCTTGGGATCAGTCGGCACGATGTCATAAAGATCGGTCTGTGGCCGAGGAGCATCTACGGGGTCGTTCTTTAGCCAGGGGCTTGGTTTGCTTTCTGGCAGCGTGGCGACGATCTGCCGTATGCGACGCAGCGCATCATTGTCATCACAGGCTAGGTGATCAGACACGCCGGAGATGCGTGAATGCATGGCACCGCCGCCTAGTTCTTCAGGAGTGACGTCCTCGCCAGTAGCGGCCTTGACCAGCGGAGGTCCGGCCAAGAAGATGGTGCCCTGGTTTTCAACAATGACCGTTTCATCGGACATAGCCGGAACATACGCACCGCCTGCAGTGCAGGATCCCATCACCGCGGAGAGCTGTGGGATGCCTTTGGCGGACATCCGCGCTTGGTTGTAGAAGATGCGGCCAAAGTGATCGCGATCTGGAAAAACTTCGTCTTGCTGCAACAACATTGCTCCACCAGAATCCACGAGGTAGATGCAGGGCAAGTTGTTGGCCTCTGCGATCTCCTGCGCGCGAAGGTGTTTCTTAACCGTCATCGGATAGTAGGTTCCGCCCGATACTGTGGCATCGTTCGCGGCCACCATGCACAGCCGGCCGTGGATTAAACCAACGCCGGCAATCATCCCCGCCGCTGGGGCTTTTCCTCCGTACATGTCTTCTGCGGCAAGAGGGGCAATTTCCATAAAGGGGCTGCCCGGATCCAGCAGATTGATAATGCGATCACGTGGCAGCAATTTTCCTCGACTCACGTGACGCTCTCGTGCTGCGCCTCCCCCTCCCTGTGCGGCTCGTTCGAGGCGCTCGCGTAATTCAGCGACGAGTTCACGATGGGATGCAGCGCAGGTCTCAACCTGTGAGGCCATAGGTCACACACTCCCTCTTTCAGTTAGTGGCTATTAACCGTGTGGTCTACATCACACCGTAATATGAAGCACAACCAAAAGGAAGAGAAAACGGAACATCTCAAAGAAAAACTTGTTTTGCGCAAGAAATAGCTGCTCGTAGACTCCCCCTTTCGGGTAATGCACGGGACATAAAGACCCCACCGCCCCACACCCCACCCCTCAATAGTGACAAACTCATCATCACCCGACGATGAGCAGCATGTGGTTTCCCCACCCAATCAAGGCATTCGCACCTACAGAAAGAGCGAGCGCGACCACACAGCAGATCGCACTCGCCCACGGTAAGAACTAGCGCAAGCCCAAAGCAGAGCGCGCAGAGAGGATCACTTGACGTCGAAGCAGAGCGGCCCCAACCCTCGTATTCAGATACTCCGCCGCATTGATCAAACCAATGACCAGCTGGGCAGCAATCTTCGCTCCATCACCGGCATACGGTGGGCCCAGTTCTTCTAAGGCATCGGCCCACAAAGCCAGGTAGTGCCCTTGAGCCGCGCGCACCCTACTGTGCCCCTCCTCCCCCATGCGAAAGAGCTCCCTATTATGCAGACGAATCAACTCGGACTGCTCCAGAGCGAAAGACGTATGAAAATCAATGAGAATCTCCAAACGCTCACGCGGATCACCGATCCCCGAGAGGATCTGCTGCGCTTCTTCATACAAGTGCTCCGAGACGCCCGTCATTAACTCATTGAGGATCTCCTCCTTACCCGAAAAATGCCGATACACAGCCGGACCAGAAACGCCAACAGCCTCCCCCAAATCTTCCAGACGCATCGCATGGAATCCCTTTTCGGCCATGATTCTCGCCGAAGCACGAAGGAGCTCCACCCGCCTCTGAGCTTTCGCTGCCGCACGAGAGGACATGCCAGTAGTATCCGGATCAGCCAAATAGGTCGTTGCCATGCACAGGATGCTACAGGTTAACTACAGTTAACCGAAAGAATTTGCCCCGGATTTCATAGGATCGTAACGCAACAGTTCATCAACCTGCATTTTCTTTCCGAAAACAAAAGGTTGGTTACATCTGTTCCCGTACTAATCGCACCTCATTAGACATATGAGAATAAGTGTCTGATCCCCTCATCTTTAGCCCATGCCCCTAGCAATTCGCCCGAGGCAATTCGTCCACCTTAACCATCAATCTCTGCGCAACCTCATTGAGCTGGGGCTGAGCGGATTCATAGGCGCCATCTGAAGACTCAGCAGATATCGCGACCGCAACCCAACCACCATCACTCGTGGGGATCAGACCACACTGACGGGCACTGTACACACCGGTTTCATTATCCACTCCAACCACCCTTGAAGATCGCTCCCGGGATGAGACCCAACCCATAGTCATGTCCATTATTCAGGGCAGCCATGGCATTCACCACCGATTGATGATCGGCTATACAGCGCAGATTCGAAGCAAAACGTGCCTGATCTGAAAGGTTCCACGGGGTTTCACCGAAAGCTAGGGAGTCATCGCTCAAAGATCCTGCATGAAATACCCTGGTGTAGTCGCCTCCTTCTCGGAGAATCTGATTTGTCAATACATCTGCTCGCGATCCCATGGAGTTCCATAACGCCTCTGCTGCGTCGTTATCAGAGGCTGCGATCGCCTCATCGATATAAGCAACAGCATTGGGGTCATTACGCACCGCCGCGATAGCTACTGGAACCTTTGTGGTCGACCATGCCGGGGCAGTGTACGAACCATACTCCCCCATACTGTCTACGGCTACAGCCGTGTTGTCCACTAGGAATTCACTGAGAGCATCATTGTGGACAACCTGAAAAGTGCCGTCACCGGCCGCCATCCGATCCGAAAAGGCAGATCGCGAATGATAAACCTCGCCGGGATCCTAAACCCGCGTGTCTTGAATCTCGGTGGGGTTTTCTGCCTGGTCTGCTGCGCCGATATCCCCGGCCCGCTGCGCGGTGCACGAGCTCAGTAACACCACGTCCGAGATCAGGGCCGCAATTCACCCAGCAAACCTTTTAGGCATCGCCACCAAGGATTTCTTCCACCTCGTTCCCTCAACACTGGGTTTGAGGGAACTGATCAAGCTGTGCCTGCAGTTTATGGGCAACCTTAGTGAGCATTGCCTGCCCGCCTTCGTAGCTGCCATCTGTGGAGTTTGCGGCAATGGCCACGGCCACGTACCCGTCACCCGCTGGCACCAAACCAAACTGCCGGACGCCATAGGAACCCGATGGATCCGGGCCCCATCCTCCCTTGAAAATGGCGCCGGGGATTGTACCAAGGCCATATGCCTGGCCGCTTGCTTCTCCCATGGCTTGCACGATAGTTTCTGATCCCTTAATGCAGCGCAGTTGTGAAGCAAAATGTACCTGATCGCTCAAAGCCCATTGCGTTTGTCCGAAGGGAGTAAAACCTGGCCGGGTGACCACCGTATTGACTTGGGTACTTCTATCGCCACCTTCAACTAGGACAGCCTGGGTGAGAGGTCCAGCTTGCTCTCCCATGGATGACCACATGGCTTCGGCCGCAGCATTATCAGATAGGGAGATCGCTGCGTTGATGTAGCGGGCATTGGAGGGATCGTGGCGCAGCGCGGCGATGGCTACGGGAACCTTCGAAGTAGACCAAGCAGGGATGCCCACACTTCCAGCCTCACCCACACCGTCAACAGCGATGGAGGTCCCCGGCACCAACAAACTTGCTAGCTCGCCTTTGGAGGCACCTTTGTCCGACTGGGATTTCGACTTGTCTGACGCACTATCCGAGGTTGTCGGCTGCGGCCCGTTGCTATCGTTTTTCTTCCCCTTATCCTTCGACGCCGAGTCTTGAGAACTCGTTGCATCCCCGTGCCCGGACCGGGAGTTTTCAACATCGCCGATTGTGCAGGCTGATACCCCCATGGTCATGCACATAGCTAAGCACGCCGCAATAGTACGTCTGTTCATCAGTAGTTTCGCCACCAGTTCTCTCTACGATCTCTATGCGATGTACACAATGGCGTTATTTCCACCCGTGCATGTGACGTAGCTGTTGTTGTCTACGCACTTCATCGAATAATTCTGATGGGTCACAGGACTGTAAACATCAATGGTGGTATTGGTTTTCTCATGAGACATCCACTCGTCCACGAAAGTATCGCGGACTTCGCGAGCGAATTCCTTAGAAGTGACACTCGAACCAATGTAAACATTGTTGAAATCACCGGCTGGCTTACCAGCGGCGGCCGCGTCATTCGCCGGTACTGCATTGCTCGGCATATCCGGGAATTTAGGACGAGCAGAGGATTCCTCGGAAGTGGATGTATCACCGCCATCTGACTCAGAAGTCAGATCGCTATCTCCGGTAGATCCACCGGCAGCGGAAGAATCCTGTGCCTCCGTCGAAGAAGCAGCTGAGTTGGAAGAGTTCGAGGAGAACCACCCCGCTTGCGTAATCCCAAATACTAAGACGCCAATGATGAGGAGAGCTGCCACTGCCACCACGGCTGCAATGACCCCACCCTTAGACTTTTGACTGTTCTGTTGCTGGAACTGACCTTGTTGTGGATACTGTCTCTGCTGTTGAAACTGACCCTGATAACCCTGTGGATCCTGTGGACCAGGCCCCCACTGTTGTTGAGGAGAACCGGGCTGCTGACGAGGCCCCTGCGGGCCAGGCCCCCACTGTTGCTGAGGAGAACCGGGCTGCTGATGAGACCCCTGTGGTCCCTGCGATCCTAATCCCAGTTGCTGGGTGGGATAGTTGGGCTGTTGCTGAGGAGCACGTTGATACTGTGGTGGCTGAGGCTGCTTGGAGCCAGAAAATTTCTGCTGATCACGTGGCGCGCCCTCAAGCGGCTTGTTTCCCGGATTAGTATCGTCCACGTTATATCTCCTCATCACGCCTGCATAACCGTAAGAGCATGAGAGCCCTTGAGCCATAATCATTATGGCATTACCACGCCTCGGGTTTAAATGTTCTGCACACTTCACCCTTACTGAGGCGGGTCGCCATCCCACGACGAAGCTTAGTGAGCGAAGTGGCGCTCCCCAGTCAGGTACATCGTCACGCCAGCCTTATTAGCAGCTTCGATAACTTCTGCGTCGCGAACCGAACCGCCAGGCTGTACCACAGCGCGCACACCCGCATTGGCCAGCACCTCAAAACCATCAGCGAATGGAAAAAATGCGTCCGAGGCGGCAACCGCACCCTTCGCACGTTCTTCATCTCCAGCCAGGGAGTTGGCTCGCTCAACAGCCAATTTAGCGGCATCGACACGGTTGACTTGCCCCATACCGACGCCCACGGTAGCACCGTCCTTCGCTAATAGAATGGCGTTGGACTTCACGGCTCGTACAGAACGCCATGCGAACTCCAACTCAGCGAGTGTTGCTTCGTCGGCCGCCTCACCAGCGGCCAAAGTCCAGTTCGCTGGGTTATCTCCCCGGGCGTCGATAACGTCGCGCTCCTGTACGAGCAAGCCACCGGAAATCTCGCGGCGCTCGGTCTGCTTCTCAGCGCCCTGTGGCGCGTCGGCTTGGAGGATGCGGATATTCTTCTTCTGACTCAACACCTCCACAGCACCTTCTTCATAACCGGGAGCCACGATAACTTCAGTGAAGATTTCGGCGACCTGCTGAGCCATTTCAACGGTCACGTCACGGTTCACCGCGATGACACCGCCAAAGGCTGACATGGGGTCACAGGCATGAGCCAGCCTGTGCGCCGTTGCGATGGATTCATCCGACACCGCGATACCACAGGGATTAGCATGCTTGATGATGGCCACAGCCGGACGTTCATGGTCCCAGGCTGCGCGCCATGCAGCATCGGAATCGGTGTAGTTGTTGTAGCTCATCTCCTTGCCATGGAACTGTTTTGCTCCTGCTAGACCAGTGCCTGCGGAGTACAAAGCAGCAGCCTGATGAGGGTTCTCGCCGTAACGCAGGATGGTCGAACGCTCATAAGTCGCACCAATCCACTCCGGGAAGATCTCTGTCTCCTCAGCGATTTCCTGGCTCATCCATTCAGCTACAGCGACATCATAAGAAGCCGTGTGACGGAACGCTTCCGTTGCCAACGCAGTGCGTTCTGCGCGGGTGAAGCCTCCACCTTTTGCCGCAGCAACAACATCGTCATACCGGGCAGGATCGACGACGACCGCTACGGATGGGTGGTTCTTAGCTGCCGCCCGAACCATGGAGGGCCCGCCAATGTCGATTTGCTCCACACATGCATCGAAATCAGCCCCAGAGGCGACGGTCTGGGTGAATGGATACAGGTTCACCACGACCAATTCAAACGCTTCCACGTCCAGTTCTTCCAGCTGCTTCAAATGATCCGCTTTGCGAGTATCGGCCAAAATGCCGGCATGAACCCGCGGATGCAGGGTCTTGACGCGCCCTTCGAGAACCTCCGGAAAGCCGGTGAGCTGCTCAACTTCCGTCACCGGCACGCCCGCGGCGGCAATCTTAGAGGCGGTAGAACCGGTGGAAACGATGCTCACGCCCGCCTCATGCAGGCCTGTGGCCAGCTGTTCCAGTCCGGTTTTGTCGTAAACACTGATCAGGGCACGTCGAATATGCTTGCGACCGTTGTTATCCGTCATGGGTGCTCTATCCAAGCCTTTCGTCCATCAATGGTGAGTCCATGCTGCGCGATATCGCGGAGCACCTCGACAAGGAGCGCGCGTTCCACTGTCTTGATGCGTTCATGGAGGGTTTCTACGGTGTCGTTGGGTTCCACAGGAACTGCTCTCTGAGCCACAATGGGTCCGGTATCGACGCCACTATCCACAACATGAACTGTAGACCCCGTAACGCGAACCCCGTAATTGAGCGCATCCGCGACCGCGTGCGCGCCGGGAAAGGACGGTAGGAGCGCTGGGTGGGTGTTGATAATGCGGTGGGCAAAACGCTCCACAACTGTTGGGCCGATGATGCGCATAAAGCCTGCGCTCAGCACTAAATCCGGATCAAACTCTGCGATTTTTTCACTCAGCGTGCGGTTCCACTTTTCACGATCCGTCACCTTCGGCATGTATTCCACGCAGAAAGTAGGTACCCCCGCTGCCTCTGCTCTCTCGAGAGCCTGACAGGGGCGATCGGACCCCACTGCCACAATGTCTATGGTCTCATCTGCAGAGTCGATCACTGCCTGCAGGAGCGTACCCGTTCCTGAGGCGAGAATCACGACTTTCACTTGTCGTCCTCCTCGGTGCGCGCATCGGCACCCTCGGTATCGTTTTCCACCGACTCTGAATCTACTTCAGTTCCCTCCGTGGCGTTGGGTTCACCCTTAGGCTCGTTGACGCCCTTAGGTTCGTCTGCAGTCTTGGGTTCGTCTACAGTTTTGCGCTCATCTGCAGTCTTGGGTTCACCTTGAGACTCATCCGTGGCGTCGGTCGAAGAAGGTCGAACCACGTCTACATCCTCAACTACCGTACGCCCAGCTCGAGCGACCCAAAACATCACAACCAAAGCCGGAAGCATGAGCCACGCCGCCACTTCCGCAGCGCACAACCATTCCAACGCCCCCGCGCTTCCATACACTCCCAGCTTGCCGCCAGACAACCACGCGAGGCAAAAGCCTAGCAGCGCCACACTAGCCCCCGCTCCCACGGACATGGCAACAGGAGACTCGATGAAGCCGCGGGATTTCACAAAACGAAAAACCACGACCAACGACACGATCGCTGGAATCGCCAAGAAAAATGGCCCACCAGAGAGCGTCTGATTAGGAATAGCAGCCAGAATCGGAAGCGGTGGCAAGCTCACATTCGTGGAACTAAACAGGCTGAACACCGCGTTACCGATATGGAATTCGCCACCGAGCAACACAGCCATAGCGCCAATCGCGATATTCGGGACGTACATCAACGCCAGAATCGTCAATCCTAGGGCACCCATCAAGTCGTTAGTGATGTCATACGTAGCCAACACAGCCTTGTAATTGGTCGCTGCGTACACAAGCGACGCAACCATACCCACCAGGAACATCCATCCCAAGAAAGAGCCAGCCAGGCGAAAGGCCTCCACCGGCCACGTCGGCATATCCCGCCGGAGCAGTAAGGCACGCCAAATCCGTGGACGCATGCCGATAACCACGGCCGCACCATTCACCAACACAGTAGAGACCAATGCCTCAACAACATTTGGGGCGGCAATATCAAACACCCTAGATGCATCCCACAACATCAACCATGCCACCAGAGTGAGAACCGTGGGAATGACCAAACTCAGCGCCACGAACGCTCGTAAATCCAGCACACTAACTTTGGTTCCCAGTATCCTCGTGGCGCGTCGTGAATACACCCAGACCATGATCATCGCTGGCAGTAGCGGTAAGAATCCCAGTGTTGCACCGGTCATCTCCAGGGCTCCGAGGTTAAGGACCATCCATAAGGAACCGATAGTTGCTGGAACCCGAGAAAAACCAGCCCCCACGCCCACAACCACCGCAATAGCAATGATGATGCCGAGAGTTACTCCATAGTTGATTAGCAATGGGAGGGCGAAGCGCTGTACGTGGGGTTTCCACTTCTGCCACTGTTGGTTAGCGGCAGCCGCAGTTCGTGTCTTACCCAACGCAGCTTTCCTCGATGAAGCCTTTTTCGATGAAGCCTCCCCAGACGTTTTTCCCGATGTCCTTCTCGGTGTCTTTCTCGGCGCTTTTCTTGCAGCCGAATCCGACGCCTTGTTCGACGCAGCCTTGATTGAACGGCCTTCACCGTGGCGTTCATCGACGAAGCGCTGCTCAGAGGACTCACTATGCTCCGGCTTGGCCTGCTGTGTGTTGCGTGTCGTCGACTTGGTTCGCCGACGAGAGGTAGACGGACGTCGCGCTGATGGGTTATTCACGCAACCCATTGTGCCTTCCATAGCGGAAGTCACGGGGTTGTGACTCGCGGTTCGGGGTGTGGCGCGACCATACTGGAACACGATGTAGCTGGCTCTTTCTTTCGTTCTCCGCACAACACCTCAAACCTTCAAGCGCAACTTGAACCCCTCGATAGGGTCATGCGAAAGCACTTCTTCAACCCTCACAACCGCTAGTAATTATGCGTGATGAACTGGGGTTTAGCATTTTTTCGTCTTGGATCTCCACTCCACAGCAGAAAAAACCTCCGCGACGCGCAATCATTTCGATTCAAACTAGTTGCCCAAATCGTTACAAACCACTAGTGTTACATCGCGTTGATAACAAAGTGGTCACAAAACGGCCCGGGAAGAAAACGACGAAAAGGTAACTCATCGTGCAGAACATCTCTGGAGAGCGTCGCGTTGGTGCCCACCGCAAAGAGGACAACTCCGCTAAGCGCCGCTTCGCTCTGGCCGCCGTTGCAGCCACCGCCGTAACCTCCGCCGGGGCAGCAGGCGCAACCGTTGGCGCCCAGCAAGAGAATAAGCAGATTAATCTGGCTGCCGATACCACCATCTTGGCTCAGGGGGAAAACTCCGCTGCAGCTCCTTCCACTTCTTCCTCCGAAGCACCGCAGATTCTCGAAGTTGCCCAGAAGGCTCCGATCTCCGGTTTGTCCGATCAGCTTCAGTCTGCTCTGCGCTTTGCAAATGCCCGCGCGGTCGCTGACCAGGCCGCCCGCGCCCCGCTAGCTGCCAAGCCAGCAGAAGGCACTCTCACTTCCCCATTTGGGCCTCGGTGGGGCACCATGCACAACGGCATTGACATCGCTAACGCCATCGGTACTCCCATCTTGGCTGTCATGTCCGGCACGGTCATCGACTCTGGTCCAGCATCCGGCTTTGGTCAGTGGATCCGAATCCGCCACGACGATGGTTCCGTTTCCGTCTACGGCCACATGTCTACCCTGGATGTCTCAGTTGGACAGCGCGTGGTAGCCGGGCAAAAGATTGCTGGTATGGGCAACCTCGGTTTCTCCACCGGCCCTCACCTTCACTTCGAAATCCACCCAGATGGAACTACTCCAGTAGATCCTGTGCCGTGGTTGGCGGCTCACGGTATCCAGGTGTAACGTTCCGCCTCGCTACTGGGTTTACCTACGCTTTTGCCCCGGTTTACCCACGCCTTTGCCCTAGGAGCTGTGTCGCTCCTAGGGTTTGTTATTGCCGAGGGGCTTCGGCGACCTCTGTCTTCGGAACCTTTTGTCTTTCGGGAACCTTTGTTTTTGACATGGCGGATTACCAACGCCGAATTGCCAACCCTCAGCGTTACTCACCTAGAGTTTTTCCATGGGCAGCCCGCCCACTAACATCAGGCGCACTGTTCCGGAACCCCCAAAGTCGATCATCGCCGTTGCGTGTGTGCCCACACGGTCCACGGACTTCACGGTCCCTAAACCATACTTATCGTGGTTGACGCGGTCTCCCACTTCAAGCTCGAGAGCTTTTCCACCCTTCCGAGGCGCCGCACTACCAGAGACGGGCTTAGTCTTTGGCTGACCACCGTTGCGATACAAGGGCTGTGAATTGTATCCGTAGCCAACTGTTCCGCTCGCACCGTAGGCATGAGCGCCTCCACCATAGGCGTGAGGTCCACTGAAGCTCTCGGAATTCCACCCGGCGCCAAAACTGGGCTCTTCCCTAATCCACTCCCAGAGTTCTTCTGGTATCTCGGCAAGGAAACGCGATGGCGGATTATTCACTGCTTGCCCCCAGCCAGATCGTGTGACAGCTCGGCAGATAAATAGCCGCTGTTTCGCTCGGGTAATGCCCACGTACGCTAGGCGACGTTCCTCAGAAAGCTCAGCGGGGTCACTGAGGGCGCGCATATGCGGGAACTGTCCATCTTCCCAACCGGTGAGGAATACGACAGGAAACTCAAGCCCTTTCGCGGTGTGGAGGGTCATGAGGGTAATCATGTCCTGTTCTTCCGCAGGGATTTGATCCGCATCCGCCACGAGGCTCACTCGTTCCAAAAATGCTTGCAGAGAACCTAAGGGTGCCTCCCCCTCTCCCAATAAACGGTTGGCTTCCGCGTCATCACCAGTTTCGCCATCAGCGGTAGTGCCCGGCATTTCTACGTATGCTTTGAGGTTGGCTGCCTCTTGGCTGAATTCATGACCAACCGCAACGAGTTCGTTGAGGTTATCCAGGCGGGAGCCATCTTGCGGATCGTTGGACTTCTCCAGTTCCGCCTTGTACCCCGTCATATCGAGGACAGCATTGATCACTGCACCAAGATCTGGTAGCCCCAGATCGGAACCATCGCTGCTATGCATCTGCGAGTTCTCTACTTCTGCGCGGAGGCTCTTCATCATCTCCAGGAAGCGAGCAATGGCGTTTTTCCCACGTCCCGACAGCAGTGGCACTTTCCCCTCAGCCGCATCAGTTAGCGCTTCACTCCACGAGATATTCTGGTTCTCGGCATGCACGGTCACCTGCGCCAACGCCCGGTTTCCGATACCGCGACGCGGGGTATTAATAATTCGACGCAACGCAACCGTATCCTCTGGGTTATCCAGGATTTTGAGGTAGGCCACTATGTCACGTATCTCCATGCGCTCGTAAAAACGCGTTCCGCCCACAACCTTGTAAGGAAGCCCACTGCGAACCAACACGTCTTCGAGGACTCGGGAGGCGTTGTTGGTGCGATACATGACGGCGATATCGCGGTAGTTGTAGCCTTCATTGTCCACTAGATCGTCGATCTGCTCGGCGATAAAACGTGCTTCGTCGTGTTCATTATCGGCAACATAACCTCCGATGAGCTCACCGTCGCCCACGTCGGTCCACAGCTTCTTAGGGCGACGCCCCTGATTGCGCTCGATCACCGCATTCGCCGCCGAAAGAATGGTCTGAGTCGAGCGGTAGTTTTGTTCAAGCAGAATCGTGTGGGCGTTGGGGTAATCCCGCTCAAACTCTTCGATATTTCGAATCGTCGCCCCACGAAAAGCGTAGATGGACTGATCTGCATCACCCACCACACATAGCTCCGCCATGCCTGTCCCCTTCCCCACCAAAGTGCTGACCAGTACGTACTGGGCATGGTTCGTGTCTTGATACTCATCGACGAGGACGTGGCGGAAGCGGCGTCGGTAATGCTCCGCAACTTCCGGATTACTGTGCAGGATGGAGACAACCTCTCCGATCAGGTCGTCAAAGTCCACGGCATTAGCTCCGCGAAGGCGAGACTGGTAGTCCTTGAACAGCTGAGCCACGGTAGTGCGATGGTGGTTGCCTTCCTTGTGCGCATCGTCCAGAGCCTCTTGTGGGCTGATCAGCTCGTTTTTCCAATTGCTGATGATGCTGAGTGTCCCACGCGGACTAAATTCTTTGAGATCCAGATCGTGGTCTTTGATGACCATGGTGATCAAACGTTTCGCATCATCAGAGTCGTAGATGGTGAAATTGCTGTTGAGCCCTGGGACGAGGTGCGCGTTCGCGCGCAGAATACGCACACACATGGAGTGGAAGGTGGACACCCACATGCGCTCTGCCTGCGGCCCCACGAGATCCATCACACGCTCGCGCATTTCCGCAGCGGCCTTGTTGGTGAAGGTAATGGCGAGGATTTCCCATGGAGCCACACCGTTGTGGAGCAAATACGCGATGCGACGAGTGAGCACGCTGGTTTTACCGGAACCAGCTCCCGCAACGATGAGTAACGGCGAGCCTTGGTGCTCAACGGCTGCTTTTTGCTGATGGTTCAGGCCTTCTAGCAGACTCGTACCGCCTACTTTCGGGTTCTGCGCGGTAGACAAGCTCCGCGTTTGAGAGGCTGCCTCTGACCTTGGTTCGTACATCGTAGCCACAAGCTCTTCATACCCCTCAGGTGGAAGTTCATCTTCAGGAGGCGGTGGTACTTCATCCACGGGAGCGTCAGGTAGAGGGAGGTCTGGGAACTCCGAAAAGAGGTTGAGCTGGTCTTCGGAATTCTGCATGGTCTCCTCGTCGTTCCTTAACACCAATAGTCACCGGGGAGCATCGGGATGGATGTCTCCCAAACACCAATAGTCGCCGGGGAGCATCGGGATGGATGTCTCCCCGTGAGCGGATCACCCGGGCACCTCATCTGGTTCCCAGTCAAGTTCCATCTTTAAGAGTTGTGATCTACTCACGACCCTAGCTACACGGGATACTAGTCCTAGATCCCCGAGATACTAGTTATTCAGGCTTCTGCTACCCGGGATTCTAGTTAGCTAAGGTTTCCAGCTAACCAGGCTACCCAGCGGGCAGGACATTACTCTTCAGCTGAGGCTACTCATTCAGTGAACCAGTATTTTTCGCCGTCGGTTTAGCCGTATGATTTAACCATGAGCGATGGCAATTTCAGTGTCCGCATGCCTTCTGGAACGGACGACCCACTATCCGACGCAGAAATCCAATCCTACCGCGAAGAAATCAACCGCTTAGACCAGGTGATTCGCGACGCCATAAAACGTCGGACCTTAGTATCACAAGCGATCGGCAAAACCCGCCGCGAATCCGGCGGCACCAAGTTGGTATATACCCGCGAAGTGGCAATCATTAACCAATTCCGTGAAGAATTCGGTGCCGAGGGTGTACAAATCGCAAAAGCATTGCTGCAGCTCGGCCGCGGCCGCTTGGGCTAAACTGCGCACAGACTCCTACGAGTGGAGGGTCTGCGCACAGCATCAAAAACTCCCAGGATAGGTACAAGCCAGAACTCTACGTAACGACAACCCTACGGCAGGTGGAACCCAGCGCCCACCCCACCCTGGGCATCCAGGTCTCGCTGTATCACATTCCAATCGGCACCCGCTGTTGGAGCGTGAAACTCTCCTTGCAGAGGTGTCAAACAGCTAGGTAGAAGCCCCACCCCGCCATTGACAATGCCCACCAAACGCCGATCGGAATAAATAGGCGCACCTGAATCACCATTGGAACCGCACATGTGGGCGACGATCATCGGGCCTTCCATACGGATCTTCGGTCCGCACGTAGTGCCTGTAGTGATACCCGTCTTACACACTTGAGTATTGTCGGCTGGCAATGCTCCGCCGAGCTGAGTGATGGTGACATCACCGTAGTGATTCGTCAGCACCACGTCATCATCGAGCTTGATCACCCCGTAATCAGGCTGCCCCGTGCGAACATAGGTGCCAATCCTGCCAGCAGACGGCGCATCCAAAGAGTACACAGGATCACCAGCCTTCCCACAGTGACCTGCAGTGATAGCAACCTTATTGCCCGCAGAATCGTACCCGGACACCGCTGTTGTACAGATACCCTCCCCAACGGCAATTGGAGTAGATGGACCAACTAAAGCCTTTGGCAGGATATCCCGCTGCTCCTTAGGAGCCACTGGAGACTGAAAGTAATGACCAGGCACTCGGCTACCCGACAGCATTTCGGCACCCGGGATAGAAATAGTAGGTTCCGACGATCCGGGAAGAGCCTGAGCCGTAGGCGCCATTGCAGCCCCGTCTATAAGAGCAAGAGTTATGCTCGCTGCGGCGATACCTCGCCGGGTAAACGATCGACGAGTGACGGCACTCAACTTATCTGTCGAGGTGGATTGAGAGTGATGCATGTGGCCCTACCAATGAAAATAGCGAGTACGGAAAGTAGTGAGCGTGAGAAATATCGGTATGAAGAGTGATGGGTGTGGGAAGTGTGAGTATGAAAAGAGTGAGTACGGAGTGTAGCGAGTATTAAGGGAATAATAAACGCAGTTTAACGCGAAAACTAGATAACGGTCACACTTCCATCGGGGTTAACCTTCACGTTGGCGGCCATAGCTGCCGCAATATTAAGCCGCTGCCAGGAACCCCGAGGTCCTTGGTCATCCAGTGGAGAACCGGACTTTATGGCCGTCTGACGGAGAATAGAGGCGCGTTGGGCATAATTCAACGTCGGATGCGATGGTAATAGCAGGTCAGGAGCAGCCTGCGGGACGATCATCGGTGCGTCGGTCTTATAGACTGGCGCGAAGCCCATCGACATCCGCTCGGTGTACTCTTTTACTGCTTGCGTCGTCGAACGATACGGCGTGTCGTGGGCAACCACTTCGGACAACGGACGGCCAGCGCGCCACTCTAGTTCCTTTCGAATTTCCTCGCCGGCTTGCTTAATGGCAGCGCGCATCCTCAGATCATTCCAGCGATCAGCCGCGGCGGCGGTACCGGTCATGCGTCCACCCATGACATCCAGCGGATAATGCACTCCCATGACCAGGCGGTTGTAACCAGCCTCCGAACCACGAGCAAGAAGCTGGGGACCGAGCTCCGGGATAGCCAACGCAAGCAATGTAGTCACCCACGTTGCCTGGTTCGTATGCCCTGATGGGAAGGACTTGGAATCACGGTAGAAGTTATCCTTACCGTTTTCATAACGTTTAATGCGCTCCGGGGCCGCCTTGAAAGGACGGTCATAGGCGAAAATTTCCTTCTCAAAGAAGGTAGAAGAAGCCAGCCCACCCGCGCGTGCACCATACCCATTTCCAAATAAGAACACCGTCTTCGGCAAGCGGTTTTCCTTCAACGCATCCCGGAAATACTGTCCTAGTTCAGAACCAAGCGCGTCTGAAAAGGCAGAGAGCAACCCCTCCTTATCAGCTGCGGCATCGATTTGTGCCCGGTGAATCAACGCGGGATTGGAGGCGGCATCGTTGTTGATCTTCACAACCTTTTCAAGGTTCTCATGCATGACCTCAGGGTGGTTTTTCTGAAGATCCTTGAAACCATCGACGACGCTGTAATAAATCCCGTAGTCATGCGAACTGATATCGGAGATGTAGCCGACCAAAGCATCAGCCGGGAAAGGCTGTGGGACAGGAGCACCAGGGTGCTGAACCGGGATGGGATACCCAGGAATGACTTCACCACCGGCGATCGGCGGCACCCCGATTTTGCCAAAACCATCCAGATCAACCGCCTGAGCAGGCGTAATAGCACCAAAGGAAATTGCTAGGGCAGCTACGACAGCCCCGATGCGGCGCGGGTTAGCGTTCACGTTGTACTCACTCTTTCTTCACACACAACACTGGTTCTTCTCATGAGCAACGCTGATGAGTTCACTGGGGTAATCATGACATGCTGAGCGGCGACTCGCATGACGAAATGAAAGAAATTTGAGCAAACAGGGCACACAACCAAGAGTGCCAGGTGCGCCCCTGGATGTTCTACTGGCGCCCTACCAGCTAGAAATGGTAGCTTCCACAGAAGAAGTGTCCAAGATAGAGCTCTTATTAAGAGGGCAACCACGCTAAGCATGCTGCATCCAGGCAATGCGGCGTGCATGTCCACCAAATGTTGAGGAGTTGTGATGCGTAGACCATCACGCATCTTAATAACTACAGAGCTAATAGGCGCATTGGTGATCATGGCCATGGCGGTTACTCCCGCCCGAGCTGACACGCCTGCCCCACCTAAGCCTTCAGTATGGCGATTAGTCGACGAGTCCACTTTTCCCGAAGGCCTTCCCGAGGGATTTGAGCCCATGCAAGTGCCCGCAGACTTAACCTTGGAATCGTACTCTCAACCGTTAAATCGCTCTGAACACCTTCCTTCAGGGAAGGCAATACATATTTGCAGCCCACATGGGCATGCTGAGAACCCGCACATTTCCGGCACCGATGTGCCTACCCATGGATTTTTGGATAAAACGACGGTAACGGCAACAGTGCGAACGTTCGCGTCGATCTTGCCGCTTTCTGGGAACCCAGCAAACGGGCGTAGGCACGTGGGTTACCATCACATCGAATACGCAGAGTATTAGCCCGGGCGGCGGGCGCGGTAACCGGGTGACGGCGCGCGCATATTGTCATAAATCCGCACACCCGGTCAGTTGGCGAAACACAACCGATGTTGATGTGATAGGTGAACGCGACTGGCCAGGGAGGCAGCAGAATATTCAAACTGTTTACTGCAAGCCCACTAAGTAGCCTGGGGGTATGGTGACCTTTACTGACTATGCGCGATGGGTGGGAGTAGCAGCTTGGACATGCGGGTCAGCCATCCCGCGGTGCAGCCAGGGATTATCGTTGGCTCCTGGAGCCTCCCCAGGCAAAGTATCGATCCGGTGCGCTGGAGGTTTTTCCAGTGCCCTCGTGTTAGCCGAACGCGAACACACGCACATACAGTGGCTACTTGGCGGTTCCCCCTGCGACGAAACAACGTTGGATTATAGGTATCACCAGGACATATGTATCACAAAGCCTGGGGATCTAGACCAGACGTTCGCTGTTATCGATCTTCGCGATGATCATGGGGATTACAGTCCCGAAGCCACGCTGGCTACCGTCCGCACACTGACTGGAACCCCAGCTGGGCAGGATCTACCACGCCATATTCCACACTGGGATCTAGCAGAACCGCTAGGCTTGCTCGCTCTCGCCGTACGTGAGTATTTCACAGGTTCTGTGGTACGGGAACTCACCCAGAAATACGTCAAGCATCTTGCTGCGAACTCTCAACACCCAGAAAGCCCCCTTGCATACGGACGTCTGGCCTACAGCGTATCGGATCAAGACGGAGAGCACTGCTCTGTATCCAACCCGTCACCCGTACCAACCCCTGCCATCACTCTGCACGCGTGTGAAGGCGACCCGTTGTTTTTCGAAGAGACTCTCGAACACCTCGTTGATCGAGCGCAGGCGTTTGCGACCGTGCTTGGAAGCACAATCGATTGCCGAGAAGTACTCCACACCATCAAATTGCACCGTATTTTCCCGTCTACCATCCATGAACCAGACGCTGTAGAGTCTCCGATCAATCTGTATAAGATTCCGCTATGTGTAGACCTCTTTAATCCACAGTCCTTCCCGGAAGCGTTACACAACGTCACTACATCACCCGAGACTGCACCCACCCACACAGCAGTGGTTCTTCACCGTGATTCGGATAGCGGAACAATCCAAGCAGAGCATTTCATCCCAGGGAAAACACTGGTGGATCGCAGTATCCAGTGTGGTGGTTATCTCAATCCAGATGAGATGATCGCTAGACTCCAACGCGAGTGCTCTAAAACTAATCCTGGTGGGCTCGCTGCGCAGGCAACGGATGTGATGCTCTGGGAATCATTGGCCACCTGGGGTTTTTCTCCTGATGCCTGGTGGATGTCACGTGTCGTGCGCGCGGTGCGCTCCAATTATGTATCGAAGGTGGAAGACTCGGTAAACCTACCGCTCGTGAGCATTGAGGTAGATGCGCACGCACCATCTGGCAGTATCGCGCATGGCGTATGCGATGTGCTCGATGCCCTCGGCATAGAATCTTCGGTGGACTTTCCTGTTGGGGTGTCCTGCGTCGATGATCAGCCGTCTACCAGCCTCACGGTGCAGAAATACCAGTCTGGCAGACTGCCATGTCTGTGGCCACGAGCGTTAGGAGCCTGGCGCCACTGTGTTACAGACCAGGCAATCGCACTAGCCGTAGCACGCCGCGCTCTTTGTGGGTGCGCGCTGCACGGCGTGTCATGGATAGGTGTGGAGCACACACTGGTTGCACAGCCAACAGTGCAGCACCGCATCACACTAGCGGTGGAGTGTAATGATAAAAACAACGATAATAGTGGCCTGGTCGCCGAGCTTACCGCCGCAGTCAGTGCGGTCTGCGCGACGCATCTTCCACATGCGCAAGTCGAGTGCAAGATAGTTGATGCTCACCGGCTCACTAATCCTCGCCAGTGGTGCACTGTGGCAGGCTATCATCCGGTTACCGGTTTCCTACCAGCATATGCTCAGCTCGAAAGGCGTGAGCCTCATTAACTTCCTTCGAAGAGTGGATATATACAGTGTGCTGAGGGGGGTACTTATCAGTCATGGGTATTGTCCTTCCCGGAGACAATAGCACCTCGGTGACCTCCATTAATGCAAAAAACCTCACCAGCATTTCTGCTGGTGAGGTTCTCACTCAGTAGCGGGGGCTGGATTCGAACCAACGACCTCTGGGTTATGAGCCCAGCGAGCTACCGAGCTGCTCCACCCCGCGGTGGTTGCATAACAGGAGTAGCACTCTCTGTCAGCGACTCCACCACTCTAACGCACAGTGTTAGAAAAGTGAAATCGCCTGTTCTCAGTCCTGTAGATCCTTCACCGCAGCATCCAGTTCGTCCAGCGCACGGCCAAATTCCTCGAACGTTCCGCTTTCACGTGCCTTGTTGACCTTATCCATCGCATCCCGAACACGCTTGTTACGTGCGGAAGCTGGACCGGAATCGGAACCGCCCGTTGCGCTACCGCTAGTTGGAGAGCCTTGCCCCTGGTTCTTATCGCCATTACTGGAGCCGTTCTCGGCGTCGTTCTTATCGCCAGCTACCGCAGAACCGTCTGCTTCGTGGACATCGGTCGCTGCTGATGGATCAATCCCCACCTGCTTCAACGCCTCGGCGATGGTGGGTGCATACCCCACTTGGCCGTTATAGGAGACCAGCACGCGCAAGAGCTTAGGGAAGGCCGACTCTTGGCCTTGTCGCTGTGAATACACCGGCTCTACATAAAGAATCTGTCCGTCACCGACCGGCAAGGTGAGCAAATTACCGTTGGTCAGTTTATTAGACCCTTGCAGCAGGGAGCGTTCCCGGGCGATCTCATCGGAAGACATCATCGTATCCTGTGCCTGCTTCGGGCCCTGCGTCTGTGTTCCGGTTGGCAGCACGCGAACGTGGATCTTTCCATAGTTCGCATGCCGAGCGTCCGACGCCACAGTCATATGAGCCGCAAGGAATTCACGGCGCAATCCCACGAACGGAGTGATCAGCTGGAAAGAGGCCTTGTCGGTCTCTGGGTCAGTAGCGACAACGTAGTACGGCGGCTGTGCCAGTTGCTGCCGATCCTCTGCCGCCGATGGGTCGGAAGGCACCGACCAGAAGGCGTCATTCTGGAAGAACACCCCTGGATCAGAAACGTGGTACTTCGCAATCAACTCGCGCTGCACCTTGAACATGTCTTCTGGGTAGCGCAGGTGAGCCATCAATTCGTCAGAAATCTGATCTCGTGGTTTCACCACACCCGGGAAGGCTCCACGCCATGCCTTAAGCACGGGGTCGTCTTCATCGAACGCGTACAGATCAACCGTTCCGTCGTAGGCATCCACCACCGCCTTCACGGAATTACGAATGTAGGAAACATCGTTGTTCACCAGCTGATTCTGGCTCACACCATCGGGGTTGAGCGCGTCAGAGGTGCTCTCCGTCAGGGATGTCCGCTGGGAGTACGGCAGATTCTCCAGGGTGGTGTAACCATCCACCACCCACTTGATGCGTCCGTCTACTACCACGGGGTAAGTCTTAGAATCGGTAGTCAGCCACGGGGCGACCTTATGCACGCGCTCGCGCGGATCGCGTTCGAACAAAATCTTCGAATTAGTACCAATCCGGTCGGAGAGGAGCATGTTCATGGACTCAAAGTGAGCCGAGAACATCACGCGGTTGACGTAGTTGGAAATATCAGAGCCACCTTTGCCCGTGTAGGTGTAGTTCTGAGTGTCCGTGTCGTATTCCACAGGTTCCTGCCCTGTGGTTCCCACGATCGCGTAGTCAGTATTCGGATCCGCCGACGAGGCAATGAGCGGGCCAAAGTAGATCCGGGGTTGCTTGAGATCGACCTTCAGCTCCCCACCCTGCTTACCGGACTCGTTGGATTGAAGATCTGCGCGGGTGTAGACGGGGAATCCGCCTCGCGCTGAGCCGGCCTCACGGGCTACCTCATCAACCTTGTTAGCTGGCGCTGCAATGAAACCGTTGCCATGGGTGTAGACGGTGTGGCGGTTCAGCCAATCTTTCTGGTTTCCCGTCAGGGAGTTCGGGTTGATCTCACGCGCTGCCACGACGAAATCCCGGGTCTTACCGTTGACGTCGTAGCGGTCAATGCTCAGCTCCTCAGGAAAACCGTAGAAGTTGCGCAGCTGCTGTTGCTGAGTGAACGTGGGGCTCAATACTTCGGGATCGAGCAAGCGAATGTTCGACAACGTTGCATCATCCTGAGCGATAGACCGGCGTTCCTTGGCGCCGTCGTTGGACGAGTCCGCACCCCAGTCCTGCTCATAGGTCACCTTGTCTTCGCCGATACCGTAGGCATAACGGGTGGCCTCGATGTTGCGCGAAATATACTCACTTTCTTTTTCCGCACGGTTCGGGTTGACAGAGAACTGTTCCAATATGAGCGGCCACGCCACACCGAGAACAAGGTTGGAACCAATCATTAACGCCACTGCCAACGCCGGCAGGCGTAGATCGCGCAGAACGATCGTGCCGAAGAAGAGAATTGCCACGAAGATGGAAATGACCAACAGAATGATCTGTGCTGGAAGCACAGCATTAATGTCCGTATAGGAAGCTCCGGTGAAGGTCTCCTTCTGGTTGTTCATCAATGCATAACGGTCAAACCAATAATCCACCGCCTTGAGCAGCATCCAGATTCCCGCGATCACGGCAAACTGAACCCGTGCCTGTGGTGAAACGTGCGCTTTCTCCCCCACGCGTGGGTTACCCGTGGTAATGCTCCCCAACAAGTAGTGGGCGATGCCGTTGATGAAGAACGCAACGAGCAACAAGATGCTGAAAGAGCTCACAATCAACTGTAGGAATGGCAAATGAAATGCATAGAATCCCAGATCCTTATGGAATTGCGGATCCTGCACACCAAACTGTTGGCCGTTGACAAATAACAGCGCGGTTCGCCAGTTGGTCTGTGCAATTAAGCCGGAGATCAGTCCAATCACCAGTGGCACACCCACGAGGAACGGCCGGAGATTTTTTACTAGCGTCGGTCGAAGTTCATCCAACGGGGACGAGGCCGCGCCGAGTCTCGCGAAACCATCCGGGCGGGTCTTCCACGCCGCGAATGCCGCGCCCCAGACGATGAGAGCCGCGACCACTGCGAAGAGAAGGAAAAGAACAACACGGGTGGTTATCACATTGATGAATACTCCTTGGTATTCAACACTGTGGAACCAGGACCAATCCACGTATGTGGAAACGATCACAGGGATAATGAAGAATGCGATGGCGACAAGTGCCGCTAGCGTACCAATGATTTTTGGTCGGCGAGCCGGATCTGTGGTGGGTTTATTGCTCTTGGCCCCACGTGGCGGGGGTGGCTTCATACTCAAGGCGGGGATCTCTCCTGAATGGCCGAGTGGTCGTCGGAAACTGCTTCCACAATACGTACAATTCTTTGGAGCACATAAATACTTCTCGAATACTTCTGGCGGAGGGAGATAATAAGTGACTAGCAGTCTGGATCTACACGACATTCGTGTACTCAACGCTGCTCTACGCGAGGCCGTCGATTTCGTCCATGCCGAGGGGTGGGACCGGCCCGCCACGTTATTCGGCTTGGTTCCTCACGCCCTAGTTGCTGACGCTATGGACTCCAATTTTGACGACGCCACCGTCAACCCCCTCGCCCTTGTGGTACAGGAAGGCATCCCGGAACACATTCGACCGGGCTCTGAGGAGTTGGGGGAGTTCATCGCCACTATACGATGGCCCGAACCGGTGGTCGGAGCGATACTCGCTCAGGAGATAACCTTTCTGAACTCTGCCGAGGGAGCAGATGCGAGCCCACGCGCCGCTCGCCTCTTTTCAGGCATTCTGGACGACTCAGGCTCGGGCGCCGAACGTTCCCTGATACAGCTGCGTCCCACGGACGACGAACTGGCAGCTGACCCTTTTGCGCAAGACAAGGTGGAGCTGCTGGGAGGTGATGACATCGCCCCCGGTGTCATCGCCACGCTACGCGCCACTTTTGAACGCGACTAGAATCCGAAACTTTGCTGTGCTACCTACCCACGGACTATCGATGCCCTTGGTTGCGTGCTAACCGTGCACAGCGATCCCCTCTGTTGCGCGCTACCGAGGGACTAGCTACTCCCTCGGTACGGCTACTACACGGCTTCGGAACCAGAAAACGGAACCTTAGCTGCAGGTATCAAAATCCTTGCCGCTGGTGTAGTTCTTAAGGTCTCCGATGGCATCTTCAAGGGAATCGACCTTAATCAGATCCATGCCGTTGCGTTCCGCGCTCAGAGCTTCAGAGCAATTGTCGGCAGGAACGAGAAAGACTTTGGCGCCCGCATCCTGCGCGGCACGAATCTTATGGGTAATACCGCCGATGGGGCCGACCTTGCCATCGGCATCAATGGTGCCCGTCCCTGCAATGAACTGGCCGCCTGTGAGCTCGCCAGGGCTGAGTTTATCCACCACGGCCAAAGAGAACATCAAACCGGCAGATGGGCCGCCAATATTGGTGAGGTTGTAGTTGACACGCAAGCCGTCCGCAGGTTGAGCCACCGTGGTCACGCCCAGGAACGCAATATCACCAGACTCACCTCGCTTGCGCAGCGCCTCAGGTTTGTTCTGAAGCTCAACATCAATCTTTTCGATGCGCTTTTGCCGCTCAATGGTCAACGCGACCGTGTCACCAGGTTTGTGCTTCTGCACCTCACGTGCCAGATCACTCGGTAATTTCACATCCACGTCATCAACCTTCTTCACCACATCGTTGATGTGGATTGTGCCTTGGGCAGCCGACTTATCGCTGACATCCATCACCATCGGTTCCACTGGCCGCTTGAGGTAGTTCATGGCAGAGAGGGTCGCATTAGACTCCGAAGTGGAAAACGCTGCGGCATTTTTTTCCTGTACTTCATCCTCTGACTGGCCTGGAGGGAAGACCTGTTCGATCGGCACCAAAGTGTCATCTGTAAACAGCCATCGCCCCAACGCCTGCGCGAGAGTCATGTTTGTGCGCACCGATACGGTGGTCATATTGAGATGGCCGGTGGTTTTATCCTCATCCGCACCCGTAATTTCGACAACTGGGCGACCTTCGAAATCGCCCAAAGTATTGAATGTCGGACCTTTTCCCTGCGCAGCATACGGCACCGTCAGGTCAATATCGGTACCAGGGATGCGCGGCAGTCCGATCAAAGAGAGCAGCACCACAACGGGTACAGCCCCTAAAACGACCGTGCGGTTGCGTCGATTCCAAAAACTCACCCGATGGATACTACCCGTGTTCGCTCAGGGCGCACACTTCCACTCCACACAGCCACAGAACTCACAGGTACGGTTTAAAGCATGAGTAACTTCGGCTTCGGCTTCCACAACTCGGACGATGACTCCGACGACGATCGTCGGGGCAAGGATAATAACAACAATCCCTTCGGCGACAACCCCTTCGGATTCTTCTTCGGTGGCGCCCCCGGTGGTCAATCCATGGGTGGACACTTTGGAGGAGTGAGCGGGGGCAACCTCGGCGACATCCTCAGCCAATTCGGCGCGATGTTTAGCGGAATGGGCAGCGATCTCAACTCCGATTCCGGCAGCCCCGTGAACTACTCCATGGCCGAACGCATTGCGCGCCAAACCATCGGGAACGACCACCGTCCGCACGATTCGCAGGCTGTGGCCGAAGCAGTTCGCCTCGCCGAACTGTGGTTAGATGAGGCCACCGTATTACCCGCAGGCGCTACCGGTTCAGTTGCCTTCGGCCCGACGCAATGGCTCGAGCAAACACTCCCCACGTGGAAACGCATCGTCAATCCCCTCGCCGACAAACTCGGTGAAGCTTCTCTCGGTGCAGTGCCAGAAGAGATGCGCGACCAACTCGGTCCCATGGCAGGCATTATGAAGCAGGTCAACAGCATGAACTTTGGCATGCAGCTGGGTCGTACGCTCGGTGAATTAGCCAAAGGCGTAGTTCTCTCCACGCAATGGGGCATGCCTCTCGCTGGCGACCGCACCGCAGCTATCGCCACCGCGCACCTTGAGTCCATCGCCAAATCCCTGGGAGCTGAACAGCGCGAAACCCTCATCTACCTCGCGGCACGAGAAGCGGCCCATCACCGCCTATTCCAGCACGTCCCATGGCTTGCTGAGCGGCTTATCCTCGACGTCGAAGAATTCGCAGCCGGCATGTCCTTGGACTACTCCAAGATGGAAGAAGCGACGCGCGAGTTCAACCCCGAGATGATGAATGATCCGGCGGCGTTACAGGACATGATGAACCGCTTGCAGGGTGAGGATCTCTCCCCTCAGGTGGTATCTGCCAATGCGCACGCACGCGAGCGTCTAGAAACCAGCCTTTCACTCGTGGAAGGTTGGGTCGACTATGTTGTCGAGTCTTCTCTCAGTTCACGGGTACCTGAGGCCGCTATGGTCGGCGCCGCATGGCAGAGCTTCCGCACCAATGGTTCTCCTGCGATGGATGCTCTCACCCACGCACTCGGACTCAGCTTGTCAGCTCCGAAAGCAGCTGAAGCGGCGGATTTGTGGCGTCGTTTAGAAGAAGCGGTGGGTACCGAGCGGCGTGACGCAGTGTGGGACCACCCAGACTTCCTCCCCGTTGCCGAGGATCTCGACAATCCCGCAGCTTTCATCGGCCATGTAGCTTTCGACGAAGCAGAGATGAAGGACTTCAACCCCATCTCCGAAATTGAGCGGCTCGAACGCGAACTTCATGGCGCAAGCACAGGTCACGATGAGGCGAATCTCACCGAGGCACCCAACGAACATGGCGTAACCAAGAGCCACAATGAGAAGGACACAACCGACAAGCCCAACGAAAATGGCGTGCCCGATAAGCTCAGCGAGACTGACGGGCAGGGATCAAGCGAGGGCAAGGGCGGTATGGACGGCATAGAAGACGAGAAAAAAGATGGTGAAAAGGATGACGAATAAAACACCCAGCCAGTAGGCTAACCTTCACCACAACCATGAACTAGGGGGGATCATGGCTATTCATTGCCAGCGACGCACCGATACGCATTCAGACTTGAAGGACAGCACAGGGCATCTCGTACAGCTAGCGAGGGGAACCGCACTGATCACCCGTCCCGGTATCGGCATACAGTTCAACACCTTGCCGGGACACGCGATCATCCTTCCTCTGCCAAAAGATGTCCGAACCGGCGCCGTTCTCACAGCACTGGCCTCCGCACGCCTGCCAACCACAACGGATCAACTCGCCACGTCACTGGGATTTTGTGGGTTCTCGAATCACATCGCCGTAGACATCATCGAAGAACTCCTCCGCGCTGGTGTACTGCGGCGCCACATACCTCACTGCTCCGTGTCCATACTCCGCACAGGTCACGCGAGCGAACGCCTGACACGCGCCCTGAGCAAACAAGGAGTGGACTATCGCGTCTATGACTCTCCTCACGCTCTCGTCCACAACGCACCGACGGGCACCACTGCCGTGCTGCCCGGAACACTATTCCCACATTCCGACCTCGTCTATATGCTCATGCAGGCACGCATCCCACACCTCACCAGTGCTGCAATGGATGGCTATGCGATAGTCGGCCCCCTCGTCGTACCCGGTCACACCGCCTGCCTCAATTGCCTTGACACACACTACGAGCAGCAAGACGCAGGTTGGAAAAGCATCCGATTGCAAGCCACAGGACGCCCCATGTCCGCGGATCCTCTCAATGGAGACATCGCGGCCCTAGCTACCGCGAGTCTCATCACTGCACACATACTCCCTTGGATGGCCGCCGGATCCCCTCACCACGCTATTCCCACTACCGCCTTATGCCGCGTGGACTATCGCCTGGAAGATTCCCTCGTAAAAACGCACCCGCCAATCCCCCGATGGCGAGACTGCATGAGCTGCCAGATGGCGGCTGTCACACCACATTCTGCGTGATAGCCAAAATATCCTCGCCAAAGCGATCCACCTTCACCGGCCCCATCCCGGCCACCTGAACCAGCTCCTCTGCAGTCGTGGGCTGAGCGGCAGCGATAGCAGCCAATGTCGCATCCGTCATGATGACATAGGCCGGAATAGCGAGCTCCTGCGCCATAGCGGTACGCCACGAACGCAATTCGGTGACCAATAAATGATCCAACTCTTGAACGTGCTCACCGCATCGGCCGAGGATCTTCAACTCCTGTGTGGACAAGCGAGTTCCACACACCGTACATGCATTCTTCGGAGCCCCCACACGCGAATTCGCCGCAGAAACCACTGCCGACGGCGATGCGTTACCACCAACACGGGATGCTGGAACCACGCCATCTAAAAAACGGGTGCGTTGCCGATGGGACTTGCCTCCCGGCTGACGCGCTTGCGCCCACGACAAATACAGCCTCTCACGCGCACGGGTAATGCCCACATACAACAGGCGGCGCTCTTCCTCAATGGCATCATCAGCGCCACTGCCCTTCAGCGCATAATGAATGGGCACCATTCCATCGTTAAGCCCCACCAAGAACACGGCGTCCCACTCCAAGCCCTTCGCCGCGTGCATACTAGCCAGCGTCACACTCTGCATCCGAGGCGGGTTCTTCGCTTCCCGCCGCTCGGAGAGCATAGCCACTAGCGCCTGGAACGTGATGCCGGGGGTGGCGTTAATCAGCTCCTCCACCAGATCAACCAGTGCCCGCAAGGACTGCCACCGGCTGCGTTCCTTAGCTCCCGTAGGCTCCTCAGTGCTCAGCCCCACTGGAACCAACGCCGCTTTCACCGCGTTGAGGACGTCCTGTGACTCCGGTGAATACTTGTGCGCAGCACGCATCAGGGCACCGTGTGCTTCAATAATTTCCTGACGGTTGAAGAACCCCTCACCGCCCTTGACTTGGTAGCTAATACCAGCCTCTTCCAGCGCATACTCGAAGACTGCTGAGGAAGAGTTAATACGGTAGAGAATGGCAATCTCAGAGGGGTCGACCCCCTCATTAATAAGTTGTGTGATTCTCTTCGCCACAGCCGAGGCCTCAGCGGTTTCATCTGTGTACTCAGCAAATTCCGGCGTCGGACCTGTGGGGCGCTGCCCAATAAGACGAAGACGCGTACCAGCAACGCGGCCTTTTGCCTGCCCAATCACTTTATTCGCGAGATCTACAACCTGTGGCGTGGAACGGTAGTCCCGCTGCAAACGCACCGTCACGGATGAAGGAAAGCGGCGCGAGAAATCCAGCAGATAATCCGGAGTCGCACCATTAAAACTGTAAATCGTCTGGTTGGCATCCCCCACCACCGTCAGATCGTCACGCTCACCTAACCACGCGTCCAACACCCGCTGCTGCAAGGGAGTGACGTCCTGATACTCATCGACCACAAAAGTGCGGTAGCGGGATCGAAATTCATCGGCGATCCCCGGTGTCGATTCGATAGCCGCAGCCATGTGCATTAGTAAGTCATCAAAGTCCAGCAAGATTCCCTCGCGCGTGGTTTTTATCCCCTCATAGGCTTTAAAGATGTCCACAAACTGTTCCGGAGATAGTGGACAGTCACGCCTATCCGGCACGATCCGACTCGGGTAATCATCGGGGGCCACGAGCGAGGACTTCGCCCACTCAATTTCTCCAATGATGTCCGCCAATGCGGTCTTGTCTGCGTCGATGCGGAGAGAGCGGGCAGCTCGAGCAACCACGCTGAACTTACTGTCGAGCAACCGCCACGGCAGGTCACCCGCATAGTGTGGCCAGAAATAACTCAACTGACGTAGCGTGGCGGCATGGAAGGTTTTCGCTTGGACACGAGCGACTCCCATCATCGTGAGACGTTCACGCAATTCAGTAGCGGCACGGCTCGTGAAGGTAACCGCAAGAACATGGTCCGGGTTGACATATCCCCCACCCACTAAATGGGCGATCCGATGGGTGACCGTACGGGTTTTACCGGTCCCCGCACCTGCGATGATGCACACGGGACCCCGGGGGGCTGTGGCCGCCTGCAGTTGATCAGGGTCGAGCTCGGACAGATCAAACGGTACGCGCCCCACGGACACTACTGAGCGCCCTCCTCTGGTTCCACATTAGAACGAACGTAAAGAATGCGGTCACCGGGCTCGACAGTCTCCGCTTCAGCTGAATCAATGCGATACAGCTCTCCTGAACGCACGACCCCCAGCACAACGTCTTCCAGCACCCGTGGGTTACCTCCCACTTCTTCCTCCACAACCATGCGCTCAGCGATGGAGAATCCCTCGTCCGGGCTCAACAGGTCTTCCATCATCTCGGTGACAGAAGGGGTAACGGTAGCGAGGCCCATGAGTCGCCCAGCGGTTTCGCTGGAAACCACTACAGAATCTGCACCAGACTGGCGTAAGAGGTGGGAGTTGTCGGACTCACGCACCGAAGCAACGATGGTCGCAGACGGCGCGATCTCACGGACAGACAAGGTGATCAACACGGCAGTATCGTCCTGATTCGGCGCGACCACCACCGCACGGGCGCGATTGACCCCGGCGAGTTTCAGCACATCAGAACGGGTCGCCGAGCCCTGAACAGTCACCAATCCCTGGGTAGAAGCCTGTTCGAGCACTTCACGGTCGGTGTCCACCACCACGATCTGACTCGGGGAGACACCATCAGCTAATAGGGCCGTGATGGCGGAACGTCCTTTGGTGCCATAACCAATGACGATGGTGTGGTTGCGCATGCGCTTCCTCCAGCGGCGAATCTGCAGAGCTTTGCGGGACTCTTCGGTAAGAACGGACAGGGTAGTACCGACCAAAAGGATCAGGAACACCACGCGAAGCGGTGTGATGATCAAGATGTTGAACATGCGGGCATGTTGTGACACCGGAGCAATATCACCGTAACCGGTGGTGGATAGGGAAACTGCTGCATAGTAGACAGAATCCAGGAATGTATCCATCCCTGAATAGCCTTCCCTGTCCCAATAAGCCACGATGGCCGTAGCAAATAGGAGTATCAATGCATAAAACATGCGGCGCGCGATCAACCACCACGGGCTTTGCACTGCGGCTTCTGGAATCTTCACGATGTTGAGAAGCGCGTGGTGTGGTAATTCGTCTACCTCGGTATCCGCGCGGAAGCGATCTCGCAACCTATCCCGCATTCAGGCCTACTCTCCACTTAACTGTTCTGCTGTCGGTAGTGTACGCGGTTCCACAGTGTCGTTTGTTGCCACATAGTGGAAAGCAGCACGTACTTCCTCAGGGTTCACTTCAATACCCAATCGGCGTGACAAAACTTTAGCCCACGCAAGGCGATAGACACCCAATTGCATCTCAGCTGCCGCCATCGCTTGCCCCACCGGCTTCTTCCCTGTTTTCCAATCCACCACAAACCAACCTGTGCGCATATCATCACCCTCATGAAAGACTGCATCAATGCGCCCCTCATAAATGCGGCCGGCGAGTGACACCGAGTACGCTCCTTCTACGGAATACGGCTGTTTATCAGCCCATTCGCTAGCAAGAAAAGCCTCCTTTAGCTTTTCGAGTTGGGGATCCTTGACGGTGGCATCCGAAGCTCCGGGCAGTTCCTCTTCATCAAGGAGGCTCACCTGTTTGTAGTGCTGTTCAACCCAGTTGTGGAAGGCTGTACCCCGCTTAGCGAATGGCTTAGGTTCGAGAGGTACCGGCCTCCGCCGCCTACGAGCGAACTCTTGGCTGTCCTGACGCAAAGCCACTGCCTCAGTCGCTGTTAACCGAATGCCAAGGGGTACGCGAACCTCTCGGGTGGAACGTTGCGTGAACTCTTCAATAAGCAGCTGGGTTTCCCTATCCCAGGCTGTAGTGGTGGGAGGGATTTCCCCGTCTAAGAAGCTTTCCACCATGTCCACAGCGCTCGTGTCTACATTGTGCCGACGCGGCCAGACAGTTCCGTTCATCTCTTCGCTCTCCTCTTGTTCTTTCAGGAAAGCAGCCCATCGTGCGTCGTTTTCTTTACGAAGCAGGTTGGCTTCAGGCGAGGGAGATAACAGGTTATCTTCGCGGCTCAATATCCCTTTCTCCACGTCGTCGTAGAACTTTTTAGGGTAGGTCTTTCCAGCCTCGGAAAATTCCACGATTTCATCGTGATTCGCACTATCCGCGATGACTTTCAGTAATACAGCCGGGTCCACGGCTGACTTCCTAGTTGGGGAATATGCAGAGCCGCTGACCAGAAGTACGCGCTCGGTTCGAGTTATTGCCACATAGAACACGCGATCCGATTCCTTCGACGCATAGCGCTTAATTTCTGTCGCGAACTCCTCGACAGCTTTGTTATGGTCTGATGACTTTGTTGCTGTAGATGCATCGAAAATAGGCATCTGATCCCCGGTGGTTCCACTAGGTTCCGCGTCACCACGCAATTCAGTGGGCATCGCCGACGCGTTGGAGGTCCACCTCTCTATCTGTTTTGTCTGCGAATAATCCGCGTAATTGTTGCGGGTGGCGAAAGGCACCGCCACGATATCCCACTCGAGTCCTTTGGCTTTGTGGACAGTGAGGATTTGTACCACGTTTTGTTTCTTACGGACCTCGCCTGGTTCCAAACCTGCTTCCTGGTCATAGGCGGCCTTGAGGTATTCCACGAGCGCCGATGCGTTGGAATTATTTAGTGCCGCAAAATCTCGAACAATGCTGGCAAATTTTTCCAGATGACTGGTGCCTATCGATGTTTCTGGATCACGGTGCCAACGAGCCATCACCTCAGTGCGCACACCAATCATTTGTTCAATATCTGCCACTAAGTCAGGCAACGGTTTGCTTAAGCTGTGACGACGAAGCTGACCTAACTCCTGAGCGAACTCACTAATCCTGCGGGCGCCCTCTTCGCTCATGCCTTGCTCGACGGCGTCGGTCAAGTCAGCGGCAGCGTCGCTAAGGCCCACAGACATGGCATGGGGATCTGGAATAAGCTTCTCGAGAGAGCTGGCGAGCTCAGAGGGTACGTTGGGAGCCGTCACTGCTGTCGCTGCCTGCGGTGCCGAGGATGAGTACATTTGATCCCGGGCTTCAGGGCTCTCGCCACCTGTATCTTCAGGTTTCTTTCGATGGATTTGTTTCGCTCTCTGAGCTAGGACAGCCAGATCAGCAGCCCCCAGATTGAAGCGTGGACCTGTGAGCAGGCGCATTGTCGCTTCATCATCTTCCGGATCCACGAGAACACGGAGTGTGGCGTACACGTCAGCTACTTCAGGCAAATCCAGTAGGCCGGGCCCCGCGGTCATTTCTGCAGGAATGCCTCGAGCGATGAGTTCCTCGTATACCGGCAGTGCCTGCTTATTCTTCGTTACCAATACAGCTGCAGAAAATGGAGTGGTGCGAGCTGATTGCTCATAGTCTTTCCAGCGCGCTTCCAATTCACCGGCTAGCCAATCCAACTCCTCCTGTCGTGTCTCGAAGAAACCAATCTGAATCTCACCTCGCGGTGCACTGGGTCGCGGCTGCAACTCAGATACCATCCGGCCGGTATCCATCGACCAACTCGCGACCTTATTGGCTAGTTCGAGCACGCCGGCGGGATTTCGCCAGGAGGTGGTGAGCTCTAACTTGTGCGATAACACTGGTTTGCCTGCGTTATCGCCCCCAGGCAGCGGAAAATCTTCGCGGAATTTCTCGAGGTTGGAAGAAGTCGCTCCACGGAACATGTAGATGGACTGCATTGGGTCACCAACAGCGGTAACGGATAAACCAGGATCCCTTCCCCGGCCGAACAGATTACTCAACAAGATGCGCTGCGAGTGTCCTGTGTCTTGATACTCATCGAGCAGCACCACGCGGAAGCGGCGACGTTGCTCTTCCCCCACATGAGGATGTGCCTCCACCAACGTCGCAGCTTTCGACATCTGCTGACCGAAAGTCATCACGTTCATTTCATCGAGACGAGCTCGATATTTTTCAATGATTGGCAAAATCTCCAGACGTCGGTATTGCGCATCCAGGAAATCAAGATTCTTTTTACTCAGATGGCCGCGAGTCTTGGGAAGTTCATCCAACCCCTGAATGGCTAGCTCTGTCAAAGAACGCACATCTTCCATCTCGGCCAGGTGGTTGTCCATTTCCTCAGACAGTGTCAGCACGTACGAAATCAACGTATTCGCAGTTTTGTCCCCCTGGATTTCGCCCGTCCAGTTTTGCACTATGTCGTAGGCAATCATCCAGCGCTCAGCATCGGTGATGATACGTCCCGCTGGTTCGATAGGAATGTACAAACCGTACTCGCGTAAGATATCGCCGGCATATGAGTCGTATGTGCTCACTGCGGGCGAGATATTTTTAAGGATGTCATGGCGCGGATCATCTTTTGATAATTCATCCATGAAAGCGCTACGGGCCAAGGTACCGAGCCTGGCACGGATACGCGTGCCCAATTCTGCGGCCGCTTTTCTGGTGAAAGTCAAACCCAAAACTTGTTCCGGTAGCACGTACCCATTAGCGACTAGCCAGACCACCCGGGCAGCCATCGTTTCGGTTTTCCCTGCTCCAGCGCCTGCGGTTACAAGATACGTACCAGTGGGTTCTGCACCGATGACTCTCGCCTGCTCGTCAGTGGGTGCATGTTGCTGCCCCAGAAGCTGTGAAAGCTCCTGCGGAGTGAAAATCTTTCGGTGAGGATCAAGTGTCCCGTGAGTCATTTAGACCAACATCCTTCCCGCAGTCTGTGCCGGACACGCACTAGCAAATCCGCAGTAAGTACAGTGGGGTCCTGGCGTCGCCCGGAAACTCGGGCCTTGAGCTGCCTCTGCCAGTGCAAGCATCTTTGTTTTATACTCGCTGAGTTCCTCAGCACTGAGCTTCATTTGCTGCACATCTCTGGCCTCTGCGATTTGGCCTTTGGATGAGGACCTGCCGGTCTCCCCTGGATACACCAACGCGGCTCCGTCATTTGTCAGCCCCTCAGTGTGGGCAACCATGAATTGGTAGGCGGATAGTTGATGGCTACCGGCTACGGCCTCTGCTGATTTGGCTGTGCGGGCGGTTTTGAAATCATAGACCATCGTGGCACCGTCAGCGTTAATAATGGCGAGATCCACACGCCCGTTGAGTACAACCTCTGTGCCATCGTGCAGCTGCCCCAGGCACACGCTGAACTCTTTTTCCGCCACCGCTTTATTACTCCCTGCGCCACACACTCTCTCGCTGATGAAACGATAGAGTTTCTCAATTCCCTCCCGCCATCGCTTCACGTTGTGCTCCACGGACCATGCCGCCCCGGTGACGAGTTGAGGGAAATACACTTCTACTGCATCCAGCACAGACTCCAGAGTTAGGTGCTGCGCATCAGGCGCGGATGCACTGCTCAGATCATCCACGATGGCCTGTGCAATGCAATGCACCGCGATGCCGATACGCTGGACGTCTGTCTCCAGCCCCACCCCGCTGTGACGTGCAAAGAAGTCACCTAATGCACAGTTGTTAAGAGCCTCCAAGCGAGAAGGGCTGAGCCTGAGCTTGCCGTCCTTGTCCACCATCGGCTCGTCTGTCGACGGTGCCGCCACTCCCCACCATTGACTAGGGTGCGCTCCGAAAATCCCTGCTGTGGCCATACGTGCCAGGTTACGGGCAGCGTTCTCACGCTCCTCTGAGCTGCGAGACTCGCTCACCGCGTAACGCAGCTCTCCCAATAACGGTTCCAGTGCAAGCACTCGTGGAATATCGTGCTCTGCATGAGGGTGCTGTTCTAGTGAGGAGGATTGTGGTTCTTCCGTCCCCGATGCTGGTGGCTTGTCAGCAAGCTCATCGGTGGCAGAAGTGGCGTCGAATGGCACAACGGCACCCTCAATCTCCGATAGAAACCGGGAAGGCACACCAGCCTCATCAGAATCGTTATCTACCGCCGTGATGACACACTGTCCGTGGGCACGGCTGAGCGCCAGGAGGAACAGGCGGCGTTCCTCCTCCACCGCCGGGCCTATTCGGGATATCTGAAGGTTCGGGTCGATCTTCCGGTCGAGGAGATCAACAAGTTCCTGTTGGTTGAATAAACCACCCACGGTAGGGCCTGCTGGCCACAGATCCTCCTGTACTCCTGAGACAACCACGACCTCCCACTGCCGCCCCGCGGCGGCGTGCGCAGGCAAAATCTCCACGGCCTCCGTCGGCGCACTACTACGCTCACGGGTGCCCGTAGGCAGCTCCTGAGCTCGCACTTCTTCTACAAACGTTTCCACAGAAGCAGCAGGGTTACGCTCTGCAAAATCACCTGCGAGGTCAAAAAGGCTCATGACTGCGTCTAGATCTTGATCAGCTTGGGCACCCAACGTACCTCCACGCAGTGCGCGGGTCTGTAGATGGTTGGCAAGGTCAGTGGCCTGCCACACTCGCCACAGCACGGTCTCTACGCCCTCGCCGTTCTCATAAGCTTCTCGCCCAGCGTTGAGGACCTTAGCCAAGCGGCCACTCACCGTTTCTTCTCGAGGACCAAAGAAACGGGTCCACGCCTCCCGTTCCTGTTCAGTGGCCTCTCCAGCCAGTAGGGCGTTGAGATAATCTATTGCCTGGTAGGGCGCTCCATCAGAATGCCTCGGCAGGTCTTTGTTAAGGATTCGCTCATGGGTTATGGCGCGGTTAATCGAGCGCTCCACACGGCGCACCATCACCGGATCCGCTCCCCCCACGCTGGATTCCAGCAAGCACCTCATCTCATTCGTGCTCAAACGGCGGTAAGTCGACTCCATCGCAAGGAGTAGGACGGATACGAGAGGCTGCTCGGCCAGCACCACGGACGTTGGATCGACCTTCACCGGCACTCCGTGGGACATCAATACGCGACGCAACGATGATATTTGTGCGGTATCACGCACAATAACAGCGATATCTCCCCAGGCCACGCCATCTTCAAGGTGTGCACGCCGCACGACATTAGCGACGTGGAGTTTCTCCGACATTGAAGAGGATGCGGTGAGAAGTCGGAGCTGCCCCTGTCCGCCGCACTCTGTGACCGGAATGCGTGTCCGTAAATGGGGAAGCTGTCCCGTCAACGCCTGTACTGCAGCCGCTTGGTCAGAATTCAGCCGATGCGACTTACTGAGCACGACAAGATGAGCATCGTCGTGTGAATGGCGAAGCAAGAAGGCCTCATCCGCACCGCGAAAATGAAAGACACACTGGTCGGGATCCCCAGCGATGATTACCCGCGTGCCCGGCGCGATGAGAGTCTCGATGAAACTAGCGGATGCTGGATCCATGTTGTGTGCGTCGTCAACCAACACCAGCTGGAGGCGTTCGCGTTGGCGGAGTGCCAGCTGTTCTCCGGCACTTACACCCGAGCCATCACCTTCAAGCTCCTCAATCACGCTATGAAGCAATTCGGAGGCATTAAGATTCCATACCTCACCAAGGCGCTGTGTCTGCTCATAGCGGCGCAAAAAATTCCCCGCCGCCTCCCACATTGGGCGGGAATGCTTTACCCCTAGTTGCTGCAACTCATCAGCCCGCACCCCACGCTCCGTCGCACGGAGGATGAGATCACGCAATTGTCGCGCAAAGCCCACCATCCCCAGTGCTGGCATAATCTCGTCTGGCCACAGAGACAGCCCATCCTCCAATTCGCCTTTCAGCAGAATTCGGATCTGAGCATCGTGCTCCGCGCCGGAAATCAACCGAGGAAGTGGCTCCTGCTTGCTCTGGCGGATCGCTCGGTATAAAGCGAATGCCCACGAGTGCACGCTACGCACAGGAGCGCCCGTCCCCGCATACTCTTTCACGTCGCTCACGCGTTCGAATATCTCAGCGCGGATACGTGCAGCTGCAGCCTTGGAGGGCGCGACGAACATCATGTCTTCTGCGCGTCCGCCCTGCAGAAGAAAACTCAAAGCTGCATCTACCAAAAGACTGGTTTTGCCCGTGCCAGGGCCACCCAATACAGCGTAGGGTTTGTCATAATCTAAGCGTTCATCACCACTGATCAGAGCAGCTGGCAAGCCCTCCCAGTTGCGCTGCGCACAGGCAGAGGATTGAGCACGTTCAAGAATGACAGTCGGGTTACCCGTAGCCCCAATTCTCTGGGCAGGATCCGAAGCATGAAAGTTCATGCCTCCTAGTTTGTCATGCCGGTGAGACATCCGTGGAGTGATGAGCATGAGCCAAGATCACATCAGCGACGCGCGATAAACCCTGCCATGCCTCCGGTCGAGAATGAGGCAGGATCGCATGCACCATCACTCGGTACAGAGCTGCGCGCAAAGCCAACTCCCAAAAATCCGGGATATGAGCCCAGCGCTTCAGCAGGGCGTCGGAACCATTGCACCACGCCATGGCGTCCACCACCATAAGGGCAACAGGCCAGCCGGCGGGTCTCCAGGACGGAACGAGATCGGTGAGAACTGGATCGGCCAATCCATCGAACACTAGGCATCCCAGAACGTCACCGTGAACCAGTTGATCGGGCTCACTAAGTTCGCCACGTGCAGCAGCCAACTCGGCGGCTTTGGTCAGCGCGTCCGCAATATCATCGCGGGGAACTGAATCGAGGGGCAAGGACACGCGCACCCACTCCGTCGGATCTGCGTCGAAGGCGGCAGACTCAGCAGCGGCAAAAACATCCGCTTCATTCCACACTCCGGTCTTTTTCGGTGCCTGCAGGAACGTCGGTTTTTCTTCGTCCCGCAGGGCTTCGGAAATACGGAGAGCAGCCATGGCGATCTCATCGAAGCGTGGAGCTCTATGTCCCGACAAAAAAGTACGGGCCCGCCATCCGGACACACTGTAGCGACCATCGGAGGAGACTATTGGGCGAGAAACGCTCACACCAGCCGGGCGCATCTTCGCCATCGTCCGGGCAATCCACGCCGCCCGTGCAGGCTCATCCGCCGGACTAATCACCGCGCGATCGCAGCGCCAGCCGTGGCTCCATTCGGAATCGAGTTGCACCGGGCGCGCCGCGGGCACTTGGAAGCTGGCCAAGATGTGAGAAGGAGGGGTCTGTGTCATCGCTTAATCGCTCCGGTTTCCATTTGCTGCAGAGTCCTCCTGGGTCTTCTTCCCCTGAGGATATGGCCACGGATTAGCCACGCAGGTCATCCCGTCTTTCTTGTACACCTCTTGAGAATTAATGTTGTGCAACTCGTCATTAGACAGGCTGAGGGTCTGCTGCATCATCACAGGCGCTAACCCGCCATTTTTCACACATGGTTGGTGCGCCGCATACCCCACGCCGTGCCCAACCTCATGATTGATGACGTACTGTCGGTAGCCGCCCAGATCACCTTGGTAAGGCTGAGCTCCACGCAACCACCGTGCTTCGTTGATAACCACTCGGTGTCCGGTGGGCATGAAGCAGCTAGTCTCTAGGTTGTAGGAATTTCCGCAGACATCGTGGGTAGTTTTCATCGTGGTGAGCTGGAAACGGAAGTCCGGTTCCTGCCCCGCCGGTAGATCCTCTTCTTTCACGTGTTGAAAGGAGATCTCCGGGTCTGCGATCCACGACTTGGGGTTTGATAGCGTGGCATCCACCATGGCGGCGAAGGCATCGAAACCACCGATATTGTCGGGCTTAATTGTGTCCTCAACCTCGACCACGTAGGTGTATTTGTTCTTCGTGCCCTGACCCACGCGTTCGCCTGGGTGACCTACGATGGTGAACGTGTTGGAGGATTCTTGAGTCAGGGGAGCTCCCGGCGGTAAGTCGCCAATGTCCAGACCTTCGTACTCCCCTTGGAAGACGGGGCCTTCTCCGCGCGGAGCGGCATCCTCTTCCTTGCCCTCTCCACTGGCATGTGTCGACGCCACCCGTGCCCCATTCGAATCCGCTGAGTGAAATAGCGCACTGCCCAGCACGAGGAGTGTGACAAGAACAAAAACACCGGCGATCACGTACTTGATGTGCTCCTGCGAGTCGCGCTGGGGCTTCACCGCATGACGCCGAGCATGTCCACGCCCCGGCATATCCGAAGCGACGACGTCAGAATAGGACTCATCACTTCGAGGTTCAGGAATGCTAAAGCGTTCGCGACGTGGGGATTCCTTGGGATAGTGTGTCATGCCTGTGTGTCAGTCTCTATGCTCTCTGCGTTCGAGAATGCGACGGGAGTGTTTAATGTGATCGCGTCTGTACCGTCTTAGAGAAATCCGACAGCATTCTGAGATTCAGATCCCACCTCTACATATGCCACGTGCTCGCGCAACACAATGTGGCGCGCACCCTTCAGCCCTTCCAGTTCGAGCGTGCCGGCGGGGTTGGAGTCAGCCAAGAAGGAACGGACTTGCTGGAGAACCTCATCCTGAGACTTCTCACTAGTGATTTGCAATTCACGGGAGTTCTGCGTGAAGCCAATCTTGATCTGCATGGGGGTTGTAGCCACCTAACCTTTTCTTCGCAGCGTGCAGTAGTGTGACCATCATAGCTGTAATAGTCGGGAAAGGACGTGAACGCGGCGGTGACTGACGCTATTAAGGCCGGGAAGACTTTCGTTGAGTTGGGGGTTGCAGCGGAGATAGTCGATGCTCTGGCTGAGCGCAATATCCACCGCGCTTTCGCCATTCAGGAATACACTCTTCCCATCGCGTTGAAAGGTCAGGATCTCATCGGTCAGGCTCGCACGGGCATGGGAAAGACCTACGGTTTTGGCGTGCCGCTACTCGACCGTGTTTTCGACGACGCAGATATCACCGCCCCAGACGGAACTGCCCGAGCCTTAGTTGTGGTGCCGACTCGCGAACTGTGTTTACAAGTAGCCAACGACCTTGAACTTGCCGCCCAGTATCTCACGGTGGATGGCCGCCCACTCATGGTCACGGCCATTTATGGTGGCGTACCTTTCGACAAACAGACGTCAGTGTTGGCACGGGGAGTGGATGTACTCGTCGGCACTCCCGGCCGCTTATTGGATCTCATTCGCCAGGGTCTGTTGGATGTATCCACAGTAGAGATTGTGGTGCTGGATGAGGCTGATGAGATGCTGGATCAGGGGTTCCTAGATGATGTCTCCACTATTTTGTCTCAGACTTCCACTAAACGTCAGACGATGCTTTTTTCTGCGACAATGCCCGGACCGATTGTGGCTTTGACGCGTAATTTCATGACTCACCCGATACTGGTTCAAGCTGATAATGCTGCCACCGAGGCCACCCATTCAACTACTACCCAGATCGTTTTCCAGTCTCACAAGATGGATCGGATGTCTACGTTGGCGCGTCTGTTGCAGACTCCCGGGCGCGGTCGCACCATTGTCTTTGCTCGCACAAAGAGGCAGGCGGCTCTGGTTGCTCAGGATCTCGCCCATCTGGGTTTTCGCGTGGGAGCCGTCCATGGTGACATGAAGCAGGCTGATCGCGAAACGTCTCTCGCAGATTTCCGTACCGGCGCCATCGATATCATGGTGGCCACCGATGTGGCAGCCCGGGGTATCGATGTGGACGACGTCACGCACGTGGTCAACTACCAAGTTCCGGATGATGAACGCACCTATGTCCACCGCATCGGCCGCACTGGGCGTGCGGGCAATAGCGGCATTGCCGTGACTCTGCTGGGCTGGGATGAGGTCACACGCTGGAAGGCCATTGACGAAGCACTGGGAATCGGGCAATCAGAACCACCCCAGTGGTTTAGCTCCTCCCCTGATTTCCTGGAAACTTTTGGCCTTCCTTCAGATGTGAAGGATCGAGTGGGCGCCCCTCGCAAAGTCAAAGGCGCACAATCGGCGACTGCACCCGCTCGCCGCCCCCGTCGTCACAACGACGGCGGACCTCGCAAGCACCGTGGGCCTCGCTCATGAAGGCGCTTCCCCGTCCTGAACGGCGTACACGACGCGACATCATCGCCACGTGCGTCATCATCCTCCTTACGCTCATCGTCATCACCGGAACCTGGTGGGGGTCCCAGCAGTCACGCGTCGATCATTCCGTGGATGCTTCCCAGACGATTGGCAGCGACAGCGGCACGAAAACTGGCAACAACGATTCCTCCAACTCACACGCCACGCAGGATAAGCGAGCCACGCAACTTCCCAAGCATCTATCCCCCGCCTGGGAAGCTCCTACCACTGCAGACCGGCAACTCGTAGCCGGCGCCAACGGAGTGCTGAGCATACGCGGTACCCGAGTCAGTATGTTGGATGCCCGCACCGGTAAGGAACGTTGGCACTATGACCAGCAACGTGAGATATGTGGAGTGGCATCCCCCTCTCGATGGACAGAAGTGGTCGTCGTATTCCGCAGCCCCAAAGGATGTGGCGAGGCCATCAGTTTTGACATGGCAAGCGGACAGTACGCGTACACGCGCGATGCCCTAGCGCAAGACGACGTGACTGTTTTCGCCGGAGATACCCGAGCCGGCACCATTTCACCGCGACGTATAGAAATCTGGCGCGATGACCTGGTTCGCACCGTGGAAGTTGGCTATCAGGAAGCTCCTACCCAGCCAGACCAACAAAAGTACGTGAATTGTAGCTTCACCTCTGCACAGACATACGCAACCATGCTGGCCACCGCTTCGGCTTGCCCAGACGATGACTCGAAAAAACTCGTCCGTCTCTTAGACACCACCCCGGAAAAGTCTGATCAGCCGGAGATCTACCATGAATTCACCGTGCCGGCGGGTGCAGAAGTAGTCGCTGCCGCACAGAATTCAGCGCTTATCTACATCCCTCCGCAAGATGACCACGACGCAAAATTCCAGTTGTTGAACAAGTCCGGCGACTTTGAAAACCTCCCCGCACAAGCCAGCCCCGGCGTCGAAGCAGAGGACCAGAGTCGAACTGATGGTCCAGTTGCGATGTGGTTCGATGGAGCACGGCTCAACGTCTTCGGGGCAGAGGATCTTCACCCGCGTTTTCAGGTCGACGGCGCACTGGGTACCGGAGCGATGATGGCGGGTGCGCTGCTTGTACCAGTGCCCACGGGAATTGCCGTGATCGACCCTGCGCACGGGACGGTTGAGCGTACGATCCCCGTCGAACGACATGGATATACAGGCCCCATCACGCTGCGGATATCCGGCGATTCCACCATTGTGGAACAACGCGCAGACACTCTCGTGGGCCTCACCGCTTCCCCGTAGCGTGTTATCCCCATAGCGAGCTGTACCTTAGCGTCTTGTTCCCCCTAGCGAGCTATTCCCGGCGGTGAGTTACTCCGCGTAGCGAGTAGCAGCCCAGTCCACAGCCTGCGGACTAAACAAGAGAATCAAACCCAGCGCAGCCATAAGAGCAGTAGGAACCCCTAGATCAGGCCGCCCCGACGTGAACATGTAATAGGCCACGCCCAGTAGACACAACTGCAGCATCACTACGGGACCACGTCCCCACTTGCGTCCCGTGGACAGAAAATAGCCCGCTAGAGCAACGGCCCCGAAGAAAAAGAGGAACCACGCGGCGGTACCGTAGCCAGAAATAACTGCACCCGGGTCATGGAATCCGTTAGCTTCACGAATGATAAGAATAATCCCAAAACCGATACCCGCACCCCCTTGAATCAAGCCCAATATGCCGGCTAACTTCACAGCCGGAGGTGGGGCGGGACGACCAGAATTCTGCTTCGTGCGGGTTTCTTTCATAACTACCTAGTTTAACCCGCTGATAGCCTTAGGCCTGTGGATGTCCTCATCATTTCTAATCCGAACTCAACCAGCATCACTCAGAAGAATCTGGCTCACATTATTCCCACCTTGAGGAATGTTGACGGCATTCGCATGCGGTCTCGCTTTACACAGTATGCGGGACACGCAGAAGAATTAGCTCGCCAGGCTCGTTCTCAGGGCTGGGATGCCGTCATCGCTATTGGCGGGGATGGCACGGTTAGCGAGGTTGTCAATGGATTGTTGGATGTTCCCACTGATGATCCAGATGCTCAGGCTCACGATATTCTCACTTCACGCACACCCAGGCTTGGCATCATCCCTACAGGCAGCGCCAATGTTCTTGCACGCTCGCTGGGTTTTTCCGGCAAAGCCAACGTCGCGGTGAAACAGTTAGCCGAGGCTCTTTCTACCAATTCCACCCGCCGGGTTTCGATGGGCACCTGGGCAGATTCTTCCCCGGGCGCTCGCAAGGACCACCGTTGGTTCGCCGTCAATGTCGGTATGGGGATTGACGCCACTGTTATCCACACTATGGAGCAGCGCCGCGCAGAAGGGCTGTCAGCTTCCCCGCGCCGCTACATGCGCATTGCGTTACAGGCGTGGTCGCAGTCCAAGAGCTCGCAACCCATAATCACCATCCGCACTTCAGGGGCTAGGAAAAACGTGAACACGGAATATGTTCCGTTAGCATTCGTATCCAACACCGATCCCTGGACGTACTTTGGCCCTTTCCCCGCACGGATTGCCTCCGGCGATGGCATCGATAGCGGGTTATCGGTGTTTACTGTGAGACACAGCCGGGGGTGGCGCCCTTTGGGTGCACTTCTGGGGCTACTTGTCCCTCCACTGCGCAGGGGTCTCGCTCATGAAAGCATCACTGTTGAGGCTGCTCATGCTGTGCGACTGGAGGCTCGATCACCTATGGAGTTCCAAGTTGATGGCGAATACAAAGGCGAGTATTCCAGCATTGATCTGCGCTTTATCCCCGATGCCATGGAGATCTTCACTCCCCTCGGCTGAGCGTGACGCACTTAACACAGGCTCATTACAAGTAATGAGGAACGCAGAGCAAATCAATCCTTAGTGATACTTCTCACATTTTTGCCGGGAACTCTAGCGAAGTACGCAGTTCCGTGCAATGATCGTTCAAGTAACCGATCAGGGAACGCTACGTTAACAACGGATAAACATTCCCTATCTATGGCGAGAAGCCCTGCTGTCACCTCTGGACGAGAGGTTATGCACACCACTTCGCCACCCCACCTTTTCAAACAACCTTCTGCGAAGGTTCATTTAGCGTGGGCTTGACTAGCCCAGGCTTAGGTCAGTGCGCTTAAAACCGCCCTGATCGTCTTCGCAAGACAGTTGTAGTGACGAAACACAACGAGCCTCTTCGACGAAAGGATTACCACCATGGATTGGCGCCACAAGGCAGTTTGTCGCGACGAAGACCCTGAACTCTTCTTCCCAGTAGGTAACTCGGGCCCAGCTCTAGCTCAGATCGCTAAGGCCAAGCTGGTGTGCAACCGTTGCCCTGTTACCTCCCAGTGCTTGAACTGGGCAATCAGTTCCGGACAGGATGCCGGCGTATGGGGCGGTATGTCTGAGGACGAGCGTCGCGCTCTGAAGCGTCGCACAAACCGCGGCCGTTCCCGCCAGCGTAGCCGCGCCACTGTCTAAACACCCGACAGTTTTCACAGCGGCTGTCTCAGCAAGTGACAGAGGACAGGGCGCACAAACACCACTGTCTTTTGTTGCCCTCCGCCCCGGTTCGTTAGACTGGGGCTTCGTTAGACTGGGGCGGATACTTCTTCGCCCGTATCGTACGCCCGTAACGTAAAGGAGCACAGAATGAGCAAGCGTGGCCGTAAGCGCAAAGATCGCCGCAAGAAGAAGGCTAACCACGGCAAGCGTCCTAACTCTTAAACCGCCAGCGGCTACATAGGATGAGCCGAAGGCCGAAGAAGACAGATCCTGGACACACAACACTGCGTGTCCAGGATCTGTCTTCTTCGTATATCAATCCGGCTCACCACGCCTTACCCCCGGCACATGCCGAGTCTCCGTCGTCGCTACTCACCACGACTTTACTGCGCCATATGCCAAGTCTCATCTCTCGTCAGCTAGCGTTCGGCCACAAGTGCCCTTAGTCACGGCGCACTTCTATATAGCGCACATGGAGTTCGCTGACGATCCGCGCCCTTAACCCCTGCGGGGCAGGCTGCCCTCCGCAGCGATGCCGCAGTAGTTCGCGGATTTGTTGCTCGATACCCAGGCTCTCGAGGCACTGGGGGCATTCCTCAATTTGATCGTGCAGCTTCTGGCGCTTGTGCTCTTCACAGCAACCATCCACATAGGCATACAGGGTATCCAGCAACTCCTGACACCGAGCATCTCTGTTTGGCTGTCGATTCATCTCTCGCATCCTCACTTCTCCTGTGCCGTTGGTGCTGCTTGTACCGAGTGCGCCGGCTGTGTCGTCCGTGCTGTGTGGGATGGCTGCGTCGTTTCTGCATCTAAGGCGTCGGCTCGGCTTGCCCTACGCTGAGACGGGGCAGTCTCGGCAGCTTTTTTCTTTGATTCGGTGGAGATTCCATGCTCCGCCGCCACGTCCTTGAGCTTCGCGCGCAATTGCTTTCGACCACGGTGAAGCCGGCTCATCACGGTGCCAATCGGGGTATCCATGATCTCTGCAATTTCCTTGTATGGGATGTCTTCAACGTCCGCGTAGTACACCACCATGCGGTAATCCTCAGGCAGGCTCATGAGCGCTTCTTGAATGCGCGAATCCGGAATATTTCTCAGCGCTTCAACTTCCGCCGATTCCAAACCTGTCGAATCGTGCGACGCAGTTTCCGCCATCTGCCAATCCGTCACGTTGTCATCACCGGTTTCCACTGGGCGGCGCTGCGCCTTACGGTAATTGTTGATGTACGTATTGGTAAGAATGCGGTACATCCACGCCTTCAAATTCGTGCCAGGTTTAAACGAGGCAAAGGCTTGAAAAGCCTTCATGTAGGCGTCTTGCACAAGGTCTTGGGCATCAGAGGGGTTGCGTGTCATACGCAAGGCGGCACCATAGAGCTGATCCAGCAGCGGCAGTGCTTCCGCTTCGAAGCGCTGCATCAACTCCTGCTGGCTTTCATCAGTGCGTTTCGACGCAGTGGGAGGCATAGGCCATCTCCTCTCTCTCCTGTCGATTCAATGCGCGGAAACCCTATTTTATTCCGGATGTATTCCGGAGTGGAGCGCGCTGTCCGAAGCAATGAGAGCGGAGGAGTTATTTCTGACGTTGCCCACAGCCTTGCTCGCCTTCCGGCTCACCACCCGATGCATCGTCGACGCCACAACTGAGCCCGCTAACTCGTGAGCAGTTTCATCAGAGGCTCCGAGCCACGCACGTGCCTCCTCGTCATTCAGAATCCGTGGCATGCGATGGTGCAGCCATTGAAGGGAATCAATTGCTGGACACGTGATGATCGTGCCGCATACGTCCCCTTCGCAAGGCCTGCACAGTCCCGCCACCAACAATGGACGATGATCTGCTCGGGAGGTGAACCACGGCTGCTTAGAGCCATTGTGCTGCGTCCACTCGTACCATCCGTCCATCACAAAGAGGCAGCGAGCACTACCGCGGAAAATATATTTTTCGTTCGCCGTTTCACCACGGGCGTTGAACACCACACCACAGTTGTTAGACCGGGCCCCAGCCCGGGGATAACCCCACCGTGCAGGCCCTAGAGCCAGTCCCTCACGGAACACGCGCACGATCGGCACGTGATGAGTTGGAGCAATGTTATAGCTCTGCCGATAGATAGACTCCGCGCCGATCTGGGTAGCCACATCCTCAACCCTCTCTACCCCGGTGGCTTCCTTCACGGTAGCGATGAGCTGTTCCTTCGGGGTGAAAAGTACATAGCGTCCGCACATAACACCCATTATGGCGGGTGTGACCGTGCAGTTTTGCGATCTTTGGTGACACAATAGAGGGCATGTCTGAAGTCCTGTGGCAAGCACCCGTCGCCGAGAAGCCTGTTGCTTCTACTGTGTCCATTCCCGGTTCTAAGTCAATCACCAACCGGGCTTTGATTCTGGCGGCGTTGGCGGATGGACCGTCGACTATCCGAGGAGCTTTGCTCAGCCGTGACACTCACCTGATGATGGATGCTCTGCGAACATTCGGCACCACCATAACGGTGGAGGGTACGACCATCCATGTGGTTCCCACTCAGTCTCTGACCGGCGGCACAGTGGATTGCGGTTTAGCTGGAACGGTCATGCGTTTCGTCCCACCAATCGCCATGCTGGCCAATGGAACTGTGGAATTTGACGGCGACGTTGCAGCACGCAAACGCCCCATGGCCACCACCTTGGACTCGCTTGACGCCCTGGGAGCCACGCTTGACTTCCCTACTCACGATGCCACTGAACGAGGTGCCGCTACCCGAGAGATCATCTCCGCCGCCACTGCAGCCGGCGACCACCGCGGTTTGCCATTTCTTGTGTGCGGCAAGGGACATGTTCGCGGAGGAGAAGTTCGCATCGACGCCAGCGCCTCCTCCCAATTCGTCTCCGGTCTGCTACTGGCCGGCGCCCGCTTCGACGAAGGTGTGCGAGTGATTCATGAAGGCTCCGCTTTACCTTCCCAGCCGCACGTAGAGATGACTGTCGAGATGTTGCGCTCTGCCGGCGTGAAGGTAGATGTGGCATTCAATTCGTGGACAGTACATCCCGGACCAATCGCCGGCCGCACGTGGAATGTGGAACCTGACCTATCCAACGCCACCCCTTTCATGGCTGCCGCAGCGGCGACGCGAGGATCAATTCGGATCCGCAACTGGCCGCAGACCACCACCCAACCTGGTGATCAGTTTCGAGAGATTTTGCGCGACATGGGTGTGGAAGCCGTCTACCACGCCGATTCCCATGAGCTGGAAGTCACCACTGACACACCGCTGCAGGGCATCACGTGGGACATGCATGACATCGGTGAGCTGACTCCTACCGTCGTCGCCCTCGCCACTGTGGCAGATACTCCGAGCCATCTGTACGGAATCGCTCATCTTCGAGGACATGAGACCAATCGCCTTGCTGCGCTCGCCGATAACATCAATGCCCTTGGCGGCGACGTGCGCGAAACACAAGATGGGTTGATGATCAATCCTCGCCCGTTACATGGTGGCTGCTGGGCTTCCTATGAGGACCACCGGATGGCCACGGCCGGCGCTATTCTCGGGCTTGTGGTGCCGGGCATCCAGGTAGAAAATATCGACACCACGTCCAAAACTCTCCCTGGCTTCCGTCAGCGTTGGTTGGAAATGCTGGGGCTCAGTGTCGAACCTAGCGTCTCGGACGCATACCGTCAGGACGCTTCTGGCGTGCTCGGTCAGCGTGCTTCTGGGGCACATGGTTCGGATGGCACCGAGGCCGCCAATGGGTAGACGCGGAGGAAGAGGCCGCGATTGGGATGAGTCCGACGTCCGCATCCGGCCGGGCAAGGGCTCCCGACCACGCACCAAGGATCGTCCTTCTCACGATGATGCCCAGTTTGGCATGGTCGTTTCCAAAGACCGCGGTCGCTGGGGTGTAGTGCTGGAATCTACCGGTGTTCACGTCACGGCCATGAGAGCACGAGAACTAGGGCGTACACCGATCGTTGTCGGTGACCGGGTGGGGGTTGTGGGCGACACGTCGGGCAGGAAAGACACGCTAGCTCGTATCGTGAAGTTGGCTGAACGCACCAGTGTGTTGCGGCGTACGGCAGACGATACCGACCCCTACGAGCGCGTCGTGGTAGCTAATGCGGATCAGCTTCTCATCGTCACTGCTGTAGCCGACCCTCCACCACGCGCGGGATTCGTTGAACGCGCCCTCATCGCCGCATTTGTCGGCGGCGTCGAACCAGTTTTGTGCCTGACGAAATCCGACCTCGCCGATCCTGAAGAATTCGCCGCGGAGTTTCAAGATTTAAACGTCAAGGTAGTGCTGGCAGGTGTCTCTGAGTCGCTCGATGCCACACGAAGCATCATTGATAACAAGGTGACTGCGTTGGTGGGACATTCTGGCGTCGGTAAATCGACGCTGGTGAACCGGCTAGTTCCCAATGCTCAGCGAGAAACCGGCGAGGTATCGGGCGTCGGCAAAGGGCGCCACACCTCCACCCAATCGGTAGCGTTACCTCTACCCAACGGCGGATGGATCATCGACACCCCGGGAATCCGTAGTTTCGGACTGGCACATGTACACCCGGACACTATCGTCAATGTTTTCGACGACCTACGCGACGTGGCCGAAAATTGTCCACGAGGCTGCACCCATATGGGCCCGCCAGCCGACCCGGAATGTGCTCTCGACACCCTTGAGGGGGCTAGCGCCCGGCGCGTGCGAGCCGTGCGGGTACTGCTCACGGCGCTGCGCTCAAACAACGAATGGGAACGCGAAGAATAACACGAGTGGGAACGCGGCCAACGGAAAAGAAGCGGAGAAAAACAGACGCTTCCCTGCGCGCATTCCCAACGGCCAAACGGCTATAGCAGATCCACGAGGAAAGGTAGCTCCTGGGCGCCGTACCAAGACATGAGGTTATCCTCGCAATCGCCAAGGGTTAGTTCCGCCTCTTCATCACCCAAATCTGCTTCATCCACGACGTCCATGGCGGCTTTCGTGGCAGCTTCCGCATCGTGGTCATCTACGTGAATGGCAGCGAGAGCTTTCACGGTCACAATGGCGGGATTAAGCCTGACAACAGACTCGCCATCCTCCGGCGCGAGGGTAATGGCCTGATCGTCGATGTCCGCACTAATCACCACACGCCGATACGGGAAACGTTGCTCATCGCCAATAGTCAACAAGCGTAGAGAAGCACGCGCCGCATCGAGGAATGCGGTATAAGCTAGTTCCTCGTCATCACCGCTGGTGTAGAACTCGCGGACCGCCGGAGTCAATGCGAAGCCTACGCCTGAACGCACTGGCATCTGCTGTTCTTCTGCGAGAGTGCGCAGCAGATCGAAAGTGGCGGGGATATACACGCGCATCACTAAAAATCTCCATCCATCTCCAGCACTCCGGTGATCTCGACAATCGCACGGTCGAACTGCTGATAAAAGATGCCGATCATGCCTGCTTCTACAGCTCCCCGAATGTTGAGGATGGAATCATCCACCAATACCAAGTCATTGACTGGTAATTCCAAACGGTCGGCAACAATGGTGAAGATTTCCTCGCTGGGCTTCTCTGCTCCCACTTCACCAGAAAGAATCACGTCGTCTACCAGACCTTGTTCTTTCCACACGCGAATATGGTCGGCTCCGGAGCCACCTGGATCGTTGGACAAAATGGCGGTCGCTAACCCCTCCTCTTTGGCAGCGGCCAACAACTTCCGCCACCGACGGCGATCCTCTTCCGCTCCATCCAATACTCCACAATAGTCAACTACTAGTCCACGCATGACCTATATTGTGCCACCATTTCACCCTCACCGTGACTACGCCCCACGGCTGTAATGACCACTGCTGTGGTACCCGCTGGTGTCGCACCTCATGCTGTTGCTCTCACTGCGTAGTGCCTACGGTGGTAGCCCCCCACACTGCGATGCCCACAGTTGCACCCCGGGAAAAAAGCTCGCAAACTTCCCCTGGCTGCGTCATACGCGGAGTGTTGTATAGTCGGTGAACGACTGGACGAAGAGCATTCGGTGCACAGGGGGAATGTGCACCCGTTTTCTCGTGAAGCGTTTGGCCAGTCTCGCATAGTCAGTCTGAAGGGGGATGTATTTACTTGAATCTGCACAGTACGCATAGGCTCCAGCCCATACCCGGCTACCTATATCTCGCGCGCCCGGCTCCCCCATCTCTCACCGCTTTGTCGGATTCCTTGCCTTCTCCTCTCTTCGCCGACGCCACCCCTTCTCCCGACCGCGCGCCACATCATCCTGTACCGTCACCCCACGCGCGGCAAGCACCCGTTGCAGCCCCGGACAAGGCCGATCTCGCCCGCCTGCTAATAGTGTGGCTAGAAGCCCTCGACGGACGCCGCTCCCCTGCAACCCTCAAATCCGTGCGATTTCATCCGCATGTTCCTGCAACACTCCCCTCTTTACGACAGCGTTTACAATTGGGCACCCCCACTGATCGGGCAGATGCGGCGTCGATGCTCAACACGGTTCACATCCAACAGGCAGCAACGCACAAGACACGTTTTTGCGCATCGGTTGTCATCAGAGGTCGGGTACGTGCCCTCGCCGGAACGGGGCGACTCGTGCGGGTGAGAAAGCACAAAGAGTCCCCAGCCGCCGTGGTATGGCGGGTGGAGACTCTGCACATCATTTAGCGCCGCGCCTCTTTGTCCTCCAGCTGGCTTCCCTCAGCCGGATCCTCAACCTTTAGAGTGCCAGCGGCCTGATCTAGCTGCTTACGCACGCTAAACAATTGGCGAACCGTTTCCTCCTTGATGCCTTCCTTCATGCGGTTGAACATGTCACCGCCTTCACGCTGATACTCCACCAAAGGATCGCGCTGAGCCATTGCACGCAGGCCAATGCCCTCCTTGAGGTAGTCCATCTCGTAGAGATGCTCACGCCATTTCTGATCCACGACATTCAGCAACGCCGCGCGCTCCATGCCCCGCATCTGTTCCTCGCCGCCGATCTCGGTGACACGTTCCTCAAGATCGTCATACGCCGCGTTAGCATCCTGAAGAATAGCCTCCAGGAGTTGGCCGGAGCTCAACTCGCCTGGGCGACCGTAGTCAGAACCTTCAACGAGCTCCTCATGAGTAATGCTCGGGGTGTACAGCGACTCCAAGGCATGCCACAGTGTGTCGAGATCCCAATCCTCCACATAGCCTTCCATCGTGGCGTGGTCTACATACGCTGTGATCGTGTCTTCCAACATGGCACGGATCTGGGTCTCAACATCTTCGCCCTCGAGAATCTGACGGCGTTCGCCGTAGATCACCTTGCGCTGTTCGTTGAGCACTTCGTCGTATTTGAGGACGTTCTTACGCATCTCGAAGTTAGCGGACTCAACTTGAGTCTGTGCCCCCTTGATCGCGTTAGTCACCATCTTCGAGTCAATAGCCTCATCATCGGGGATGTTGAGGCGAGTCATCATGTTTTCCATGGTGGGTCCCACGAAACGCACGATGAGTTCATCACGCATAGACAGGTAGAAGCGGGTCTCACCAGGGTCACCCTGACGCGCAGAACGACCACGCAGCTGATTATCGATGCGGCGAGACTCATGGCGCTCAGTACCTAGCACATACAGGCCACCAACCTCGCGTACTTTTTCTGCCTCGGCCTTTACTTTCGCACGGACATTCTCGATTTCTTCATCCCAGGCTTCCTGGTATGCTTCCGGATCCTCCACGGGATCTAATCCACGCTCGCGCAACTCCAGGTCGGCGATGATGTCTGGGTTACCACCGAGCACGATATCAGTACCACGACCAGCCATGTTGGTCGCCACAGTGACGGCACCCAAACGGCCTGCTTGTGCAACAATCTCCGCTTCCTTCTCGTGATACTTTGCGTTCAGCACATTGTGCTTAATTCCACGAGCCTGCAGAAGACGGGAGAGGTACTCCGAACGCTCCACCGAGGTAGTACCAACCAGAACCGGTTGTCCCTTTTCCACGCGCTCGGCGATGTCATCGGCCACTGCCTCGAACTTGGCTTCCTGAGTCTTGTAGATCAGATCCACATGGTCAATGCGCTGGTTCTTCTTGTTCGTGGGGATCGCAGCAACATTGAGCTTGTACGTCTGGTGAAGCTCAGCTGCTTCGGTCTCAGCCGTACCGGTCATGCCGGCGAGCTTGTCATATAGGCGGAAGTAGTTCTGCAGAGTAACAGTGGCGAGAGTCTGATTCTCGTTCTTGATCTCTACATTTTCCTTGGCCTCGATGGCCTGGTGGATGCCTTCGTTGTATCGGCGGCCGTCGAGAATGCGACCGGTAAACTCGTCGACGATAAGAACCTCGCCGTTACGAACGATGTAATCCTTATCGCGGGTAAAGAGCTCCTTCGCCTTAATCGCATTATTCAGATAGCCCACCAGCTGGGAATGCTCAGGAGCGTAGAGGTTCTCGATGCCGAGTTGATCCTCGACATACTCCACGCCTTCTTCCTTTACACCAATGGTCTTCTTGCGTTCATCCACTTCGTAGTGAATATCCTTAGTCAACCTCGGGGCGATACGAGCAAAGGCGTGATACCACTCAGAGGAACCACCGGCGGGACCGGAGATGATCAACGGGGTTCGAGCCTCGTCGATCAGGATGGAGTCGACCTCATCGACGATGGCATAATGGTGGCCGCGCTGTACGAGATCAGCCATACGGTGAGCCATGTTGTCACGGAGATAGTCGAAGCCGAATTCGTTGTTGGTGCCGTAGGTGATATCCGCGTTGTATGCTTCACGGCGCTCAGCTGGTGACTTGCCAGACAAAATCACATCAGTGGACAGCCCCAGGAAGCGGTGAACGCGCCCCATCCACTCAGCATCGCGCTTGGCCAGATAGTCATTCACCGTAACAACGTGCACACCTTTTCCTGAAAGTGCATTGAGATAAGCAGGCAGCACACAGGTCAGGGTTTTACCCTCACCGGTTTTCATTTCAGAGACATACCCGAAATGCAGACCAGCGCCACCCATGACCTGCACTTTATAATGCTTCTGACCCAGCACGCGCCAGGATGCCTCACGGGCAGTGGCGAACGCCTCCAGCAGAACGTCATCCAGGGACTCGCCGTCTTCCTGAACCCGCTTTTTCAGCTCGTCCGTCTTGGCACGCAGCTCATCATCGCTCAGCGCGGAGTACTCATCTTCGAGCTCGATGACCTGGTCGGCGATCTTGGCCAGTCGCTTCACCGCACGGCCTTCACCCATTCGGAGAAACTTTGAAAGTCCTAGCACGTCCTGGTTGTCCTTCGTGTCGCGTAATTATGTGCAAGTAATGCCCGGGGAGTACATCGAGCATGTCGATGGAAAATCCACCATCGGGAGACAAACGTTCATCCTACCTCGCGGGCAAGTAGTTGTGGAACGCATGGCGCAGAAAGCTAGCTGCTTGGCGTCTGCTGTCGGCGAACCTTCGCCATAATAAAATCCCGCTCCGGGGAGCAACGTGTGGACGTTGCCCTCGTCCGAAGCGGGAAGCTCTAGGTAATGCCGCTGAGTCACCCACGGAATCTGTGCCGCGCGTGTTTGAACGGTGCTCGCTTACTGAGCGCCCTTCAGCGAAATCAAACCATAGTCAAATGCATGACGGCGGTAGACGACGGACGGCTGGCCGGTCTCTTCATTGATGAAGAGGTAGAAATCGTGGCCGACGAGTTCCATCTCTGACAGCGCATCATCCACGCTCATTGGCTTAGCCTGATGCTCCTTACTACGTACGACTTGACCCGGCTGGAACTGATCCTCATAAGGGTCGACATCGTATTTACCTGCAGGGGCTTCTTCCTTGGCCTGGGGCTGCGCATCCTCGACCAGAGCGGCGGTTGCCTCACCGATACCCACTGGGGCGCGATGACCGGAGCGAGAAATCTTACGGCGAGCCTTCACCTTACGCAGGGAGCGCTCCATGCGTCCGATGGCAACCTCAAGCGCAGCGTAGAAAGAATCTTCCTTCGCCTCAGCGCGGGCAATGTGCCCCTTACCCGTTGCGGTGATCTGGATGCGGTCGGACTCATCAGAACGACGCGGATTTGGCTCATGCTGCAATTCAACATGGAAGAAGGTCAGTGTCGGATCCAGGCGCTCGATCTTGGCGAGCTTACCGTGAACGCGTTCCGCGAAGTGCTCGGGCACCTCAACGTTACGACCGGTGATCTGGACCTCAGCCTCCGGGGACCCTTTGTCCTCGACCGGCGACGTGTTGTTGACACTCGACATGTTCAACCTCCCAAATGATGCTCATCGTGCTTCATGAGGCGGGTTTGCCTCACAAAGGGGGCGACGAAACGTTTCCGTCCCCGAGTCTACCGATAACTCTCCCACCCCGGTGCACTGAGTGGGGGTTTCGCGTTAGCCGATAAAACTTTTACCCCCAATGAAATAAAAGCCTATGAAAAACTCAGGTGGAACCTAGGCCGCGGCTAGCACCAGCACACCATCCACGGCAATTCCATGCGCCCGCAACACCATCGCAAACTGTGCAGACGTGGCACCCGTGGTACACACATCGTCCACGATGAGCAGTTTCGGAGCTCCCTTCCCCTCGTCAGGGTGACTAGCTGCGCGAACCATTGCCCTGAGGCGCTTCACAGATGCCGCATAAACCCTCACGTGGGCGGCCACATTGGCGCGTCTCTCAGTTCTGCCCAGCCCCACGGAGTCCCGCGCCTCATCCTCCATATAAGCCACCGGCATCACATGTACGTGTCCCGGCCACCGACGAGCAGCACTCTCACACATGCGGGTCACTACATCTCCACCGCGTTGGGCAGCCGAATGGCGTCGACACGGAGCGGGAAGAAGAACCACACACCCCCAACGAGGATCGGGAACCAGGCCGAGCCCTGCCACGTGAACAATGCCAGACTCCACTACTCGGCCTGCAACCGAAATAGCCGCGGGTCTGAGATGTTCTTTCAACGCCAGCACTAACGCCCGGTGCGCACCGCCGTAATAGCCGGCAGCAAACACAGGAACCACGGACACCGGTGGGCTCACACGGCGCCATGGAACCTGCAGATCCATCCCGCAACGCTGGCATAACTGATTACGGACAGCGGTGCCCGCTAAGGTTTCACCACCGTCATAGAAACCAACCACTCTGCCACAACATATGCAGTCTCCCCTCCACAACAGCCCCATTGCCGCGGACAGGTACTCTCCCCAATATTCCCCCAGATCCATGTAGACACAATAGCGCAGTTAGTTCGCCAGCACAGCCACCGCGCGCTGGCCCTGCAACGCCGGCACTTCACGCCAGAAACGGCGATCCGATTCCATATTGTTGAGCTGCATCAAAGCTCGCGCGTCGGTTGCATACACCACAGTGGACGTCGCGGCCACAGCCACCACCGGAGCGCTGAGATTTCGACTCGGCAGTTGCGTGGAAATAGACCCATCTGCTGCCACCTGCCACAGCGGCGCGTCGGAGGAACGGGTTCCCACCAGGAGAGAGCCATCCGGCTGCCAATCCACGCTGATAGCGGTATCTCCCAGCTGGTTACCCACCTGGGTAAGTGCACCCAAGCGTTTGCCGCCGTCATCGTCATTTTCCAGCACGGTGGTGTATACGCGGCCGTTAATGAGCATCACCGCATGCACGCCATCCCGGAATATCCGGAACATGCTAATACGAGTGGATTTACCATCAACTCGGCGTAGTACCCCCATATCCACATTCGAACGCTCTATCGCACCAAGCTCACGGCGCACCAGGCGAACAACTTGCTTGCCGTCGACGACCGTATAGATGGTGTCTGCATCCGAACCCCATGTTGGCCGGGTAAGGCTGTCTGCCGTCACCACTGTCTGCGGTTGTTCTTGCTCCGCTCCCACCAACAACTTACGCTCGGAATCTCCGCGGCCGGTCACCACCGCAAACACCGATCCTTGAGGGCTCACTGCCACCGACTCGTTATATTGTCCATTGACCCAACCGCTCATCGGCGTGGGCTGATTCTCGGAGATATCCACGATTTGCCCATCCAGTACTGCCCGTAGAGGCATCGCGATGTCCGCTTGAGGATCGAGCTTGGAGACATCCTCCACTTGCCACTCACGGCCGTTTTGTTCAGACAGGGGCGATCCATCGGCTGTGATAACGTACGGCCCCCGCACATCAGAACTCGCAAGAGTCCACACCACCTGCGCAGCAACGAGATCGCGCTCCTGTTGGTTCAGGCCAGTCATACCGGTGAAATCAACAGAGACACCACCATCATCGAGACTGCGTGTCTGTACTGTCGCGTCGTGAGGGATGAGAGTGCGCACCCCTCTTTGGAGATTCTCCTGCGGCCCTGCGGTTAAGAGGGAAATGAGGGAGGAGCTCAGGGATTGCTGCCGCGTATAGACCCAGCGGCGATCAGCCACGAGATGCTGACCCTGCGGCCCGAGATAATAAATGGGATGTGGCTGATACGCACTGGTGAAGTCACTACGATCCACTACCACCGCATCTGGAAGGTTGGCGATTCTCCATTCTCCGTTGACTTTCACCATGTCATAGGTGGTTTCGTAACCGGTGAACATCGGATGGTACACACCACCAACCCCCATGCTGCCGATGAGATTACCGCGAACGGCATACGTCACCTTATTCGCAGAAGCCGAGCCATTCGAAGCAATATCAATGCGGTCGAGGATAAAAATATCCTTGCCAGTCTTCCAATTCTGCGCTGCCTCTGGAGTGAGGAAACGCCGTGCGGCCTCATGGTTCACCAGTGGATGGGCGCTCGCAGAGAAGAAGTCGCGCAGCATGAGATCTGCCGGGTTGCCCGGGGTAGGTTCAGCAACTTCCTCAAGCGAAGGTGAGGAGGCATAAGAGCTCACCACTTCCGGCGCGGTACTCCCCGGCAGCGTGGTGCAGCCGGTCAGCATCACGAGCACGCCAAGGCTGGCCACCGACGTCTTAATATGTGCGTAACGGGCCCGTTGACTCATGATTCATCCTCCTTCCCTTCACCGCAGGTTGTCGCTCGCTCGTCTTCCCCGTGTGTTGTCGCTCGCTCGTCTTCCCCGTGTGTTGTCGCTCGCTCGTCTTCCCCGTGGCCCTTTGTCTTCTCTGGCTCTCCGCAGGATTCCTCCCCATACCCCTCAGGCAGTTCTTTGATCTCCTTATTATTCAACGCCACCGCGTCCCCATCCCCACTCGTCTCCGGTTCCAGGAGAGTAGTGGGCTGGACGCTTGGGAGCACCTTCAGCGGCAGTGGGGACTCGCGTACTTGTGCGCCGGCCTCCAGTGGCAGGGTCAGGCGGAAACAGGATCCCACGCCTGGCTCGCCTGTGGCCTCTAGGCGGCCACCGTGCAATTGAGCATCTTCCTTAGCAATCGCCAAGCCCAATCCAGTTCCGCCAGTACGACGTTCACGGGATGGATCTGAGCGCCAGAACCGCTGGAACACCAAGTCCTCTTCGCCCGGTTTCAGACCCACGCCGTGATCCACCACCGTAATCGCCAGGGAATCCTTTCCAACAGCCATCGTGACATCGATAGGTTTGCCCTCACAATGGTCCACAGCGTTGCCCATAAGGTTGCGTAGAATACGCTCCACCCGGCGAGAGTCAATCTCCACCTGGACGGGTTCCTCCGGCAAATTTACGTTGAAAGATGTGCCCACGTCCTCCGCGATGGCACGCACCTGAGCTAGGGTTGAACGCACCACTCCCCGGACATCCACGCGTTCACGGGAAAGATTCGCCACACCCGCATCGTGTCGCGAGATCTCCAACAAGTCGCCCAACAATGTCTCGAAGCGCTCCAATTCCTTGTTCATCAACGTGGAAGCCCTGGCGGTAATTGGGTCAAGGTTATCCACATTGTCGTGAATGAGGTCAGCGGCCATGCGCACGGTCGTCAGAGGCGTACGCAGCTCATGGGACACATCCGATGTGAATTGCCTCTGCAGCGAACCGAACTCCTCCAGATTGTGGATCTGGGTGGAAATTTTCTCAGCCATGTCATTGAAAGAGGTCGCTAGGCGAGCTACCTCATCCTGCCCATCGACCACCATGCGTTCGCGCAAATGACCTGCGGCGAAACGGGCAGCAATACTGGAGGCGGTGCGGATCGGGACGGTCAGCTGCTGAGAGAACACCCACGCAATGACAACCAGCAACACGAGGAGAACAATGCCACCTGCGGACAACAAACCGCGCATCAGAGCCAATGTGGATTCTTCAGCGTCTAAAGGCAACACAAGATAGAGCTCCAGACCTGAAATATCGGCGGACACCGGCGACCCAATAATGAGAGCCTTATATGGCCCGGCGGCACCCTCCATCGTGCTGTATTGGTAAGCCACCTGCCCCTGCTGAATAAAGCGACGCAGAGAGTCTGGCACCTCGGCAGTATCGGGGACGATAGTTTCGTCGTCACTGCTGACACTGTGGGCGATGAGGATCGGCTCATACACTTCAGAGCGGGACTGATCCATTCCCCCCTGTCTGTCCGATAATGCCGCGCGTGCGGAAGTCAGTCTCACAGACGTGGGGTTGGAAGCATCCATCGAATCGACTTGTTCTTCCACCACAGCACGGGCACGGTCAATTTCCTCCGTGGCGGTTGCATATTTCTGATTCAGCAACTGCTGACCCACAAAGTTGATGAGTACAAAACCCAACACCAAGATGACCAAAGTCGATGATAGGAACACCGAACCGATCACACGCATCTGGATAGACGTTCGCCAACGCAGCAGCAGTGTTGAGCACAGCCACTTGGTGGTGTGGCGGGGAGAGCGCAGAAAGGATAGGAACGCTTCCTTGGGACCACGCGGTGCGTTGTGCAAAACCCATTCAGGATGGGGGTGCAATACTTCCGTCACGTGCGCGACCGTGCTGCGCTTCGAGGGTTCACCCCGCTTCTCCTCGATGTTCTTATCTGCTCGGGAGGGCACGTGATTATTCGCCAGTCTTGTAGCCGATACCGCGGACAGTCTGGATGATATGTGGATCGTCCGGGTCGTGTTCAATCTTCGAACGCAAGCGCTGAATGTGAACATTCACTAAGCGAGTGTCCGATGACTTTCGGTAGCCCCATACCTGCTCAAGGAGTTCCTCACGAGAGAACACTTGGCGCGGACGAGATGCCAGAGCCACCAGCAATTCAAATTCAATAGGCGTGAGCGAAATTTCATGGCCACCCCGCATAACCTGGTGCCCTGGAACGTCAATCCTCAAGTCAGCCACCTCGAGCATCTCCGGACGTTCATCCGGTGAGCGACGCAAACGCGCACGCACGCGAGCCACCAGCTCTTTTGGCTTGAATGGTTTATGGATGTAGTCATCTGCACCGGATTCCAACCCCAATACCACATCGACAGTATCGGTACGTGCGGTGAGCATGACAATAGGGACGGCAGACTCTTCCCGGATTGCCTTACATACATCAATGCCGTTCATACCCGGAAGCATGAGATCTAGCAGGATCAGGTCCGGGTGAACTTCACGCTGCCGGTGGACGGCCTCAAGACCATCACCCACAACTTCCGTATTGAAGCCTTCGCCCTGCAGAACAAGGGTGAGCATTTCAGAGATTGCAGGATCGTCGTCAACAACCATAATTGTCGCTGCCATGGTGTGCCTATCTCGTCCGTTCTTAATTGATGTCACTATTGGGAAAGTCTGTGCAGGTTAGTCTACATCGAGTGCCCGGGTGATGATGTCTGCGATTTCTTCGGCGCGTGCCTGGGTTTCATTGTCGGAGGCATCAACGATCTTCCACGGGCTACGCCAATGTGCGACAGCCAAATCGCGGTAGGCCTCCACTGTGCGCCGTTGGAGGGCTTGGTCGGTCTCGTATGCGTCGAGTGTCCGGCTGGCATCCTCCGCTTCGCGGAGTTGAGCTCGCTCACCCGCCATGGAAGCCTCCACGTCCACGAGTATCTGTAGATCCGGAACGGGCACGCCTAAATGTCCAAATTCCAACGACGCCACCCAATCTACGATCGGATGCTCTGCAAGAGAATCTGAACCCGTCTTCGTACCATCACGCACCGTTTGACGCGCCACCGAATACGCTGCGTTGGACGCTGTATAGCGATCCAACAGGACCACATAACCATCTCCGTCGAGTTCCGCCAGTTCATCGGCGACGTCATGGCGATCCAACGCAAATAGCGTAGCCATTCCGTAAATCGAATCGGTGAGGTCTCCCATGCGTTGATATAGCGCCTCCTGGGCAAGGTGCGCCGGTGTGGAATGCTCGTAACGGGGAAATGCTAGGCGCGCAACCGCCACTTCTCGGGCGAGAAGTTCTTTTTCTACGGCCGTCACCAAGGTGTTCTTACCAGCGCCATCGACGCCTTCAAAAGAGATGATCATGTCGGTTGTCTCAGTTCCTCAACTAGTCGACCGTGAGTGCGTACGTGACGACAGCGCGCCAACAGTGTCCATGTGGAAGGCACACCATCCAGAGTGATGAACACAATTGCTAGTAGCGGTAGTGCTCGGGTTTGTAAGGGCCTTCCACATCTACACCGATGTACTCGGCCTGTTCTTTAGTAAGCTTGGTCAGCTTTCCGCCCAAAGCTTCCAGGTGGATGCGAGCAACCTTTTCATCCAGCTTCTTAGGAAGGCGGTAGACCTCATTGTCATACTGATCACCCTTGGTGAAAAGTTCAATCTGCGCGATCGTCTGGTCTGCAAAGGAATTGGACATCACGAAAGAAGGATGCCCCGTCGCATTACCCAAATTCAGCAAACGACCCTCAGAGAGCACAATGATGGAAATGGGGTCACCAGCGGCGTTAGGGAAGGTGAACTCGTCAACCTGTGGCTTGATGTTCACTCGTGTGACATCCTCGCGGTGAAGCAACGATGCCATATCAATCTCATTATCGAAGTGGCCGATATTTCCTAGAACCGCATGATCCTTCATCTTCTGCATCTGTTCAAAGGAAATAATCCCCAGGTTACCTGTGGCGGTAATAACGATGTCCGCCTCATGAATTGCATCGTCAACGGTGACCACGGGGAATCCGTCCATCAAAGCTTGCAGGCCATTGATGGGGTCCACCTCGGTCACCTTCACGCGCGCGCCTTGTCCAGCCAAAGCTTCTGCGCAGCCCTTGCCCACGTCGCCATAACCACAGACGAGGACGTTCTTACCCCCGATCAGCATGTCCGTAGCACGGTTGATCCCGTCCAAAAGCGAATGGCGCGTCCCGTAGCGGTTATCGAACTTGGATTTCGTGACGGCATCGTTCACATTCATCGCTGGGAAAGGAAGAACTCCTTGTTCAGCAAAGTGATAGAGACGGTGCACGCCGGTGGTGGTCTCCTCCGTGACCCCCTTGACGTTCGTAGCTGCGCGAGTCCACATGCCCTCATCCTGAGCGAATGTGCGAGCCAGCATCCCCAGGAATGCTCGATGTTCGTCGGAGTCTTCTGCCGTTGGTTCTGGCACCAGGCCAGCCTTTTCGTATTCAGTGCCTTTAATGACGGCCATTGTGGCATCGCCGCCATCGTCGAGAATCATGTTCGCATCAATGCCATCTCCCCAAGAGAAGATCTGCTGAAGGCACCACCAGTACTCATCCAGAGACTCCCCCTTCCATGCGAAAACGGGTACGCCCTCAGGTTTTTCAGGAGTTCCCTGCCCCACGACGATAGCTGCGGCTGCCTCATCCTGTGTGGAAAAGATGTTGCAGGAGGCCCATCGCACCTCAGCACCCAAGGCAGTCAGCGTTTCGATCAGCACTGCAGTCTGCACAGTCATGTGAATGGAACCAGCAACACGAGCTCCTGCCAGCGGCTGCTCATCGGCGTATTCACGGCGTAACTCCATCAAACCTGGCATTTCGTGCTCTGCCAGGCGAATCTGATGCCGGCCAGACTCCGCCAAAGAGAGGTCAGCGACCTTAAATTCCAGATCCCCGATGCGATCGACGTTCATCTCAGCCATGTAGTTCCTTAATTCTCCATGCAAGGCGCACGCCGCTGATTCCTGAGTGTGCGTACGCGAAAGTTCATTGACGTGCCTAGTTTAGCCGGTCATGCGACAGGTTCAGCTCAGCGCTTCTGCGAAAGTTTCCAGCCCTTCAGGGGCCGAGTCACCTCGGCGATCAATTTCCTTGTCCAGGAGGAGGCTAGCCTGCTCCTGGAGCGTCTCATCACAGTGTCCGATGTACTCACGCACGAATGGATGTTCATCCGCGACAGTGGCTGAGCTAAACGGAGCTCCGCACCAGATGGCCGCCACGCTCGCAGCGCACAGACCATTGAGGTATTCGACGTCTCCAGGCTGAGCGTGTCGAAGCGCGAAGGTGATAGCGTCTTCAATTGCCTGGAAGAGGTCAGCAGGGTCACGGTCCACTAGATCATCGAGGAATTCCACATTATCCACGTCATGAAAGATGTACTCATCCCAGTTACTCATGCTCGCCACTCCTTCCGCGGGCTTGTCCGTGTTGCTCGTTGGTTTTCAACCTCGAGAGTAACGAAAAATAAACAGTTAAAAGAGCTGGACTGACAGTGTCTTTTCTATAAAAACATGTTAGCCTGTAATCGAATTGTAATAGTCGTCTTCAGCCTGGATAGACTATCTTCGATCAACTTTTCACGGCTCGAACAGTCGGACTTCACAGACCTCAGGTGATCCTTGAGACAATTTCTTATAACTGCAAACCAGAGGACTGAACTTTCGACGATGCCATCCGGACACTTTAAAAATGCGAGAAAGGAGGAGGCATGAGTAGCGAGTACCCCAACGGCCCACAGAGTTCTCAGAAGCAATCAGCTCAGCGTGAAGAGCCCACCACCGCTTCTGCCTCCGTCTCCCCTGCTCAATCACCGCGCGGTGAAGGCTTCCGGTTCGTCGCCGTCTTCGCCGCTGCGGGCCTGCTTCTAGCTGGACTAGTTGGTGTGTGGACGCTGAAAGCCTCCAACGGAGATCCAGACGCACGCCAGCGCGCTATCTCTGAACAGTCGCTCCTCGATAAGTCGGAGGATAGCTCTGCTTCGGAAACCAACAAGCGCACCGATACCTCCGGTAAGGCTAAGACCAATACATCAGCGCATAAGGCTCACACCGCTCAGCCTGGATACGCTTCAGGTGAGGGCACGCAGAACGTGACACCTCTGGGTAATGATCCCTACCTTCCGCCAAACTCGTGGAACGGGGGCAGCCGCAACGACGCTTCTGAGGCGCCTATTTCGCCCACCGAGACTCTCTTCTCCGTGCCAACATCCGAAACTACCGCAGTGGCGCCCCCGAGTGGTTCGAAACCCAGCAAGCCAACAACTCCCGCTGCTCCGAAACCGCCTGCTCCTGTCTTCCCTGCTCCTTCTATCCCATTGAAGCTGGACTTTTTCCCCGGTGGGACTGTGGCTCCCACGGCAACTATGACTCAGTTGCCGTCGGATTCTAAGAGCAGTAACGAGAAGGCACAGACCGCGCACTCCGGTAAGTCCGCCCCTGCTGCAAGTAAGGACAGTAAAGGCGAAGCAGGTAACACTACCAACCAACTCACTATCTTCGAGCGTCCGGTCTGGGGAGGCATGACAGACACACGCTAGGGAACCACCTAGTGCCGTCAGCCCCCAACCGTGGCAATGAACGCAGCGGCCTGCGGGGGTTGTTCCTTACCCTCGTGGAACTCCCGACCATGTGAGCCGGAAGAATCGCTCTGCTGAGCTTCCCCCCTGCCTTTACCCTCGGGCTCTGCAACACTCACCGTGACTGGATCAGAGCTAGCCGCTACCCACACTGCCCGCCCCGGCGCCAATCCCAGTGGAGATTCCGCCTCCTCCGAATAGACTGAAACACCGTCACCGACGGACAGAATAATAGCCGGACCCTCCACCCGTGATTTCTGACTAGGCACCACACGGCTCAGGCGGAATTCTGGAGCTGGAGTGACATATACCCCATGCTCGTCAACGTTCAGGCACGGATCATCTAACGGCTGGCAGGTAAGAACCCTCATCAGCTCAGGCACATCGATGTGCTTGGTGGTCAACCCACTGCGCAGCACGTTATCCGAATTCGCCATGATCTCCACAGCCAATCCGCCAAGGTAGGCATGCAACTGACCCGCATCCAGATACAGTGCCTGACCGGGTTTCAGCGTGACGCGGTTAAGCAATAAAGAGCACAATATGCCCGTATCACCCGGATACTGCTCCGACAACGTGATGACGGTCTTCAGTGAAGGAACCATCCATTCCTCCAGAGCGGATGCAGTGCTTTTGGTCGGTGAGACGTCGAGCAATTCGGAACACCGCGCTACCACCGCATCGATAAGCGGACGCACGAAGTCCGGCGGCAGGCTGACCCAGGTGGTGAAAATGCTACGCAAATCGGACTCATCATTGCCAGAGCCGAGTAAGGAAATATGTGCAGCAAGTTCAGGTAAGTCCAGTGCCTTCAACAATTCTCGAGTGCGCTTTACCGGCCGAAAACCAGCCAAGGCCTCAAAGTCGGTGAGGGCAACCACCAGCTCCGGCTTGTGATTGTCATCCTTGTAGTTACGCTGAAACGCCCCCAGAGGCACGCCTTGCTTATTCTCCGCGGCAAAACCCTCCTCCGCCTGCTGCTTAGTCGGGTGAGCCTGCAGGCTTAATGCTTTGTCCGCTGCAAGAAGCTTCAACAAAAAAGGAAGCGTCTCATGACCTTCGCCCAGCTGAGCGACGGGATCTGCGGCGATGAACTGGTCCAATGTGACGTCTTCGGAAACGACGGTTGATGGAGCCGCCGGATGGGCACCGAACCATATCTCTGCCTCGGGGTGTTCCGTCGGTGACGGTCGGCCGGTGAGATCAGCCAGTTTCGTGCGCGATCCCCACGCATACGAGCGGACGTTGCCCTCGATCAACTGCACTGTTTACTGTCACATCCTTGGGTGTTTTGCCAATACAGCGGCTCTGGGTGAGCCGCCGTCTCCGAACCGCATTGTACGGTCTGCCGCTTCACTTTACGCGCGAATCACCGCTAGTGCCTCGTCTACGATCGCCTGAACTTCGTCGTCAGTCTTCGCTTCGACATTAAGGCGTAGCAGTGGCTCAGTATTAGAAGCTCGAACATTCAACCACGAGCCGTCCAACAGGTCAATGGTTACGCCATCGAGGCGATCGACCGCCGCTGTACGATCAGCGAATGCCGTTACAACCGCCTCGGTGCGCTCCTTCTGATCGGCTACTTCACTGTTAATCTCCCCCGACGCCACGTATCGGCTGTAGGCAGACTGCAATTCAGATAATGGCTTATCCTGACTTCCAAGGGTCGAGAGCACGTGTAACGCAGCAAGCATGCCGGAATCCGCGTTAAAGAAGTCCGCGAAGTAATAGTGGGCAGAATGTTCTCCTCCAAAGATCGCATTGCTTTCTGCCATTTGAGCCTTGATGAAGGAATGCCCGACGCGTGTACGTACCGGAGTGCCGCCTTTTTCTTTCACCAGCTCTGGAACACTCTTGGAAGTGATCAAGTTATGGATGATCGTGCAACCTGGGTTGGCTTCCAGGTAGCGCTCGGCGATCATCGCGCAGATGGTGGACGGCGAAACGGGCTGGCCTTTCTCATCGACAATGAAGCAGCGGTCTGCATCTCCGTCAAAAGCTATGCCCAAGTCAGCTCCGGTTTCCACGGTGTAGCGCTGCAAGTCGACCAAATTCTTGGGGTCAAGGGGGTTGGCCTCGTGATTGGGGAAGCTGCCATCTAGCTCAAAGTACAGGTCACAGACTTCCACCGGCAGATTCTTGAAAACGGCAGGAACTGTAAACCCACCCATACCGTTGCCAGCATCCACAGCCACTTTCAGTGGACGGATATTCATAGGTACCAGGTCAAGGAGGTACTGGGCATATCCGTCCAGAACATTTTCTTCAGTGTTGGTACCCGGTGCGCCATCAAAAGCGGGAACGCCGTTAATCAGTTCATCCGTGATGGTTTTCAGCCCGGTTTCCTGGCCGACGGGACGTGCACCCGCACGGCATAGTTTGATGCCGTTATACTTCGCTGGGTTGTGAGAAGCCGTGAACATAGCACCTGGGCAGTCTTTGACACCTGAAGCATAGTAGAGCTCATCTGTAGAAGTCAGTCCGAGATAAATGGTGTCCAGTCCCTGCGAATTCACACCTTCGACGAACGCTTGGGACAGCACCGGAGAGCTCTCTCGCATATCGTGTCCCACGACGACTGTGCTCGCTTCCTCGTTCCGCATGAGCCGCGCGAAGGCAGCTCCTGTGTCACGGACGAAATCTGCGTCCACCTCATTGTCAGCAGAGCCGACTACTCCACGGACGTCGTAGGCCTTGATGATGTCGGCCAGTGCCTCACGGGTACGTGCGGTCATAGTGTGCAAGCTCCTTGCTTATCAGGAATTGTTGGGCATGTGCTGGTGCAATGCTCTTTGTGTATTTGTAAAAAATGGACTGGGGTTGGCCTGGCGTCCATGACATAGACACCGAAGTGGGCGACGGTTTCCACACCTACGAACGCTACCTAACCATCACCTCGGTGCACAGCGCGTAGGTGTCGGCGCGGAGCCAGACGCGGAAGATTACGCCGCGCAGGATGGTGACCGGTGGGCAAAGGAATCTCCTCGCGGCGGATCACCCGCGGAGCGGGAGCAGGAGCTTCCTCTTCCACATGATTGGTGGCCTCTTGTACCGCCTCGACAAGAGCCATGAGATCCTCTTCATCTGTATCATCCTCGGCGACAAAGCCACCGGGTTGAACGTCTGCCGTCTGCAGTGTCCATCCATAAGGAACGGTGGTCCGCCGCGCATGCTCCTCGCATAAATCCCAGCGATGAGGGTTACCGGAAACCTGCAGAGGGCCGATGATGGCCACCTGTTCTGCATAGTTGAACTCGAGGGTCGCCACGGCTGGCCTACGGCATCCAGGGCGAGAACATTGTCGGCTCACAGTCACGCCCAACATCTTAGCCGGCGCAACCCGATGTGGGTACCTAACACGAAACGCCTACTCTCCATACTGCAGTCCACGCAGGACGCCGATCAAAGGATTCTTTCCGATGACCAAGCGTTACTGAAAGATCCCTCTTGACCAAGCGTTACTGAAAGACCCCCTGGACCAAGCGATACTGAAAGATTCCTCTGCAGCGCGTACCGCAGGGAACGAGAGCTCCAGCAGTGCACTCCACGCGATGGTGAGATTTTCGAGGAAGCGCACCTGTGTCATGGCCAGATGCTAGCCGTGAGCAGGGCTAGACTGTGGAGCCATGGGACACATCACTCGCGTACGTAATGACCGTCGTGGTCGAGGGCCGCGCGGTGTGCTCCTTCCGGATCTTCCGCGACACAAGTCGCGAAGCGAGCAATTTGATGCTGCCGTGCTTGACGCCTATGAACCGATCGTCGACCGTTTTGAAGAACAGTTGGCGTCGCTCGATATCGCGGTAGATGTGGTACCACGCATGCGCCTCGACGTGGGCTATAAGCAGTGGCCCGACGATGTCGTTGCGGATGGTCAGGTTCCCCTTGGGCGACTCGTGCCTGCCGGGGTGGACTCCAAAGGCCGCCCCACTCGGCCACGCATCATCGTTTTTCGCCGCCCTGTTGAGTTACGCACTCACGGTGCTGCAGCACTGCGCGAGCAATTACATGCCATTCTGGTACGTCTGGTTGCGGTGTACCTCAATGTGTCGCCGGACATCATCGATCCACAATTCACGTGGGAGAGCTAGCACATGGGAAGCGCGTAGCGTTGCTTTCTCATCTCTAACCTAGGCGCTTTTTCAGTTTGCGCCGTTCGCGCTCCGATAGGCCACCCCAGATACCGAAACGCTCGTCATTAGCGAGCGCATACTCTAGACATTCATCGCGCACACCGCAGGCTTGGCAGATACGCTTAGCTTCACGGGTGGAACCGCCCTTTTCTGGGAAGAATGCCTCAGGGTCAGTCTGTGCACAGAGCGCCTGCTCCTGCCAGTCCTGTTCAACCGCATCAAACAGCAGGTCGAAATCTTCAGTGAGATCAAAGAGGTTACGCTGGCGCGCGTCACCGTCCACGTGGACCTCCCTATCCACTGCAGCAGAACCGTCAGCGAATTGGCCACTAAAGGCCGTATCTACTGACTTGTCCACTGTGTTCTCCTAACAACCGTTGACTATTACTTGGTGCACTGCACACCTACCCACTTCCGCTTTCCCATTGTGTGGAAATTCTCTCTTGAACACACTGTCCTGCCCAAGCGAGGAGCGAGCCGAAATGGGAGATAAAAGGTGCGAGCGCGTGTCACTACTGGACAGATTACACAAAGGTAATTACATTCCGTCAATCTTTCACCAAACCCACCGTATCCCATTAATCACAACCGCAACACACACCACATACGTCACAATGCAATAAAAAGTTATTTACTTACTTCACCACGACATATATCCCCCTCACCTGCGCCCACCACAACATATAGTGAAAATCCTCAAGTTTCACTGAAGATTCCCCAACATCTTCGGAATTTTCTGATAATTTTTCTCTTCCCTCCAGGCATCCCCCGTTTGCCCCACAGAAACAGTTATGCACGGCTCAACAATCCGCGGACTCCGCCACATGTGCATGGATCCCTGTTTACCCGAGCTCTCCCATCACCAGAGCCCCACTGTTCACCTCAACCAGCCCACACAGTCCGAACTTCTTTTTACAAGGAAACCCTCGACGTCACCTAAACATCAGAGGAAAAACGCAACCCGCCATCGGGAATCTGCACACCTGGCCACACACGCGCACCATGACGCAATTCGCAACGCGCACCAATCACCGCGCCTTCTCCAATGATGCAGTCGGTAAGAACGGCACGGGCGCCGATGCGAGCACCAGCACCAACCACACAGCGCTCCACGGTGGCACCTGCCTCAATCTGCACCCCATCAAAAATGACTGAGGTGTCCAAACGAGCTCCCGCACCAATCTCTGCACCGCGTCCCACCACCGTGCCGCCCAGAAGCAAGGCACCGCCACCGACTACCGCAGAATCATCCACGAAGGCTTCGCCCGTGTGGCCTTCCAACAATGGCGAGGGAGCAATGCCGCGAACCAAATCAGAGGATCCTCGCACAAAGTCATCCGGGGTCCCCATGTCGCGCCAATATGCTTGATCCACATGGCCAAACACACGCAAATTACGTTCCAGAAGCTCTGGGAACACCTCGCGCTCAACGGAAATGACCCGTCCCTGTGGGATTGCCTCAATAATGTCACGATTGAATACGTAGGTTCCCGCATTAATCTGGTCTGTCGGTGGATCTTCCGTCTTTTCCAAGAAGGCACTCACTCGCCCATCATCGTCTGTGGGAACGCAACCGAAGGCGCGGGGGTCAGCCACTCTCAACAGGTGAAGAGTCACATCGGCTTTACGTTTGACGTGGCTGTCCAACACAGCATTGAGGTCGGTCCCACCCAACACATCACCGTTGAAGATCATCGCGCGGTCGTAACGCAGACGACTGAGAACGTTACGGATACCTCCGCCAGTGCCCAACGGCTCATTTTCAACCACGTATTCAATCTCTAGGCCAAAATCGGAACCGTCGCCGAAGTATTCCTCAAACACCTCTGCGCGAAAGGAGGTCCCGAGTACCACGTGGTTCATTCCTGCGGCTTTAATGCGAGCGAGCAAGTGACGTAGGAATGGGTAGCCGGCAGTGGGAAGCATCGGCTTGGGGATGGTGTTGGTCAGCGGGCGTAGACGTGTGCCTTTGCCTCCGACCAAAATGACCGCGTCAGTATTGGCTGCAAGATTGTCAGACATACCTAGTGTTCTTCGCATCCTTCTCGCGGAAGTCGTATCACTTCCGCGTAGCGTGTTCATCCCCTGCGCGTGCTATGGCGCGTGCCTGGGAGTTATCTTGTTGCCCTGGAGACTAACTGACGCCACCAATGACTCCGACTATCCACGCCGTAGACTACGAAAATATTGTGTACCTGTGATCTACAACAGGTGCTGTCATCCGCAAAAGACAGCATCTGGGTGTTCCTCGTCGCCTAGACGCCGTGGCTTTTCTTTTCCTCTTGCTCCTTTTGCCGTTGTTCCTTTTTCAGGGCGCGCTGTGCCAATGTCACAGCAATAATGCACCGTGTGCTGAGACCGGCTTTCAACACTGCTCGTACGGGAGCATATTTCCAGCCCACTAGACGATCGGCTTGAAAGCGATACGCGCTATCGTGATGCGCCTTAAGGGTTATTTGCGGATGCTTACTGGCCGAGTGGCCCTGGGCATGGGCGATTTCCGCCGCGGGAGTGAAAATATTCAGCCATCCAGCTTTGCCCATGCGGTCACCAAGATCCACGTCTTCCATGTACATGAAATACCGCTCGTCGAAACCATTGACAGACTCGAATGCGTCCCAACGCAACAGCAGGCAGGAGCCAGACAGCCATCCAGCCCGGCGTTCGTTGCTCATATCCGTATCATCAAGGTAACGCTTAGTCCACGGGTTATTTTTCCATACCGGCCCCAACAGTGCATGACCAATTCCGGATCCTAGCTGCGGAACTGCACGGGCTGAGGGGTACACGGAGCCGTCAATCTCACGTATCAGCGGTCCGACGGCACCCGCGCGCGGATGACGCTCCATCGCTTCGATCATCCGGTCGATCGCACCCTGGTTGAACACAACGTCGGGGTTCACGATCATCAGGTAGTCGGTATCAATCTCACCAGACTGACGTTTATCGCGTAGAGCTTTCCATCCGATATTCATCCCCGCTCCGTATCCCACGTTGCCGCCAGAGTGAATGAGCTCCACCGGCATCGGATGATCAGCGCGGCAGACGGCCTCAGGGACCCCATCGCGAGAACCATTGTCGACGATCACCACGTGCCCTCCCCGCTGAGTTGCGGCAGGGATAGAGTTCACGAAATCCCACAAGTGCTGTCCTGGGGAATAAGTGACAGTGATGATCGCGATGGGTGCCATGCTCAGGGAGCCTACTCCACAGCGTGAATCAATCCGTCCTGCCACGCGGGAAGAGGCTGAAGACCAGCGTCCACCCACTCCTCAAGGGACAAGGCGGAGTTCACAGGGCGAGGCGCAGGCACTGGATACTCGGCACTGGTGATGGGGGTGACCCTCTGCGGCTCGTGACCTGTCGCCGCAAAAGTGGCCTGAGCCAAGTCACACCACGTGATGGGATCTCCACTACCGGCACAGTGCAGAACTCTCGGCAGATCTGCTGGTACAAGGTGTTCGTGCTCACCCGCTAACACTGCCGCCACCTCGCATAGGGCTGCTGCCAAGTGCGGGGCGTACGTTGGACGCCCCCACTGGTCATCCACTACGGAAGGGTTCACACCCCGATCTGCGAGATCCGCCATGGTGCGCACAAAGTCTCGCCCTGTATTAGCTGGACCTGTGTACACCCAGCTAGTCCGCACGACTATGCCGCCCGCTTCCAACACAGCCTTTTCTCCCTGCAACTTGGAACGCCCGTACTCATTGATCGGCTCGGTCGGATCCGTTGGGTGGTTGGTCTCCCCTCTTTTCCGACGCCCACTGAACACATAGTCAGTGGATACATGGATCATCGGAATACCTAAACGCGTGCACTGCTGCGCAAGCAACCCTGGCGCGCGGCCATTGACCGCGTACACTTCCTCGCGCACATCGGGGCTCTGTGCGCCGTCCACGTTGGTAAACGCTGCCAGGTTCACTACGACGGTGGGCTGGGATGGTGGCGTTGGGAAAAAGGGCGACAAATCGCAGTTGCCAGCGAGATCCATATCAGAGCGGGAGAGGCCGCGCAGGGTTGGAACCAGGCAGGACATTGCACGCCCCACCTGACCATGAGCGCCGGTGACAAGAAGTTCCATGTTTCTAGTGTGACATTGATTGATGCTGTGGCCGAGATGCGGTGCACTCTCAAGAGCGTGACGTGGGGGAGTCTACGAACGAAGATATTCTCCAGCGATCTCAAGAAATGACACTTTACGTAGGGATACAGCCCCCAACGATCTCGAAGAATGAGACTTTGCGCACGAAGAAAGAGTTGGTTGTCCCTTTTGCCAGGCGGACGCAGTAAAGTGTGGACAGAATTTTTGACCACCCGGTGCCTACTTGTAGAGATAACAAGGATCAATGACTGAGCAGCCCCAGGACACAGCGCGTAAAAACGCACACACGCCTCGCCACTCCCGGCACATCCACTCAGCGTACCCGCGCAAGCCGCTACGCCAATTTGGATCCAAGCCGGTGAAGACCGTCCTGGCAGCTCTATCCGCATTCACCCTACTGGGCACGGGCGTGGGGTACGCCACCGTCGGTAACCTCAACCATGAATTAGCGCAGGCCAACGGTCTCGACCTCGGATCGCAGCCCGATGGCGCCACCGACATTTTGCTCGTCGGCGTGGACTCACGCACGGACGCACAGGGCAATCCGCTGACGGAAGACGAAATTAAGATGCTCCGGGCGGGTGATGAAGAGGCCACTAACACAGACACCATGATCCTCATCCGCATCCCGAATGACGGTTCTTCGGCCACGGCCGTCTCTCTTCCTCGAGACACGTATGTGTCCACCCCTGACCAGGGCAATATGAAACTCAATGGCGTGTACGGAACTACCAAGTACCTGGAGAGTCAAAAACTCTCGGGTAGCGGATTATCGAAAAAAGAAATAGAAGAACGGTCCACAGAGGCAGGCCGTAAGGCGCTGATCTCCTCCGTGGCGGATCTCACCGGCATTCACGTGGACCACTATGCCGAGGTGGGTCTGCTGGGCTTCGTTTTGCTGACCGACGCCGTCGGCGGCGTCGATGTGTGTCTCAACGAAGCAGTCGACGAGCCACTATCCGGTGCGAAATTCCCGAAGGGACAACAGACCCTAGACGGCAAAGATGCGCTCAGTTTCGTCCGCCAACGCCACGAACTTCCACGCGGCGATCTCGACCGCATCACCCGCCAGCAGGCTTACATGGCCAGCCTGGCCAATCACATCCTGAGCTCGGATACCCTCACCAATCCATCCCAGATCAATCGACTCACCGAGGCCGTGAAGCGTTCAGTCGTTCTCGATGGCGACTGGGACATCATGGGTATGGCCACTCAGATGCAGAACCTGGCCGGCGGCAACGTGAGATTCGAAACCATCCCAGTCACCTCGTTGGACGGTACTGGCGACTACGGCGAGTCCATCGTCACCGTAGACAAGAACCAAGTGCACAAATTCTTCGAACACCTCGCCGGAGAAGACGAGAAGAAGTCCTCCGATAAGGAAGCCTCGGACAAGCACGACGGGGATAACGACAACTCCAAGATCGACGATTTCAACGCAAGCGATTACACCATCGACGTGCTTAACGGTGGCGAGGTGCCGGGATTAGCCGCGTCAGTGGGAACACTCGCGAAGAACTATGGTTACCGCACGGGTGAAGTGGGGAACGCTCCAGAATCCGGTATTTCTGAATCGCAAGTCAACGCTAAAGACAAGAACGATCCAGCGGCTCGTGCCATTGCTCGTCAACTGGGTGGTCTCAAGGTCATCGAAGATCCATCCCTGGGTGATAAAGAAATTTCCGTCACCCTCTCCGGCACCTACCACGGCCCTGGCTCTAAGGGGCCAAGCGATGCTCCCCTGCAGGACCCGAACTCCGAATTTGTCGGCACGCACACTGAGGGTATGAAAGACCTCGACGGTGACGGTGTAGCAGACTCGGATTCTTCCTCTAACTCTGACCACGGCTCTGGAAACTCCACTTCCTCGGGGAATTCCGACGTGGTGGGTACCGAAGGTGTCGTCGCCGACAAACCTCAACTCAACCGCCCTATCGACGCCGGTTCCAACGCCCCAATGTGCGTGAATTAATCTCCAACGAAAACGAGGGAATCTCCGCGCCAACCTCGGTATTGTCTCCATATTGTCGCCAGCGGTTTTCCCGCGTCGGCCTCGGTATTCTGGTGGGCATGGATCTAATCGCTCCCCTGCTTAGCAACCCGGCCGAACCCCGGCTGACCACATACACGGATGCCGGCCGCATGGAACTCTCCGCCGTCACTTTGGCCAACTGGCAGTCGAAAGTCGCCAACCTTCTCATGTCGATTGGCATCGGCGCCGGTGACGAGGTTGCTATCTCCGCGACGCCGGGATGGCAACCGGCGGTGATCGCTATCGGCTGCTGGCGCGTGGGTGCTTCCATCATTGACGCGAAGCTCTCCTCAATGCCCGATTCCCCTCCGTCCACTGCACGCGTACTTTTTACGGACTCTGTCGCCTTTGCCGAAGCTTTCGAGGCCAGTGAAGCAGGAGCGCAGATTGAAGAAGTCTACGTGCTGTCTGACGACCCTTTTGGTCGCGGAGTGGAGGAATGCGGCGGCGACATTCCTTTTGGTATGAACGATTTTTCCCCTGAACTGCGCGCACAGCCGGATGTTTTTCTCGGACCGGAACCCCAAGCTGAAAGCAACGATCTCCCAGTATTGGGCAATTACGCTCAACAGCTGAACCTGAACAATGGACAACGTGTCCTCTTGGAAATGTGGGATGGTGCCGAGGGGCTCAAGAAATGCCTCAGCCCTCTCAGCGTCCAGGGATCCGTCGTGGTCACCACAGATACCACTGACGAACGTCTCTCCCAGCTGGCAGACACGGAAAAGGCCCACGTCATCCCTCCAATCCGGTAGGAAGTACGACGCAGGCTGTTCCTCGGACGCATAAGTTCTAGAAGTTCAGGTGTACTCAGGTCTCACCGCGCCCGGGATACCAACTGCGAGCTATTGAATATCTCTCTTCTGGTTGGATACCAAACCAATCACCACCGAGACGATCAGCCAGAGTGCTAAGACAGTCAGAGAATGACCGATCGATACACTCCCTCCTGGCATCAGTCCTTGTTCAGAGAGGGTGATGTCATTAACCACATGCCCTGGTGACCAGTGGTAGAGAAATTCCACCCACGTGTATTTCGATTGAAACGCCAGCAGGATGTTCTCGATGACCAAAATCCACACCAGTGGCAGAGTCAGACCTGCCACTCGGTTACGTGTCAAAGCCGCCACACCTGCACCAATCAATGCGTAGACGGGCATGGCAATCGCATTAGCCCACATGGCCGTAAACGATCCACCGACAAATTCAGTACCCGGAGCAACGCTCGCGATAAGCCAAGCAATGGCGCCACCAGCTCCCCACAGGACCAGGAGCATGACAACTAACAACACATAGCGTGCGGTTAGCCACTGCCAGCGCCCTTTCTGGGTGAGGAATGCATGGGCATTCATCTTGCTGTTGATTTCCTGTGCAGTCGACGATGCGCCGTAGACCACGGACAAGAGCAGGAAGATCGAGGCACCAGTAGCTATATCTGGCCACTGGAACGTCACGGTGTCTCCTGATTTAAACAACGCCATCAACGTGACCGGTCCAAAAAGGCTGCCAAGGAATAGAACGCACCACACCCAGGTGCGCCGCACGGTGACGTTTTTGACCCACTCAGACTTCAGGGAACGAAGGAATTGGCTGCCGGAGCCTACGGGCGATGTCCCCTTCATAGATAGGGGAGCGTTCTGTGTTTTCTGGGCTTTCTGTGTCGCTGAGGTATTCATTGCTACTGATCCTCCGTCGGGGTCTGAGTGCGATACTCTTGTGCATTCGCGGTAGCGGCCAAGAAGCGTTGTTCTAGATTGGCTGCCACGGTATTGAGCTGTGTGATGAGGTAGCCCTGAGACAATGCTGTTTGGGCAATGTGGGTTCGGATTTCTGCGTCGCTCTGCCCCTGGGGGATCTGCACGCTGAGAACCCGGTCCATATCAACATCGACGGTCAACCCTTCGCGCCGCAGCTGTTCTGCCAGTAGGACCGCCTCACGGGATTCCACCACAATCGTGGTTCCCTCAGAGAGGAACTCGTCCATGGTGAATTCACCAATAAGCTCACCACGACCAATCACCACCAAACGATCAGCGGTTTGTTGCATCTCGGACAGCAGATGAGAGCTGACCAGTACCGCCCGACCGTCGCTAGCTAACTGGCGGATAACACGACGTATCCAGCTCACGCCTTCCGGATCCAAGCCGTTGACCGGTTCATCCAACAGCAGATGCTGTGGGTTGCCCAGCAACGCTGTGGCCAGACCTAGGCGCTGCTTCATGCCCAGGGAATAACCTCCGACCTTGCTTTTCGCAGCTTGGGTGAGGCCGACTAATTCGAGGCACTCGTCTACCCGTTTATCGCTGATCCCCGCCCCCGATGCGATGGCACGCAAATGGTTTCGCCCTGAGCGTTTGGGGTCGAACCAATAGGAATCCAATACCGAGCCGGCGACTGCAGCTTTGCGATCCAGCGCGCTGAACGCCCCGCTGTACGCTTCCCCAGTGGAGTATGTGCCGCTGAAGTTCACATGTCCACTGGTGGGAGCATCGAGTCCCAGCATGCAGCGCATCGAGGTGGATTTACCGGAGCCATTTGGCCCCAGGAAACCTGTTACTTGGCCATCCGGAACGTGGAAATTCAAATTGCGGACGGCAGTTTTCTTTCCATACCGCTTGTGTAGATTCTCAACCGTGATCATGGTGTCTATTATTCTGTGCAGCCCCTCGACGCACATCGGACTGAAGTACCATTTACGCGGCAATCAAAAGGTCACCTCAGGGTATGAGGCTCGGTAAGAACCCCTAGGGGTCAGACCTATCGCCCGTCGGATATACGGCCCGACGAAGATCCCAAAAAGTCCCTAGGGGTGACGCCGGTAGTCCCAGGGTATGGGACACGACAATAGAGGCAGACGGCAAACGCCTCAGAAGGACTCTTCGGAACCACTATCGCTCTTCACGGCCACTATCGAGAAGGCTCTGCTGATCCACCAGCCCATGTTTGAACGCGAAAAGCACGGCATGCACTCGGTCGCGAGAGTTAGTCTTCATAAGAACGCGCCCCACATGGGTTTTTACCGTGGATAAGGAGATATATAGTTCATGGGCTATCTCTTGGTTGCTGTGGCCTTGAGCCATGAGCACGAGGATTTTCTTTTCCCTCGGTGTGAGTGGTTCAGGCAGCCCTAGCGTCGGATCTAAATCTTCTTCCTGCACCGACGCCGGCTTCCCCTCCCCGGAGTCCATAACGGAGGGAGAGGTTGTGTCTGAAGTCCCTCGTTGACGCACCTGCCGGAGCAGCCGCGCAGTAGCCTTCGGGCTGATAACCGCGGTAGATTCCCCAACTGTGCGCACTGCGGCGATCAATTCTTCCGGTTGTGCATCCTTCAGTAGAAAACCACTAGCGCCCGCTTCTACGGAGTTCATCACATAGTTGTCTGTATCGAACGTGGTAAGCATGACAATCCTGGTTGGCTCACCCGCGGGGCCCAGGGGGCGCATCTGCACAATCTCTTTGGTGGCAGTGATTCCATCCATGACGGGCATCTGCACGTCCATGAGAATCACGTCTACCGGCTGGGATTGGGCTAATGCGCAGGCTTGCTTTCCGTCCTCCGCCTGCCACATAACGTGCAGGTCATCCTGGGAGTCGAGGACGAGAGAGAAACCAGCGCGTACCAGCTGTTGATCATCCACCAAGCCCACGGTAGTAACTGTCTGATTCGTGGAACTCTGTATGGAGCTATTCATGGTTCTACCCTAACTACATGAGTGCGGTATCTCGCTGCACTCACTATGCGAGTGCCGTAGCTCGATCACGCGCAGGAGCTACTTTCCTAGAGGAAGCTCAGCGGTAACATTCCATCCCTGCGGGTACAGCAGTGACGGACCCCATGAAGCACTACCTCCGTGCACGCGCAAGCGTTCCGCAATCCCCGTCAGCCCGTGCCCGGTTCCTCCCAAAGACTCCTCACCCGGCGCGTTATCCACCCGAATGCGCAACTGATTTTTCTCCCACGCGAGGCAGAGTGTCACCTCGACCGCACCAGCGTGTTTCATGATGTTCGTGAGGCACTCTTGAACCACTCTGTAAATGGTCAGTTCGCGAACCTCATCCAGCCGACGGGGAGTCCCCTCGGTTTTATATTCCACCCTTAAACCTGAATGCGTGGCGTCGTAAATCAGATCAGGAATACCCGAAACACCCGGTGTTACGGTAACAGCACGTTCCTCCGAGGATCCGTCGTGAAGGACAGACAACAAAGAACGCATCTGTGACAGCGCATCCCGGCCACGTGCAGCGATGGTATCCAAGGCCTGAATGGCCTTTTCTGGATCCGTACGACCGGCATATCTTCCCCCGTCGGCCTGTGCTATGACCACCGTCAGCGAATGTGCCACAATATCGTGCATTTCCCGCGCGATACGGTTGCGCTCAGAGACTGTCGCGAGTTCTGCACGAGCCGCAAGCATCTGCATATGTTCGTTCCTGTGCGCTGTCTGGCGGCCGATCATTACGGCTAATGCCACGCTCACACAGACCAACACCACGATGAATACCAGGCCTGCGACGTAATCTTTCGCAGTCCCATTAAATATGCCAACATATTTCTGCCACCACCCCATCCAAGCGATAGAGGCGAAAGATCCGACAAACAGCAGCGTTAACCATGCCTTTGTCCTGCGCTGAGTAAAAGCAACGATGTACCAGGCTTCGTAGCACACCACCAGGTATGCGATCACGTACCAGAAAGTTCCCGAAGCGCCAATCAGCGCCAACCCCGCCGCAGTTAGCCACAGCCCGGAGTTGATCCTCCAACGCTGAACCAGAAGACCTATATAGCTACCGGCCACACCTGCGTAATACAGCCCGAAGCCCCACGGGAGCATACGTCCATCTGCGATCTCCGCGTTGGCCCCTACACCAAAGAGGAAAAAAATAACGGTCTGGATAACAACCTGCACCCACAGGGTGGGATCCTTCCACCATGGCTGTGCGCTATCTGCTAGCGGGTACTTCTGCGACATAGTCACTCAGCTTATGAGGTTGACAGCCGTGCCGCCTCCACCTGAAGTATGATTAGCCCCCATGGCAGACGTTAACTTCGACCACGTGTACATCCAGTACCCCGGCTCCGAGCGTCCGACGGTGAAGGACTTGAATCTCCATATCGCCGATGGCGAATTTTTAGTGCTTGTCGGCCCGTCGGGCTGTGGAAAGTCCACAACTCTCCGGGCGCTTGCGGGTCTTGAGGATACCTCCGGCGGCCACATCTCCATCGGTGGTAGGGATGTCACCGGAACTGAGCCGAAGGAACGCGATATCGCAATGGTGTTTCAGGACTATGCGCTCTATCCACACATGACCGTCGCCGAAAACATGGGTTTTGCGTTGAAAGTTGCCAAGACGCCGAAAGATGAGATCACACGGCGCGTAGGCCAAGCCGCAGAAACACTCGGCCTCACCGAATTCCTCGACCGCAAACCGAAAGATCTCTCCGGAGGTCAACGCCAGCGTGTCGCCATGGGGCGTGCCATTGTCCGCGAGCCCCAGGTATTTCTCATGGATGAGCCACTGTCTAACTTGGATGCCAAGCTCCGCGTTCAGACCCGCGCCCAGATTGTGAAACTCCAATCCTCCTTGGGGGTCACTACCGTATATGTGACTCACGACCAGGTGGAAGCTATGACTATGGGTGATCGCGTGGCCGTACTGAACTTCGGCGAACTGCAGCAAGTCGCCGACCCGAAGGAACTCTATGACCGTCCCGTCAATGCTTTCGTTGCGGGCTTTATCGGCTCTCCGTCCATGAACCTGCTCGAGACACGTGGTCCTATCGCCGGCTGGGATGTAGAGCTTCCCGCCGGCTTCGACGATAAAGACATCATCGTCGGTATTCGTCCCGAAGGCCTCACCGTCATCTCGGATTCTGCTGTTGATCTCGACGCCACCTCGTCCTTATCCCACTCCTCCGGTATCCGCGGCACGGTGGACATGGTTGAGGAACTCGGAGCAGACTCTTATGTCTATGTAGATACCCATTATGGACAATTGATCGCCCGTGGCCATGAGACGGAAGCGTCACCGACCATTGGTTCTACCGTGCACATCGGTATCGCTCATGGCGCCACAGTTCACTTTTTCGATGCCGCCACGCAACAGCGCATCGGTAACTAATCCTCGGCCCTGAGGCGCGTCACCAGTGTTTTTACCGTCGAGCGTTGGTGTATTTCCCCACGATCAGGTGAAGAACAGAAGAATTCTCCCCCTCGCGTTTCTGTGAATGCGGGGGTATTTCTCTGCCAGCTCCCTGGCCAAAGAATGAAAAGTCCTTCGTCAGACAACTATGGTGAATGCAGGCATGCGTCGGCTCCTTGTATTCGCTCTCCGCAGATCGGATGGGGCGGAAGTCGGCGTGGAATACCGTGGAATACAAGGAAAGGCTCTCTATGGCTGTGCATAATAAGAAACTTCTCGCAATCCTGGCTGCATCCGGACTCGCTCTCACTGCCTGTTCCGATTCCGGCGACAACCAGGCCTCCCAGGAGGCAAAGAATACCGACGGCCGCGGTGAAATCACCTTCGCCATGGGCAAGAATGACACCGATAAACTCCGTCCCATTATCGATAAATGGAACGACACCCACCCTGAAGAAAAGGTGAAGCTCCAGGAACTCGCGGGCGAGGCCGATGCCCAGCGTGACACCCTCGTGCAGTCCCTCCAAGCCGGCTCCTCTGACATCGACGTCATGGCTCTCGACGTCGTCTGGACCGCTCAGTTTGCGGCCAACAACTGGCTCGCACCCCTGGACGGCGACCTCGCAGTAAAAACTGACGGTCTTCTTCCAGCAACTGTTGAATCTGCGACCTACAACAACAAGCTCATGGCACTGCCGATGAACACCAACGCGCAGCTGCTCTACCGCAACACCGACGAAGTTCCGGACGCCCCTCAGAAGTGGGATGACGTCGTGAAAGCCTGCAAGGCAGTGAAGAACCAGGACTGCCTGACCATGACTCTGAAGCAGTACGAGGGGCTGACCGTATCCACTGCCGCTTTCATGGATGGTTGGGGTGGAAGCATCCTGAAAGACGACGGCAGCTCTAACGTGACATCTGACCAATCGAAGGAAGGCCTGCAAGCTCTGGTAGACGCCTACAAGGACGGCACCATCGCCAAGAACTCCAAGGCTGCAACGGAAGAGGAAACCAACCTGGCCTTCACCGAGGGCAAGACCGCCATGGCTGTGAACTGGCCATACATGTACACCAACGCGGAAGCTGAAGAATCCGCCGTAAAGGGCAAGGTAGAAGTCACTCCGTTGGTCGGTAAGGACGGTGTAGGCACCTCCACGCTCGGTGGTTACAATAACGGCATCAACATCCACTCCGAGCACAAGGCCACTGCCCTAGACTTCATGAAGTTCATCATCAGCGAAGAAAACCAGAAGTCTTTCGCGGAAGCTTCGTTCCCACCAGTTCTTGCATCTATCTACGACGATGCAAGTCTGCAGAAACAGTTCCCTTACCTTCCGGCACTGAAGGCCTCCCTGGAACACGCTAAGCCGCGTCCAGCGTCCCCAATGTATGACGAGCTGTCCAAGGCCGTCCAGGACAATGTGTCCGCTGCCCTCAGCGGCGACAAGTCTGTCGACGATGCAACAAAGGACATCGAGTCCGCAATCAACAACACTCAAGGCTAATCCCCTCGTCGAGCGTCGAATACCTCACTATGAGGAAGCATTAAGTGCGTCACTATGAGGAAGCTTTGAGTGCGTCTCTAGGAGAGGAAAGGTCTACGGCACGTGAGGTGCCCGTAGACCTCTTTCTCTTTTATCGGGGTGCCGGAACGTTTGACTTTTCTGCCACCGAACCCCGACAACCAAGTATCGTGGACAAGTACGCTGCGCTCCCCGCACTGGGGAGACAAACGACAGGAGATCTCTAGCGTGTCCGCTACTAGCACCACACCGCAGAGCGTGTCTGATACCAGGGATGAACACGCGCCTTCAGCACGTCCCATAAAGAAGCGGGACTGGCGTCCGCTCTGGCTAGTTGGACCTTCCATGCTGCTGTTAGCACTAGTGATTGGCTACCCGGTTGTTCGCGCCGTGTGGCTGTCTTTCCAAGCCGATCGCCACTTGGATCCAAGCACTGGCATGTTTGTAGACGGTGGTTTCGCCGGATTTCAGCACTACCTGTACTGGTTGAACAACCGGTGCATGACCCCCTCGGGACAGGTAGCAGAGTGTGCTCCGGGGCAGCTCGCCACCGACTTTTGGCCGGCGCTGAAGATCACATTGTTCTTCGTAGTAGTCACAGTAGCTCTGGAAACCGTTCTGGGGCTCTGGATGGCGATGGTCATGAACCGTAGCTTCATTGGCCGTGGATTACTCCGTGCGGCGGTTCTTGTCCCGTGGGCTATCCCCACAGCTGTTACCGCAAAGCTCTGGCAATTCATCTTCGCTGAACAGGGGATTGTCAACGAACTTCTGGGCAAGCACATCGCATGGACTACAGACCCCTGGGCGGCGCGTATTGCCGTGATCATCGCCGACGTGTGGAAGACCGCACCTTTCATGGCTTTGTTGATCCTCGCAGGGCTCCAGATGGTGCCAAGCGGCGTATATGAGGCGGCGCGCGTGGACGGTGCCTCCAAATGGCAGCAATTCACACACATCACGCTGCCTCTCATCAAACCGGCTCTGATGGTTGCCATTTTGTTCCGTACCTTGGACGCGCTCCGCATGTACGACCTGCCAGTCATCATGATCTCCGAATCCTCTAACTCCCCTACTGCCGTGATCTCCCAGCTAGTCATCACCGGCACCAAACAAGGCAACTACAACTCGGCATCCGCGATGTCCACACTAATTTTCCTGCTCATCTTCACCGTGGCATTCATCATGGTGAAGTTCCTAGGCGCAGACGTTGGGGGCACCCAAAACATGCCGAAAACCACTAGGAAGACCTCATGGTGGCGTCGAAAGAAAGACACGGACGACGCGCAACGATCCCACTTCTCACTACGCGAAGCCGCAAAGCAACCAGCACGCACATCTGCCGCTCACTCCACAGACGTGACCACCCCAGGAGGCGCACGATGAAAACCGTACGTAACTACGTGGGAGTAATTTTCATACTCATCTGGGGTTTGGCACCGTTCTACTGGATGGTGGTCACAGCCTTCCGCGACAAGGCATACACTTTTTCAACAAATCCTCTGCCGAGCCACATCACCCTGGATAATTTTTCCGATGCCCTAGCCACCGACGCAGGCAATAACTTCCTCCGAGCCATTGGCAACTCTCTGATCATTGGCCTCGCCACCACTCTCATTGCCCTGGCGGTCGGCGTGTTCACTGCTTACGCACTGGCTCGTGTGGAGTTCCGTGGGAAGGGATTAGTCACCGGAATTATCCTGGCAGCGTCCATGTTCCCCGGTATTGCACTGGTCACTCCGCTGTTCCAGTTATTTTCTCGCATCGAATGGATCGGCACCTACCAAGCACTGATTATCCCGAACATTAGCTTCGTTCTACCGCTGACGGTCTACACCCTCACTAGTTTCTTCCGAGAACTCCCCTGGAAGTTGGAAGAAGCAGCGCGAGTAGACGGGGCATCCCGCTCGGTGGCTTTTCGCAAAGTAATTCTTCCCTTAGCTGCCCCGGCTCTCTTTACCACAGCGATTCTTGCTTTCATCGCTACATGGAACGAGTTTATGCTGGCTAAACAGCTTTCCACTACGGCAACCGAACCCGTCACCGTCGCCATCGCCCGCTTCTCCGGAGCGTCTGCCTATGAATTCCCCTATGCGGCAACCATGGCCGCGGGCGCTCTCGTCACCATTCCGCTGGTAATTATGGTGCTGATATTCCAGCGCCGCATCGTATCCGGACTCACTGCCGGTGGCGTGAAGTAGAACCCATGACCGCAGATAATCGCGAACCCACGGATCCCATCAACAACGCTGACCCGGACGCACGACGGAAAAAGCTGGTCTGGGAGTCGCTGTTGGGATTCGTGGGTTTCTTTACGTTCATGGCGCTATGCAACGCTATATGGAACATTCTCCAACCGGAGCCAGCGATCGTGCCCTCAATAGTGCTGCTCCTATTACTCGTGGTAACAGCTTTGGCGTGGAAAGGCTACAGCCGCTATCGCTAAAAGTGGCGTTGGCGAGACTGCGCCGGCACAACGCCGTCACGCTAACGAGTGGAGGGCATCAACACGGACACCCCACCTATCCACGCAGTCACGCCAACAAATAGAGCCTTGGCCTAGAAACGCACCTTCTTCTCATACACCAGCTTGCCGTTAACAAAACGGGTGAGGAACGCCGGAGACATGAAGCTGGCGTTCAGCAAGAATCCCGGCTGAGCGCCCACAGGATTATGCACCTTTGCCGGTACACCACGTCCCCTTGTTACCACCTTAAACACCACATCAGCCACATCTTCCGGTGTCTTCTGCACTCCAAGCCGATCCATTCCCACCGTGTGCTCGTTTTCAAGCATGCCGGTCTTCACGTAGAGCGGAATAATATCCGAGACCTGCACCCCATGGCCGTCCCACTCCACCTCCAACGCTTCGCTAATGCCGCGTACAGCGAACTTGGTTGCGGAATAGGTTGCCATGTCAGGCGTTCCGTAGATGGCCGACGCACTGCACAGATTCACCAAATGCGCTCCGCGAACGCCGTTACCCCCTTGACGCGACGCAGCCTTCTTCAAGTAAGGGAATGCCGCACGGGCACCGAAAAGCACACCCTTAACGTTGATGTCCACCAAGCGAGCATCTGCGTCAAAACTGCCCTTTTCCACGAAATCGCCGGAGTAGAGCACCCCCGCGTTATTGACCACCACATTGATGGCTCCACCATGGCTCTCCGCAAACTCCTCCAAAGTGCGCTGCCATGCGTCAGCGTCCCGCACGTCGAGCTCCCCCCACGTCACGTTAGCTGCGGACTCTGCCCAGTCAGACAGCCGTGCCACATCCACGTCATAGGCCCCCACAGACCACCCAGCCTGCGCAAACTTTTCGGCAATAGCGCGGCCGAATCCCTGGGCCGCGCCGGTGATCACGATTGATCCGCCTTTGAGCTGATTGGAACGAAACTTCGACAGGACATTTTTCACATCAAACATAAGAAGCATTATTGCGCAGTCCTGGCGTCGACAAAGGAAAAAGAGAAAAAAGGGAGGAAACAGCAACCAAAAATATAATGGGTGACCCCACACTCACAGGTTATTAACCGGAAAAAGACATAGCGCGCTAATCTTTCCCACACATGTAAAAAACTGCACTCTGTCCCAGACACACACTGCACTCGCGGAGAAGCCTATGTCATCCCAACGATTTACTCACTCGCTGCTGTTCAAGATCATCGTCGCGATCATCTTGGGCATCGTCTGCAGCCTTTTCTTCCCCACATGGGCCGGAAGAATCTTCGCCACACTCAACGGCCTCTTTAGCAACTTCCTAGGCTTCTTCGTCCCAGTACTCATCTTCGCCCTGATCACTCCGGCAATTGCCAACTTAGGCAAGGGAGCCGGTAAGTGGTTGGGTATAACAACAGGCATCGCCTACGGTTCGACCATCTTCTCCGGCCTCATCGCCTACGCCACCTCAGTGGCGCTCTACCCCACGCTGCTCGCCGGACAATCCGTCTCCGCTGCCTCTGACATTGAGGAAGGCGCACTAAGCCCCTTCTTCAAAGTAGAAATGGCTCCGCCCATGGAAGTCATGACAGCGCTTCTCCTATCTTTCTGCGTGGGCCTCGCCATGACCGCAGTGCCCTCCGATAGTCTCCTACGCGGCGCTAACCAGCTACGAGAAGTGGTGATGAAGGTCATTGAAAACTTCATCATCCCGCTGCTACCGATTTACATCTTCGGCATCTTCGTCACCATGGGAATGAACGGCAACCTGGTCTCCACCATTTCCATGTTCCTCAAAGTCCTCGTGGTCGCCATCGTCGGTACGCTCATCCTGCTGTTCATCCAGTACCTACTGACTGGCCTGGTCACCGGCGCCAACCCTCTCAAGGCTCTGAAAAACATGTTGCCCGCCTACGCCACCGCTCTCGGCACATCTTCTTCTGCCGCGACCATCCCAGTGACCTACAAATCTGCCCTGAAAAATGGTGTAACCGAATCCGTCGCAGGCTTCGTTATCCCACTGTGCGCCACCATTCACCTCGCCGGTTCCATGATGAAGATCGTGCTGTTCGCCTTCGCGGTGATGCATATGTCCGGCGAACACGTCTCCCCCGGGTTAGCCATCGGATTCATCCTCATGCTGGGAGTAACCATGATCGCCGCACCTGGTGTGCCAGGGGGGGCCATCATGGCAGCCGTGGGTCTGCTAACTTCAATGCTGGGATTCACCGACGAACAAGTGGCGCTGATGATCGCTGCGTATATCGCCATTGACTCCTTCGGCACCGCTGCAAATGTGACGGGTGACGGAGCGATAGCCATGGTGGTCAACAAATTTGCTCGAGGAAACTTGAAAGCTAGTTCGTCCGCCAAGCGTTCAAGCGACGCTTTCTGACCCCATCCCCCACCGGGACAACACATAGCAACCTGGGCAGTTCCTCAGCCAACGTCAAAGAACTTGAACCAACGGGATAGAGCCACAACCTACGGCGAGAAACTACAGCCAACGGGGATAGAACCACGAACCAACGGAGCATGGCCACAGTTCGGAAGCTAGTTCTAGTTGAGGATGCCACGGGCTTTCCACAGCATCAATGCCACAAACTCACGCAAATACGCAGAGGGACGAGCATCCACTGGGGTGACCGAACCAATCACCATAAACTCCACCTCTACTTCCTCTCTCAGCAGCTCAGCGACAGTAACAGCGGTCATCTCTGTCCGCTGCACATGAAAATCACTCGTTACCACTCCAATTCTCAGAGGCCTCCCCGCTCCCAGATCCGCCGGAGCATCCTCACTGGCTAGAAGCTGCTGCACAGAAAAACGCAGATTCTCGCGGGTATTCGTCGCTCGCGTTTCCTCGCGCAAGTAATTGTGATTTCTGCCTAACACAATGCCGTAGTGATACGCCGCATAAGCCACCATGGCCCAGGCCTCAGACACACGCTCGTCCGGCCCGCGCCCGCCCGACATGATCAGCGGAACCCCGCAGGGTACCGCCATCACAGCACGGCGAACACGACTCGCCAACAAAGGCCCGGGGCGCTTGCCCACCAAACCCGCACCCAGGACGATCACTGCGTCGAGCTGTTCGTGAAATTCTCGACGCCGAGTGCGGGCAAGGCGCCGGAGAAAGAGTATGAAGCACACCAAGACCACACACCACACGGCAATACCCACCCCCGCCACGACACGCAGCGGCACCGAGCCTAAGGACAGCACAACTACCGCACCGAAGATCAGCGAGAAGTAATCAGCAGCGGCAATAGTCATCTCAGTATGCAGCCAACGGCGCTTATCCCCCGTGCGCAACATGGGAACAGACAGCATGGAGGCCACAATCATAGGCACAAAGTGCACCACGTAGGCCACGGCAAATGGCCAGCCCCATGGACAGAGTATCGCAAGAAGGCACCACAACAGCTCGGCTGCAATGAGCGCCACCAGGCCGATACCCGACCAGCGTTTCACACGGTTAAGGACAGCACTCAGCGGACCGCTGCCCGGCCCCTGAGCAGATGTGTTTTTCTTAGTTGGAATAGAAACTAGCTTTCACCCATCAGCTTGTTTTGCAAAGAGGCGTCCTTTTCCATCACCTGTCGGCGCATCTCTTCCTGGTACTCCACCATGCGCGCCATGAGGTTCTCATCCGCGACGGCCAAAGTACGCACCGCTAATAAACCGGCATTCTTAGCGCCGTCAATGGAGACAGTGGCGGTCGGCACACCAGCTGGCATTTGAACGATGGACAACAAGGAGTCCAGCCCATCCAAATTCCCTAAAGCACGGGGCACGCCAATCACCGGCAATGGCGTGGCGGCCGCAATCATGCCTGGCAAGTGTGCGGCGCCGCCTGCACACGCAATGATCACCTTGATGCCTTTGGTGTGGGCAGAGCGGGCATAGTCCAGCATGCGTTCCGGTGTGCGGTGTGCGGAGACCACCCCAACCTCCATGGGGATGCCGAACTCTGCCAGAACTTCAGCAGCGGGTTGAACCGTGGGCCAGTCGGAATCGGAGCCCATCACGAGCCCTACCAGTGGGCTGTGTGGAGTGTCGGAGAGGTTGTCAGGAGAGGTCATTGGAAGTTGCCTTTTCTCTTAGCGTGTTGTGTGAGTCGTCCAAACCTGCGTGTTCAGATCAGTCCTGTTGGTCTTCCCATTGGCCGGTGACTACGTAGCGAGCAGCGAGACGAGCGTTGGTGCGCAATTCTTCCACGCTCTGTCCTTCCTTGAGCGTCATATTTACGTGCCCCATCTTGCGGCGTGGCCTCCAGCCTTTGCCGTACATATGAATCTTTGCCTCTGGGAAGCGACGCCACACCTCATCCATTCGCTGGTGAAGAGGTGTACCAGGGTCACAATCTGCGCCTAAAACATTGGCCATCACTGTGCATGGCGCAATCGGTGCCGTACTTCCCAGTGGGCGGTCGAGGACGGCACGGAGGTGCTGCTCGAACTGGCTGGTTACACAGCCGTCCTGCGTCCAGTGTCCCGTATTGTGCGGCCGCATCGCTAATTCGTTGACGATGATTTCCGGCTGTCCTGCCTCATCGGTTGTTTCGAAAAGTTCCACGGCGAGCGCTCCGGTGACTCCTAGCTCAGTGGCCACATCCTTGGCTAACTGTTCTGCCTGACGCAGCAGCTCAACCTTGGTGTTAGGTGCGGGAGCAACGGCCTCGAAGCAGATGCCGTCCTCTTGGACAGATTCCACGACAGGCCAAGCCATCACTTCACCGGATGGGGTACGGGCGACCATCGCAGAGAGTTCTCGCACTAGCTGAACCTTCTTCTCCGCCATCAGAGGGGTGCCCTTCTCCAACAGCTCTTCCACTAGCTCAGTGGCGTGCTCCACGGTCGACGGGAACCAGACGCCTTTACCGTCGTACCCACCACGCCGCGCCTTGAGACACACATTGCCCGATGTTGCCTCGAAAAACCCTCGAATGTCCTCAACGGACTCTATAGCCATGAAGGGCGGAACTGGCGCACCCATTTCACGCAACCGCTTGCGCATGACCAACTTGTCCTGTGCATGGATGAGAGCCGCGGGCTGGGGTTGAACGTTAATGCCGGAGTCGATGAGTTCTTCGAGGAATTCATTGGGAACATGCTCGTGATCGAAAGTCACGGCGTCTGCATCCCGGCTCACTTCCTCAACATCCGCGCGTTGTGTGTAGTCACCGATCACGACATCCGGGGTGACTTGAGCCGTGGATGAATCGGCAGTTCCCGCCAGAACACGGATGGTCACCCCCAGCTCAATGCCTGCGGTGTGCATCATACGAGCCAACTGACCATCACCGATGACGGTGACCAGTGGGGAACCCGGCGCGTGTGCAGACCGGCGGGACAGGCTCCAATCCGCCGCCTGTTCTTTGGTGCTGTCTGTCAGTGTGCTGTTTGCCTTGGAAGAAGTCTCTTGTGCCACGTCCACTAACTATAGTGGCCGGATTTGTTTACGGAGTAGACGAGCGAATTTCTTCGCTTGGGGGACGTTATGCAGAACCAGTGGTAGCCGGGCTCCTATGGTGTATACCGCCACATCGGAGCCTCGGTGACGAGCATCGACGATGTGCTCTAAGGGAACTTCGCAAATCTCACTGCGCACATGTCCACTGGCGGTGATCAACCGCCGATCGGTGAGCACCATCCGGGTGCGGGAACGAAATATCAGATGGCGGATACAACGGGTCCAGGCTAGCCACGCCCAGGCGATGAGAAGTAACCGACGCAGCCAGGTCAACACCATCAAGGTCTGATCGTGAGGAAGGAGCTTTGCCACGAGGCTTGGGGGTGTGTAGGCCACGCCAAAATGGGCGACGGCGACTTTATCAAAGTAGGCATCAATGAGCCCAATCCCCAGCCACACCAGACCAGTAATAACTATGAACTCCAGAACGGGAAACAGAACGGAACGCCGATGTGGGCTCACATCAGCCAGCAGAGATTCATGGGGGGCAAAACTCACCTTGGCCATGTTTCGTATGTCACCGTCCTTTCCGCACCTATCCAGTCTGTCGGGTCTGCTCAAGTACTATTCGCCCACACTCGAAATGAGTCATTTTCTGCGATACGTGAGGTAACTACTCAGAGCTTTCACTATACGCAGTACCTCCCCGCGGTCGAACATGAATAACATCCCCAGCGGCTACGCTGTGTCTCCTCCCTTGCTCATCGATAACAACCAGCTCACCTCCATCGGAAATATCTACCGCGGTGCCTGCTAGTTCCTTATCTCCTGGCAACAGTACTTTCACGGCCGTGCCCAGGGTGGAAGAGAGGTGTTTATAGCGAGACATAAAGGTCATTGGTGCACCTCCCATCGCGCGGAAACGGGCCACATCCTCATGCAATTGCGTAAGTATGCGTACAGCTATCTCCTCTCGACTGGGCAGTGCGTTATCGGTCTGTCGTGCAGAAGCCGCAGGGCTCATTGCGGTTTCTTTTGCGACCACTTCTTTTGCGACCACGGTGGTCTCCGGTACTTCCTTAGCCGCCAATTCCCCATCTGCGGCAATCGGATCGCAGTGTGAATATTCGAGGGCAAGAGAGGTGGCATGAGGTACAGGCAATTCCTCAGGCATGAGGTCATAATTGACGCCGAAACCGATGACTACTCGTGGAACAGGCTGCAACTGTGGAACCTCGACTAGCATGCCTACCAGCTTGCGATTCTCCACCAGCACATCATTTGGCCATTTCAGCCTGGCAGGTAGCGCAGTGGCGTCGATAATTCCTTGTGTGATGGACAAACCAGCCACGAGAGGAAAGAGGCCGAGCCGCTCCATCGGAATCTCAGGACAGGTGAGTGAAACGGAAACAATGAGCTGCGCGCGGGCTGGCGCAGTCCACACACGCCCCATACGACCACGCCCAGAGATCTGTTCTTCGGCAATGCGCACGGTAGCGTTCGGGCAGTGGGGACGTTCAACAAGATCTGTGTTGGTCGATCCCGTTTGTTCCACCACCTCCACCACATATCCCAAAGGTTCTAAACGTCTGCGTAGAAGCTCTGGATCCAGCGACGGACGGCGTGGGGTTGCGCTGTTTCTCGCTGTATCCGTGGGCGCCGCCGAGGTATCAGTAGGCACGGGGCGCGTAGCAGCGGGCGGGGTTGCAGCATGAGAGGATGGCGAGCGTGGTGTCTTTCCTGCCTTGTTATCCATGGGCCAAGCTTAACCTAGACAAAACGGGCAGGTATATCATTGTTTCCGTCATATAAAGCCGTAGACTATTGCGCATGACTACCGCGGATACCTCTACAACTGCAGGCAAGATTGCCGATCTCAAGCAGCGCCTCGCCGATGCCCGCACCCCTGTTGGCGAGGATGCCGTACGAGCCACCCATGACGCAGGTCGCTTCACCGCCCACGAGCGGGTGGAAGCTTTGCTGGACAAAGGCAGCTTTGTAGAAATCGACGCCCTCGTGCGCCACCGCGCTACCGCTTTTAAGCTCGACAAGTCCCGTCCACTTACCGATGGTGTGGTTACCGGCCACGGCACCATCGATGGCCGCCCGGTGTGCATCTTCTCCCAAGATTCCACCATTTTTGATGGTCAGCTGGGTGAGGCCACTGGCGAGAAGATGGTTAAGGTTCTCGAGTTGGCCATGAAATCTGGGACCCCGGTGATTGGCCTGTATGACGGGACCGGCGTGCGGGCTAAAGAGGGCATCGTCACTCTCGAGATGTTCTCCCGTATCTACCGCCTCCAGGCGCAGGCCTCGGGCGTTGTGCCTCACATCGCGGTTGTGCTGGGTAAGGTGTCCGGCTCCCAGTCGCATGGGGTTGCACTCTCCGATGTTGTCATCAATGTTGCCGGCCAGTCTGGTGTATGCATGCACGCATCCGAGGAGCGTTCTTCTGTCTCCGACGCCACCTCTGGCCTCTCTCACATCACCGCCACCGACGAGCAATCAGCCCTGGATCTCGCCGCAGAGCTTCTCACCTACTTGCCGAGCAATAACCGAGCTATCACTCCCGAAGCGGAGTCCACCGCCGCTCGGGACGGTCACTCTCTAGACGTAGCGATACCCGATGCTCGCGATGAAGCCTTCGACATTACGCAGATCATCGCTGAGGTAGTGGATAATGATTCCCTGCTGGAGCTGCAACCAGTCCATGCGCCGAACATCTGCACCTGTTTCGCCCGTATTGATGGACGGTCGGTGGGAATCATTGCCAACCAACCAACCGAAAAGGGCGGCCAGTTGGATGCAGACGCTGCGGAAAAAGCTGCTCGTTTCATCCGACTGTGTAACACCTACAACTTGCCGCTCATCAGCTTTGTCGACGCCCCGGGCTTCGCCCCCGATACCGACGGCCCCGGAGCAGTACGGCGTACCGCCAAGCTCTTTTCCGCATCAGCCGATGCTTCTGTTGGGAAAATTGCCGTGATCGTCCGACGCGCATTTGGTTCTGCCTACCTAGCTATGGGTGCCAAGCGCATGGGAACCGATTTGGTATTTGCCTGGCCTACCGCGCAAATTGCTGTATCCGACGCTGTAGCTCTCTCCGAAATAACGGGAGTGGATGCTGCCCAACTCGAAGAGGACATCGTCAACCCCTACGCTGCTGCCGAGCGCGGCCTGGTCGATGCTGTGATTGCTCCATCTCACACCCGCAAACAGCTCATCGAGGGGCTGCGTTTATTGGAGCGCAAGGTAGAAGACGGCTACCCACGTAAGAACAACAACATCCAGCTCTAATCCGAGTGCATTCCCAATGTTCACGCCAATGAGCGCTCGCGTTGACAAGGAGGCTCTCGCTCGGGATGAGTGGCCATGCCAAATGCTGAACTCACCGGCAACGAGCAGCTAGCATCACAGCGCATAACGAGCAGCGGACAGCGTAAAGCACCATGGGAAAGCACCTGGTAAAGAAAAGTAGCGCACAACGCACGGAGGATAACGTGAAGCAGCAGGATCAAGAGAATCAGCGCCAGCACATGGAAGAAAGTTCAGAGGGCGCTCCACGTGTGGAGATCGTCAAAGGCAATCTGTGCGATGCACAAAAAGCAGCTCTGGAGCAGGTCGTAGATTCTATCGCCGAGGCCGTGGAGCGCGAGCGCAACGCCAAACCTGATAGCCGCGGACACTTCGGTACCCCTACCATTCACTGGGCGAACAACACTGCAAACCCTGCGGGTTTCCGCACCGCCCCACTGCCCCGGCGCTGACATCCCGCCCCACTACCCTGACACTGATATGACAGACAACGCCCCAGCCCCCGATTGTGAGGATGCTCCAGCTCTTGTGCTGGCATCTACCTCTCCATCCCGTCTCAGCATTCTTCGTTCTGCCGGAGTAGAACCGGTACTGGAAGACCCCGGAGTGGATGAGGATGCCGCTGCCGCTGAACTCGTCGACCCATCCCCCGAGGAGTTTGTTCAACACCTCGCTCAAGCGAAAGCTCGGTCTGTAGCACTGCGTCGACAAGAAAACGCAACCGCGACGCCAGGAGAGGTCATCATTGGAGGAGACAGCATGCTCCTCCTCGACGGTCAATTACAGGGGAAACCGCTCACCGTGGAAGCCACCATTGAACGCTGGCGCCAACAACGGGGGAAAACCGCCCAGCTCATCACCGGCCATTGCGTCATTCATCAAGGATCTGAATACATAGAAACCGCATCTACCACCTTGCATTTTGCTGAGGCAGCAGACGCGGACATTGTGGCCTACGCACGCACCGGGGAACCACTTTTCTGTGCTGGGGCATTCACTCTTGAGGCACTAGGAGGCTGGTTCATCGACAGAATCGACGGCGATCCCTCCTCCATCATTGGCCTATCCCTCCCGTCAATCCGCAGAGCCTTCGAGAGTTTCGGCCTGCGCATCAGCGATTTCTGGAACGCGGTACCTGCACGTGCATAGCCTTGGAACGCAACCTCCGGGGACACGGCGCCGAGAAGAGGCGACTACTACCCCCGAGCGCCGTTGATCACTGCTCCCAATGATGCTGCTTAACGCTGATCCATAGGCACGACCTCGCGCTGCTGAGGACCGGAGTACTCAGACAGTGGACGGATGAGAGAGTTATTCTCATACTGCTCCACGATATGTGCTGTCCAACCAGCAACACGGGCAATCACAAACAGCGGGGTGAAGAAGTCCACTGGGAAGCCCAACAGGTAGTACGCAGGACCGGCTGGGAAATCAAGATTTGGCTTGATACCGGTGCGTTCATCCATCGCCGCAGCCATTTCTTCGTACATCGCGACCCACCGAGCACCGTCATGACGCTCCGCCAGTGCGCGGAAAGACTTCTCCATGCTTGGTACGCGGGAATCGCCGTTCTTGTACACACGGTGGCCGAAGCCCATGATGAGATCCTTATTGTCCAAGGTGGTGTTCACCCAGTCTCGAGCACGAGCTGGATCATCAACCTCGAGCATGGTGTGCATGACGAACTCATTCGCACCACCGTGCAATGGGCCCTTCAATGCACCGATAGCGCCGGAAATCGCGGAATACACATCAGAGCGGGTCGATGTGATCACACGAGCCGTGAAAGTTGACGCGTTGAAAGAGTGCTCTGCGTAAAGGATGAGAGACTTCTCAAAGTCACGTACATCTTCTGGGTTAGAAGCCGGGGAATCCGGGTCATTACCAAAGACCATCGACAAGAGGTTCTCTGCGACCCCCTTATTCGAATCCGGTGCCACGATGTCCTTACCTTGGCGACGCCGGATATCCATTGCCATCGCCATTGGTAACTGCGCTAGCAGATTGTGGCCCACGTGAGTGATGTGATCTTTATCTGGGGTAAAGTGCTCCGGATCCTTAGTACCCATATACGACACGGCGGTACGCATCACATCCATAGGGTGGCAGTCAGCGGGAAGGCTGTGAATCAGCGAAATCAAACCCGGGTCCAGTTTGCGGTAGGAACGGCCCTTCTTATTGAACTCATCCATCTGTTCCTGATTTGGCAGTTCCCCGTTCCACAGAAGGTAGAACACCTCCTCGAAACTGCAGTGCTCAACCAAATCCTGAACCGCATATCCGCGGTACGTCAGAGAGTTCGTCTCTGGCATGACCTTGGAAACGCTGGTGTAGTCGGCAATAACGCCATAGAGTCCCTTGCGTACCTCTGGGTTGCTGTTCTCGCTCATGTGTGGTGCTCCTTAACAGAGTGTTGTGATGTGAGTGGGATGATATGAATGGTGTGCAATGCGCGGATAGTGCGCACTGCCCGGGATGGTGCATGAGAATTAGAAAACTCCACGCGGGATGTCTGGTGCTTGAGCACGCTGTTCTTCGCTAAAGACCACATTAAGTTCCTTCAGCTGGGCACCAGAGAGATCAGCTGTATTCTCCGCGGCCCTAAGGAAGCGGTCTTGCTCTTTATCATCAACAACCCCCTCGGCGAGGGTACGGAACTTGTTGATGTAGTTTTCTCGCTCAAATGGACGGGCACCCAACGGATGAGCATCAGCCACGGCGAGCTCATCTTCAATGACGCTGCCGTCTTTCATGGTGATGACGGCCCGGGCACCGAATGCCTTCTCATTCGGATCCTCTGAGTGATAGCGGCGTGTCCACTCCGGATCTTCCACGGTGGAGATCTTCTTCCACAACTCAATGGTGGACGGGCGGTGCGCACGCTCGGGAGCATAGCTGCGCTCATGGTGCCATTCGCCATCCTCTAACGCCACAGCGAAGATGTACATCACGGAGTGATCCAACGTCTCACGGGAGGCATCCGGGTCGAACTTCTGCGGGTCACCGGAACCGGTACCGATGACGTAGTGAGTGTGGTGACTCGTGTGCAGAACAATCGACTCGATGTCCTCCAGGTTGCCAATCTTCTGACGCATTGCCCGAGCCAGGTCGATCGGTGCTTGAGACTGGTATTCCGCGGAGTGCTCCTTGGTGTACGTGTCCAGAATTGCACGCTTCGGCTCCCCCTTGGCTGGCAAAGGAACGGTGTAATGAGCATCCGGTCCGTCCAACAGCCAAGCAATCACTCCATCTTCCCCCTCCCAAATAGGAGCTGGTGCTCCTTCGCCTCGCATAGCACGATCTACCGCTTCAACCGCCATCTTTCCGGCGAAAGCGGGAGCGAAGGCTTTCCAGGAAGAAATGAGTCCCTTGCGCGACTGACGCGTTGCGGTGGTGGTGTGGAGAGCCTGACCGACCGCCTGGTAGATGACTTCTGGATCAAGATTGAGCAGGGTACCCACACCGGCAGCAGCGGACGGTCCGAGATGAGCCACGTGATCTATCTTGTGCTTGTGCAGACAGATCCCCTTCACCAGATTGACTTGGATCTCATAACCGGTGGCGATGCCGCGGATGAGATCCTGGCCCGTGAGTTGAAGATCATCAGCACGATGCTGAGCGACCGCCAGAATCGATGGGATGTTGTCACCTGGGTGCGAATACTCGGCTGCCAGGAAGGTGTCATGGAAATCCAGTTCACGTACAGCCACCCCATTAGCCCATGCGGCCCATTCTGGGGAGACTGTGGCGTCGACACCAAAAACGGCCGACCCCGAACCAGAGGCGGCAGGGTGAGCCAAGGCTTGAGCTCGAGCAGCCGATACTGGGCGGCGTTGGACGGAGGCCACAGCAACGGCGGCATTATCGATGATTCGGTTAATCACCATCTCCGCAGTGTCATCCGGGACAGCGACTGGATCCGTTGCAACCTCCGCTATCTTCCATGCTAAGTGCTGTTCACGGGGGAAATCCTCAGCAGATTTCCACACACGCACTGAGTGATCAATCATTACGCCAAATGCTCCCTTGTGTGGTGTTGCGGTTTTACGTGGTGTACATCACACTACCGCCGCTCACTCCTATTTGGAAAGGGAAAGAAAAATACTCCCCCCGCGTTTCCAGCAAAAAGAGAAGCGGAGGGAGTAGTCGGAAGTGGAGGGAATATGCAGGCGAGAACTAGCCAAGCCCCTTACGTAGTCGCTTTAAGCCTTAGCTGCCTCCACACGAGCAATTGCCACTTCGGCCACCTTCTCCTGGATGCCCATATCAAGCTCAGAGGTGAAGCCCACGCACGAACAATTGATTTCACCGAGAACGTAGGTGTCCTCACCGTTGTCCCCGTCGGCCAACATGAAGTCTGCGGTCCAAATCAGCGGAACATTGTCTGTATCGCCGAGTTTGGATGCGATCACCGGACGTGCCTCTTCAAACATCTCCAGCAATTCAGGCCACGACTCTGGCTTGTCATAGGTGTACTTTGCTCCAGAGAAGAGTGTTGCTGAGAAGCTATCGCCACCCTCAGCCGGCTTCTTGTGAACAATGAATACTGGGTTATCCCCCACCATCAGGATGCGGATTTCTCCCTCAACGATGCGCGGCATAAAGCGCATATCAACGAGCATTCCGTTATCGCCGATGATGTACTGGTCACAGAAATCCATGAAGTCGCCCAGCGTGTAATCATGGGTCTTGTTATCCACTGCCTCGGTGCATTTGAGTTGAGTGTCCAAAGGAAGTGCAGTTCCCGGCTCAACCGATGCAGCTAGGTCAGAGTCAGCCAGACGGACGCGCCAAATGCCTTCACCGGTGGAGCCACGGTTTTGCTTCAACACGCGCTCGCCATACGACAGAGAAGTCGGGAAGGTGTTGTGGAAGTCTTCTACCTCGTAGTATGCGGCGGTATCCTCGGGCACTAGGTCGGTGTCATTCAGCTTGACCAACGCATCCTTCGCGCCATAAGCCATCATGTCCGCTGGGGTGGACATACCCACCAAGCCCGCGTCAGCCAGCTTAGTCAGCAACTCGAAGTAGCCTTTTTCACCGCCCGGAATGTTGCCCGGGTTCACGCGGGAAATGTAGCCATCGAAGTTCTCAGAAACGTGTGCAAAGATCTCCTCGGCGCGGTCTGGGTGGAAGTAAATAACCTCGGAGTGCCAACCCTGCTCTTTGATCGCGTTAACGATCGGCATGGTGTCTTTGCGGTGGCCGTCTGGGCCCTTGTCAGAACCGCCCTCGACCTCGAATACAACAATCGCCTTATGCAATGTTTTGCCCTTTCCTCGTTGGCGAAATGCACTACATAAATGATAATTTCTCAGGCTCGAAAACCGCAGCGTAGAAGCACCCCGTTGAATCCCCCTTAACGTGAATCGGGTTACACTTTTCGCAGTAAGAAAGGTGGTCTCCATGGGCATTGAAGTGGATCCAAGTCCACAGCTGGAGCAGTATGCTCACCGAAACAAGCTGGTCACAAGCGCTTGGCTCGGCGCCAAACTCGGAACTCCGGGTTTGAAGGTTATTGAGAGCAATGAAGATTCTCTCCTCTATGACATCGGACACATCCCCACCGCGAACCGCATAAATTGGGCAAAACACCTCAATGATCCAGTGACGAGAGACTTTATAACTGCAGATCAATTTGAGACCCTCATGGATGAAAAGGGCATCTCTCGCCACGACACGGTGGTAGTTTACGGCGACCGTTCTAACCTGTGGGCCGTCTATACCCTGTGGGTCTTCGAACTCTTTGGCCACCCCGATGTTCGCCTGCTGGATGGAGGGCGCGACGCATGGATGCAGGAGGAAAAGGAAACCTCCTATGACGTGCCCACTCACACCACAAGCGGATACAAGGTCTCCCAGCGAGATGACCGAACCAACCGCATATTCGTCGATGAACTCCGCGAGATTTACTCAGACGTGCAGTTACTCGATATGCGTGGCGTCGAAGAATTCGCCGGCAATACCCTCCGCAGCCAGGCTGACCCTGAACGCACCGTTTCCGTATCCAGGGCAGGCCACATCCCCGGCGCGCACAATATTGCAATGAATACGAGCCTCTACCCCAATTCACGTTTCCGCACCCGAGCGGATCTCGACCGGGCGCACCAAGAGTTAGATCCCCACAAACCTACGGTGACCTATTGCACCTCGGGCGCTCGTGCAGCGCATCAATGGTTTACTCTCAAACACCTGATGGGTTGGGAGAATGTGCGGGTCTACGACGGATCGTGGATCGAATGGGGAAACATGGTGCGTGCACCCATCGCCCAAGGCAACATGTAACCGGGGACACACCGCCACGGCTGAGACACTATGCCCGCAAGCCGTAGTACCGTCAATAAGAATCGCTAGACCTATCTGTGGAGGAGAAACGTGAGCGAACAGGCTCAGAGAATCACCAAAGTGATGATCGCCAATCGTGGCGAAATCGCGGTTAGGGTGATCCGTGCTGCGCGCGACGAAGGGATCGCTAGCGTCGCCGTATACGCCGAGCCTGATGCTGATGCCCCATTTGTACAGATGGCAGATGAAGCCTACGCGCTAGGTGGACAGACCTCCGCCGAGTCCTACCTCAACATCAACAAGCTCATCGATATCGCTAAGAAATCCGGCGCCAACGCCGTGCACCCGGGTTATGGATTCCTCTCCGAAAACGGTGACTTCGCACAGGCCGTACAAGAGGCAGGTCTCATTTGGATTGGCCCGTCCCCTGACGCTATCCGTACTTTGGGCGATAAAGTCACCGCACGAAACATCGCCCACCAGGTCAATGCACCCATGACACCGGGAACAAAGGAACCTGTCAAGGACGCCGCAGAGGTTCAAGCGTTTGCGGAAGAGCACGGCCTCCCCATCGCTGTGAAAGCAGCCTTTGGTGGTGGTGGACGCGGCATGAAGGTCGCCTACACAATGGACGAGATCCCAGAACTCTTCGATTCCGCCACCCGCGAAGCGCAGGCGGCATTCGGTCGAGGGGAACTGTTCGTCGAGCGATATTTGGATAGGGCCCGCCATGTGGAAGCGCAAGTTCTCGCGGATTCTCATGGCAACGTGGTTGTTGTTTCCACTCGCGACTGCTCTCTGCAGCGCCGCTTCCAAAAACTCGTCGAAGAGGCTCCCGCGCCTTTCCTCTCAGAGGAACAAACCTCCCGTATTTACGAATCTGCCAAGGCCATATGCAAGGCTGCCAACTACGTTGGCGCAGGTACCGTGGAGTATCTCGTGGGCAATGACGGGTTAATTAGCTTTCTGGAGGTCAACACGCGCCTCCAGGTAGAACACCCAGTGACTGAACAAGTCACCGGCTGGGATTTGGTGCGTGAACAGTTCCGCATCGCCAACGGCGAACCATTATCCTCTACCGAAGATCCGACGATCAGCGGTCACTCCATCGAATTCCGCATCAATGGTGAGGATCCAGCCAATAACTTCATGCCAGCACCCGGTCGCATCACAAACTACCGCGAACCTGCGGGTCCTGGCATCCGTATGGATTCCGGCATTGACAACGGTGCAGTGGTGGGTGGCCAATTTGATTCCATGCTGGCAAAGCTCATCGTGACGGGCCAAGATCGCGGGGAGGCTCTCCGCCGTGCCGCCCGGGCTCTTGACGAATACGTCGTCGAAGGCCTGCCCACCGTTATTCCATTTCATCGAGAGATGGTTGAACATCCGGAATTCGTGGCTGAAGACGGAAATTTCACGGTCTATACTCGTTGGATCGAAGAGGACTGGGATAACCAGCTTCCTGACTATGAGGATTCCCTCACCGTCGACACTACCGGTGAAGACATGGTGAGTCTGCCTCGCCAGAACGTGGTCGTCGAAGTCGATGGCCAACGCGTGGAAATTACCGTCCCCGGCGAGCTCATGGCCGCGGGCAGCTCGCTTCGACGTCCTCGCCGCCGTCGAGGCAACTCCGGACAGGTGGCAATCACAGGCGATACGGTAGCCGCACCGATGCAGGGCACTGTCATCAAAATCGATGTTGCTGATGGTCAGCACGTCAACGAGGGGGACATTCTGCTCGTACTCGAGGCCATGAAGATGGAAAACGCTGTAAAAGCGCATAAGTCCGGTGTGATCCACGGTCTTTCTGTACAGCCGGGAGGCGCCGTCACAAAGAACCAACCGTTGCTGGACATCGCTGACGAGACACCCAGCGGAGACACGGGCTCAGAGCCCAATGGAGAATCTGGCGAAGACACCGATGGCGCCTGACCTCATTGTTTCCCGAGCCAGCGGTAAACACTGACCCACCGCATACCTGTGAAGGTCGAAAAACATTTTCCCCGTGGGAGGCCACGAGGAAGCAAAGGCGAGCGAAGTTATGGATAGTTTGGCGAATACTCTGGCCGGTCAGTTTGCAAAGCTGACCAAACCTCGTCGTGGATACGTGGTGGCTATCGATCAAGGCACAACTTCCACCCGTGCGATCATCTTCAACGCCAAGGGCGAGATCGAAGCGACGAGCCAAATGGAGCACAAGCAGATCTTCCCTCGCCCAGGCTGGGTTGAGCACGATGCCGAGGAAATCCTTCGGCATACCCGCAGAGTCATGGCGGATGCCATCACCATCGCCGACCTCTCCGGAGAGGATATCGCTGCGATCGGCATCACCAACCAACGGGAAACCACCGTCATCTGGGATCGTGCTACCGGCAAACCTGTCTACAACGCCATCGTGTGGCAAGACACGCGGACGGATAAGATCGTGGCCTCGCTCGATGAAGAGACGCAGCAGATGTTCCGCGAACGCACCGGCCTGCCTGCCTCCACCTATTTCTCCGGTCCGAAAATCCGCTGGATCCTTGACAACGTCGACGGCGTCCGTGAACGTGCCGAGCGAGGAGAATTAGCGTTCGGAACGATGGATTCCTGGTTGGTGTGGGAACTCACCCGGCATTCTCGCCGTTCCCCTCAGAATAACCATCGACGCAGCGCCAAACACGTCACAGATGTCACCAACGCGTCGCGGACTATGCTGATGGATCTGCGCACCCAACAATGGGATGAAGAACTCTGCGCAGCGCTGGACATTCCCATGAGCTTGCTCCCTGACATCGTGAGTTCCTCCGAGGTCATCGGTTCAGTCAAGCGTTATGGCCCTGCACACGGCGTGGCCATCGCGGGAATCCTCGGCGATCAACAAGCTGCAGCTTTCGGGCAGGCGTGTCTCAACCCCGGCGAGGCCAAGAACACCTATGGAACAGGAAATTTCCTCCTACTGAATACGGGGAGGCAACCCCAATGGTCCACTCACGGTCTGCTCACCACCGTGGCTTACCGTTTGGGGAACCAGCCTGCGTCTTTTGCCCTCGAAGGTTCCATTGCGGTCACTGGTTCCCTCGTGCAGTGGTTACGCGACAACATGGGCTTTTTCAACTCCGCAGAAGAAGTGGAAACACTGGCTCGCAGCGTGGATGATAATGGCGGATGCTACGTAGTGCCTGCTTTCTCCGGCTTACTCGCTCCGCGTTGGCGGCCGGAAGCTCGTGGTGCGATTGTAGGTTTGACACGATATGTCACGAAGGCGCACATCGCCCGAGCTGCCCTTGAAGCCACCGCATTCCAAACTCGCGAGGTAGTGGAGGCGATGAATGCTGACTCGGGTGTGCCGTTAAAATCCCTGAGGGTCGACGGCGGAATGGTGGCCAACTCCCTCCTCATGCAATTCCAAGCGGATCAGCTTGGCGTACCTGTTACAGTGCCTAAGGTTCCGGAAACCACAGCCTTAGGTGCAGCCTACGCAGCAGGTCTAGCTGTAGGTTTCTACAGCGGCGTAGAAGAAATCAGGGCTTTGTGGCAGGAGCGTGACACCTATCACCCCCATTCCACCGCATCAGAACGCGATGAGGCATTCCGACAATGGAACCGTGCCGTTGAGCGCACTTATGGGTGGGCCGAAGATAAATAATCCCCCTCTGAGGCTCCACCGAACTGGTCAATCACACCGGCAAAAAGGCGAATGCCCACGCCGATACACCGTTCATCCAGCACAATGTCTGGCTGGTGAAGATCCGGCTTTTCCCCCTGGCCATTCCACGCTCCGAGGCGCGCCATGGTGCCTGGAATATGCTCCAAATACCAACTGAAGTCCTCCCCTCCGCTGGATTGCGGCGCTTCGCGCAAAGCGTGAGGATCGGTGGCTTTCACTGCCTGGGCTAGCAGTGCTGTTGCAACATCATCGTTCATAACTGGCGGCACGCCCTTTGTATAGCGCAGTTCCATTTCGGCCTGCGTCGGAGCCACAATGCTTTCCAGAAGCTCACGCAATAACTGTTCACCCTGGCGCCACACACCGACCTGTGCGGTGCGGAAGGTTCCTAACAAGCGAACCTCTTGGGGAATCGCATTAAAAGTCGAACCACCATTGACCGCACCAAAAGCAAGGACGGTGCCGGAGCGAGGGTCAAGGCGACGGGCAAGCAATCCCGGCAACTCAGTGATGATTCGGCCAGCTGCGTAGACCAAATCGGCTGTCAGGTGGGGACGAGAGGTGTGGCCTCCGTTACCGCGCAGCACAATTTCCACAACGTCAGACGCACTGGTGATAGCCCCCGTACGGATGCCTATCTCACCGGTGCGAAGCTTCGGTTCGGCGTGCACTGCGAATATAGTTTGTACGTCCTCGAGTGCCCCGGCCTCAATCACATCGGTAGCACCGCCGTCCATCACTTCTTCCGCTGGCTGGAAGATGATGCGTATCTGAACCGGCAAAGCATCTTCACCGTATGTTTTTATGAACTCTGACAGTCCCACTGCCAGCGCCAACACGATAGTGGTGTGAATGTCGTGCCCACAAGCATGCATCACGCCTGGCCTTTCGGAAGAAAACTCCAGGCCAGTGTCTTCGGTGACAGGCAGGGCGTCAATATCACCGCGGAAGGCAATCAAGGGCTTATCCTTAGGACCGATATCCACAGTCGCGCCAGTAGAGGGCAACCGTTGAGGTTCCAACCCAGCCCCCCGCAATTTTTCCAGAATGAACTCGGTCGTGGCTATCTCCATATGAGATAACTCAGGGTGACGGTGGAGATGGCGCCTCCAACCGCGAATCTCTTCGCGGTTTTCTGCAACCCAGCCACTGATAAAAGTGGAGATGCATGCGCTGTCCACGTTGTCCTAGCCCTTCCCGTTCACTCTGCCCAGACTGCACTGGGGCGTGCGTACTTTGAGTAACACCACGGGCAGCTCACCGGGTAATTGAACCGGGTAATTTCACTGGGTTACTCAGAGATGAGTAACGCAACCCGCGAATAACGTAATCATTCTATCCCTTGGCAATCCGGCCACTGCACCCCGTGGGGGCGAAAGGTAGTTTGGAGTCTATGAATGATGCACAACAGGATCCTCACGCGCTGGCTCGCGAAGCCGCCGATGCGCTGAAGGAGAAGTCCGGTTTCGCGCATTTCGATAGCGCCATTGTGCTGGGCTCAGGCTGGCGTCCCACTGCGGATGTGCTCAGCGCCTATGCGAGTGACGTCCAAGAATTTCCCATGGCGGATCTGCCTGGTTTTCTGCCTCCCACCGCTCAGGGGCATGGCGGTACCATTCGCACAGCGATCATCAACGGCACGCGCCTCGCGATTCTTTTGGGGCGTACCCATGCCTATGAAGGGCACGAGTTATGGCGTACCGTGCACGCCGTGCGAACCTGCGCAGCAGCAGGCATTTCTAAGATAGTGCTCACGAACGCCGCTGGCGGGCTGGTCGAAGGAATGAGCGTGGGAGAGGCTGTTCTTATCAGTGACCACATCAATTTCACTGCTAGAACTCCCCTGGTCGGCGCAACTTTTGTCAATATGGTCGGGGCGTATTCCCCTACCTTGCGCGACAAGGTGCAGCAACTGCGCCCACATATGCGAGAAGCTGTCTATGCAATGATGCCCGGCCCTCAGTACGAGACTCCAGCTGAAATTCGTATGCTGCGCACTATGGGTGCAGGTTTGGTCGGAATGTCTACTGTTTATGAAACCATCGCTGCTCGCGAGGCAGGGGTGGACGTTCTGGGTATCTCACTGGTAACCAACCTCGCTGCTGGCATGACCGGTGAGGATCTCAACCACGAAGAGGTACTCGCGGCTGGTAGAAACGCTGCCCAGGACATGGGTGAGCTGTTAGTTGAATTGGTTGGTGCACTATGAGTTCTTTGAAGTTTGGCACTGCTGGTCTCCGCGCACCAGTGGGTTCTGGTCCGGACAAGATGAATGTTTCCACGGTAACGCGCGCCACCGCTGGTGTGGCGGCGTGGATGAAGAAGAAACTCCCCTCTAAGCACGCCGATGGTCGTTACTATGTTGCGGTGGGTTACGACGCACGCTACGGTTCCCACACTCTTGCCCGAGCCGCAGCGGAAACTTTCGCCGGAGCGGGTTTTGGCGTGACCCTTATCGCAGATCCCGTAGCCACACCGGTATTGGCATGGCTAGTGCGCAACCGGAATCTCGATGCCGGCGTACAAATAACTGCAAGCCATAATCCAGCACCGGACAATGGCTACAAGTTATATGTAGATGGGGGGATGCAGCTACTTTCCCCCGCCGATACTGACATCGAAGAGGAAATCGCTAAGCAACCGGCTGCCCACGAGATCCCCCGTTCGGAAGCGAAATCCATCGATTTGGCCGCCCAGGATGGCTATGCCACTGCTATTTCCGCGCTGGTGGCCACCGGCGAGCAGGCAGTGTTACGTCCGCGACGCACGTTGAAGATTCTGTATACCCCCATGCATGGCGTGGGGGGCGAATCTTTAGAATCCGCACTGCGCAATTGCGGTTTTGGTGATGTGAACTTCGTGGCTTCACAGCGTTGGCCAGACCCCGAATTTCCCACGGTTGAGTTTCCGAATCCCGAGGAACCGGGTGCCACCGATGCCCTCTTAGAAGAGGCTGCCCGGCTGGAACCGGATTTACTCATCGCCCTAGACCCTGACGCTGATAGATGCATGTTAGGGGTCAAAGATCCTTCCGCAGAAAAGGGGTACCGCATGCTCCGCGGAGACGAGACTGGCCCTCTGCTAGCTCGCAGAGTGTTAGCGAAGAGAGTGGCGTCGAAAAAAGATAAAACAAAACCGGTCGTGGCGACTACGGTGGTATCCAGCCAGCTACTCGGGGCTATGGCTGAACGCGAGGGATGGGATTATGTGGAGACCCTCACCGGCTTTAAGCACCTGGCACGCGCGGCGGAGTCGAGGCCTGGGCATTTGGCTTTTGCGTACGAGGAGGCGATCGGAACATGCCCTTCCCCATCCGTCGTGGCGGATAAAGATGGTGTGGCTACCGCTTTGATCGCCGCTGCTTGGGCTGCTGAGCTTAAGGAGGAAGGCCGCAGTCTCCTGGATGAATTGGCGGATATCGAGGTAACCTACGGCGCCTACCGTACTGCTCAGGTTGCGAAGCGTTGTACTTCGGCCGACGCCGCCTCTCACGCCGTCGCAGTTTTCAAGCAATATCCGCCGAAAAAGCTGGCGGGGATGACCGTAGCTGCCAGTGACATTGTAGATTCTTCCGGGCGACGAGCTGAGGGGGTTCGCCTCACAGGTGAGGACGGATCCTTGCATCTACGTGTAGTAGCTCGACCTTCCGGAACTGAGCCAAAGGCAAAGTTCTATCTAGAGCTACATGGACCGGCTGAAAAAGCAGCTGACGTTGAGCAGCGCTTGGAACAGCTGATTCAGGAGATTCGGAACATAGAAGAAACCTAGTCGCTAGCACACCACAGGCGCCGTGGTGCACTAGGCCGCGCTACAGTGACCACGGCGCATTGCAGTCCGCATGGTTCACTACGGGGCGGCTTCGCGTGTGTCCTGTGACCAGGTGGTGTCTTACGCACACCCCACCAGTAGTGATAACTAACGGCTGTGCGTGGTCACCGGACAAGGGACGCTACAACGCCTCAATATCGATGTTCCGCGGACCATAGAGTCGGTCTCCCGCATCACCCAAACCAGGGACAATATACGCATCATCATTGAGTGATGGATCGATGACCGCGGTGACAAGCTTCTTTACAGGTAGTCCTGAATCGACCAAGGCGTCCACTCCCGGTTGTGCGGAAATCATGCACACCACGGTGATGTCGTCTGCACCCCGGTCGACCAGTAAGCGGAGTGCGTGAATGAGCGACCCGCCGGTTGCGAGCATCGGATCTACCAGCATTACTGGCTGTCCGCTGAGATTGTCCGGCAAAGCTTCGAGATACGGCACCGGTGTGTGAGTAGTTTCGTCGCGAGCCATACCGATGAATCCCACTTGTGCGTCGGGAATCATCGACAAAGCAGGATCAATCATGCCCAAGCCTGCGCGGATGATGGGGACAATAATTGGAGGCTTCTCAAGGCGGAATCCGGGACCGATACCCACGGGTGTTGTGACGTCGAAAGCCTCAACGGCAAGATCCTGTGATGCTTCGTAGACAAGCATCGAACCAAGATCAGCTAGTGCGGCGCGGAACGCCGCGTTATCACTTCGTTTATCCCTCATGATGGTCATCCGTGAAGCGACCAGAGGGTGTTTCACCACCTGAATATCCATGGTTGATCATTGTACGCAGACAAACGTGAACCATTTGTGTCGAAGCGGAGTCTTATGGGACACGTGCACGTCAATGGGAATCTCTCCCATGGAGATGATGTCCCGCGCGCAGGATGAGAGAAAGGACTTCTACACCATGAACACAGCGGCTGACTCTCGCTCAACCGGCCACGCACATAACGTGGCGGCTAGTGCCGGTGACTCGAGATCGTTCAGTGAGGGGTCGGATGCACTCACTGCCGGTTCTGTTTCTCCCAGTGCCAGTTCAGATTCACTCACTGCCGGTTCTGTTTCTCCCAGTGCCGGTTCGGATTCACTCACCGCCGACCTCATGGGACTCAACGAAACCACTCGGCAGATTCATAATGTCGGCACTTCACTCCGGAAACGGAAAGAACCTGTGGAGGCCACACTGACCTGCCCTTTAGTTCCAGAAACCACAGAATTTCTACGCGCACTATCCTCCGCTCGGCAGGCACATTCTTCAGCGTTGGGTTCCTTAGCCTCCTTTTTCTCCGACGCCACTTCCTCCCTCTCACAGCTTTCCCATGACTTAGAGGAACATGAGCGAGACACCGCTGTATCTTGGAGCCGGTGGCTGTCATGAATCTCCTTGGACTCATTGAGCCACTGGCCGCTATGGCTCCCTCCCGCATGAGCACTGGTGCCTCGGCCCTCATCACAGACCTAGACACGCCGGAAATACATCGGCTAGTACCAGCCATTCGTTCCACACTTCAAGGTATCGCTGGGGATGATGTCGCAAGGAAACTAGACTATGCCACCCACGCAGTGACTCATCTACTGGATAGGGGAAAGAGCCTCGATGGTATTGCCAAGAAAGCTGCGCGCTCCGTCGAGCTCACGATTGAAGACATTACGGAGATCACCCACCGCTGTATTGCGGAGGTGACGCACCACCTGCTCCACAACCCGCCCAGCGCGGGACCTTCTGCGTTCCTCGCTATTGCTGGCGTAACTCCTATTGTCGAAGCACATAAATTACAGGCACAAGCACGGCTCGCGTCACTGGCTAGGGATATGCAGAGACTTACCCACGAAGTGACTTCATTGCCTACAACCGATACACCCGAGCTCAATGCTCCAGTATCTCCTGCGTCATATTCGCCAACTGGCAGCTCAGCCTCCAATAGTTCTGACTATCCGGGTACTCGACCGAGTTCCGAGGCGGATGGCCTGGCGTCAAACTTCTCCGGAAACACCTCCGGAGCTCCCACCCCGCAAGCGGCTGCTGCCGTCGAAGCCGCAAAGTCCGCGTTGGGCACACCATATCAGTGGGGCGGCACCACTCCCGGAGTCGGCATGGATTGCAGTGGATTAACTCAGTGGGCCTACGCGCAAGCAGGAGTAGAGATACCACGCATGGCAGACCAGCAAGCTGTCGGCGCTCCAGTAAGTATGGATCAACTCGCGCCGGGCGATCTTGCAGTTTGGGATGGACACGTGGCGATGTACATCGGAGACGGGCAGATCATCGAAGCTGGTGACCCCGTACAAATCAGTCCCGTACGTACCAACAACATGGGCATGAGTTTTCTTGGTTTTTACAGACCAACGGCATAGGAGTACAGGTGAAGAACACAGGACTAGCACGCATCGTAAGCCAACCCCGGCTACGTGAATACCATCTCGCGCAATTCCTAGGCGACGAAGTACCCACCGTTCCTCCAGTTCTCACATCCGATCTGCGACAATCTTTAAGGAAAACAGCAGAGCCAGTGCGAGAAACTAAAACATAGAACGGCTAAAATGTGCCCCTATGGCAGCAGATAATGGCGCACGAACATACGGAACCGGAATTGTCGCCCTGGAGATGGAGATCACTAGTGGCACCTGGTACACGCTCTGGGCTCCGAACTGGATTGTTCGCGGTGAAAAATGGCAAGCCTTCCTCGGTGACGAGGACAATATCTTTGTCTTCAAGTCCCCGGCTGAAGTCCTGGCTTTTATCGAGTCCACTAATCACCACGATCTTATCGAGCATCCCACATGGCAAGCTTTCATCAAAGAAAAAGCCACCAAGGTCATCCCCGCACCAAGTGGCAAGATTTCCCTCATTGAACTGCCAAACAAGCTCGCTGAGCGCCCCAGCTACGAAAACACGCTCGCCGTGACCCGTGGCTTCGATGTGCTGCAATCTCTCGGCTCCGTCCTGAATATCAGCAGCATCAACCACTGGTTTAAGAGCTATTCCATTCTGCACAACACACGGCGCGGCGCAGACCACTACGGATCCCCACATGGGCTCGAAGAGTGGTCAGGTGTTGGGCGCACTGTGCTGGATAAATGGATCTCCCTCACTGACGCCATTGAGGAGCATCTTACTCACCCTAAACTCAACGAGCACGCTGTAGAAGACGCCCAGAAGAGCATCGACGCAGCCCTCGCCCTCCGAGAGAAAAAAGCTGCTGAGAAGAAGGAAAAGGAACAACAAACGGACCAAGACGCTGATCCGTACGATTCTTCCATTTGGGCACAAGTGGGAATTGACCCCATCCGTATCACCATTAACGGCCAGCACGTCTACACCCTGCGTTGTTATCTAGATAATCGCCCGGTTTTCCTTGGTCATCTCGGGGAAATCAACACTTTTCCCAACTCCCGCTCCATGGTTCGCTGGCTGGTCGATGCCCCTCAGCATGACCTCGAAGACCTTTCAACCTGGCCAGATATAGTCTCTGCTGCAAATGCCGGGGAGCTCGAAGTAGAGGTTCATGAGTCCAACCAATACTCCTTCAGCGGACTCCGCGATGACATCGCTAAGAGCGTGGATCAAGTGGACTCTAAACAGCTGGCACAGGCGTATGAGTTACTGGCTGACGCGGCGGACTGGGCGGGAGATGACAGCGTCAATAAAGTGCTGGTGGCCTACCCACAACTCCAGAATTATCTCGCCTACATGTTGGGATCGCCCTCGGATTCCACTCCGACGCCTCCTTTCGACGAAGAAGTCAAGGGCTGGAGAGCGCTGGAAGATGGCCTCATCCGTCGCTTCACCAAGTTCTGATGTGGGTTCAGAGTCTCTTATAGACGCGTTATAGACGCGAGCATTTCTAGTATGTAAGCGTTTTGGAGGACAGCATGACGTCCTCGCGATACGTAGCCTTGCACAGACGCTAGAACAAACCATCTTCCACAACGGCTAATCCCCCACCCGGATATCCAGGTGGGGGATTAATCAATGCTCGAGCCTAGGACTACAAGTTGTTCCTACTGAGGCTTAAGCCTCCGGCTTCTTATCATCGCCGGACGTCTCAGTATGCGCACCATTCGAGTTATCTGCGCGATGAGCTGAGGCTTCGGTGTCGTGTGCGGTGGACGCAGAATGATCGCCAGAGTAATCATTTGCAGAATAGTGCCCATCTGGACCTGTTACGCCTACGCCCGCATCCTTAACAGTCTGCTCACCCGTAGGAGCCTGCGACGCATAATGAACATCTGAGGTTCCCTCAGAAGACTGAGACCAACCCTGTGGGTATTGCTGGAATGAGGCAGCATTCTGGTCAGAACCCTGAACTGCCCAAGGTGCACCAGGTTGATTATTGTGAGCTGCTTTTTTCGCTTGTGAAATGAAGTAGGACGTAGCTGCAATAAGCAGTGCCAAGAATAGCCAGGTGAGAATCAGGCCTGCACCTGGTCGCACTGCTACGGCATCCTTCCACTCATCATCGTTTGACACTATGACAGCCGCGGCAATGAACTCAATAACACTAATCACCGCATAAGCGGCCACGGTAATAACTGCAAACCGTTGTGCCGACTTGTAGTGAACACGGAAGAAGGCAATTACCGCAGCGACAAGCATGAGGAATAGTAGGGCACCCGTGTAGATCCCGAAGATTCCCACCTTCAACTCAATGTCAGAAGAACCGCTGCCAGCCCCAAAGAAGGTGAGATTGCCCGCTCCGTCAATGCCAATCGCCTTAGGGGACCCTACCGCGGTCTTATCTTTAAGAATCACCCAATTAAAGGTGCGGAAAATCCACAACACTACAGCAACGGCAATAATCCCGCCGATAAACAGCTGATTATTCTGCATCCCTGAGAGACGGGAGCGTACAGTCTGTAGTTGATCTGCGATTTGATCGCGTGGCGTATTATTTTGCCCCTCAGAGACTAAGCTTGTGGCCTGCTGGCCGTACTGAGCACCGCCGTACTGTTGCTGGCCGTACTGAGCATCGCCGTACTGCTGTTGGCCGTACTGCTGTTGCCCGTACTGAGCACCGCCGTATTGCCCCTGGCCGTACTGCTGTTGCCCGTACTGAGCATCGCCGTATTGCCCCTGACCGTACTGGGCATCGCCGTACTGCCCCTGGCCGTACTGCTGTTGCCCGTACTGAGCATCACCGTATTGCCCTTGACCGTACTGCTGCTCACCATGTTGAGGTTCGCCGTTGTTGGACTGTGCTGAGTTAGGTTGCTGTGGGAAAGACATATGTGTGTTCCTTACTTCTGGTTCTGCACAGACTGAGCTGGCTGGGAAGAATAGGTTGCCTGCGGATCCTGCTTAGTTGTTCGCCAAAATAGGAAGACACTGAGAGCAAAAATGCAAAGAGTAAGCAAGACTTCAATCCAGTAGAAGAACGTGGTTGATGAAGCAAACTTCATATCGCCGAATCCCATTAACTCCAGCAGAAACGATGATCCGGAATCCGCTCCTATACCGGAGAGAATATTCTCAGCAAAGCTCTTAATTCCTTCCAAAAAATTCCCGTAGCCGCGTGCACCAAAAAGGATCCAATAAAAAGCGAGTGAGGATCCGATCATTGCGAGAACTCCACCACGGCGTTGGCTTTGTACATTCTTAAATGCCAATGAAGCGAGAATAAGCAAAACCACCACTGCAATTGGAACCAAAATTCCAAAAGTAGATAATGCCCACAGTGAGCCCTTTTCATCGCCGGACATTTCGCTCACCAGTTCCTTAGGAAAAGAGATATACCCAAGTCCATTAAAACCAAACGATACTGTACTTCCGCCATAACGCATTTCTAAATTGAACCATTTGAAGAAATGTAACAAGGCGAACACAATTGTTCCCACGAGAAGTGGCAGATAACCCAGCTGCTTCACACTAGACGACTGTAAGGCAGAGGAAGCTTTTTCAAATGACTGCTTTGCTGCAGCACCCAGCTGAGCCGCTTGCTGAGACGCCTGATCAAACGCGTTGCGGCCTTGCTGCTGACCGTACGGGTTACCTTGTGGCTGACCGGCCCCCTGAGGAGCACCATAGCCATTGGAAGCCGGCGCTCCCTGAGGGGCACCGTAGCCACTAGGGTTACCCATTCCCTGCGGTGCACTGTAACCATTAGGGTCACTCATATGCTGCGGAGCACCATACCCATTCGAAGCACCGTTATCGTGCGGTACCCCGCTGGCCTCTGGCCAGCTGTTTCGCTGGTTATCATCTGATGGAGTAGTCATACTGAAATCCTGTCTACTTTTCACATAGAAAATGCTGACGCTCGTTATTTTTGGGGCATTCTACTAATTACCACAATCACCACCATAGGAGATTCAAAAGGTTATTGTTACCCTTCTCTCCACTAACAGGTTGCCTCATCACCTAACCTGTTAGTAACCTCCACACGAGAACAGCTCAATAGGTTGCCTCACCACTAGATCCGCTGAATAGGCTACCTCACCATGAAAGAACCTCGCCGGCAATACTCACCGCTAGATCACAGCACTATAGAACTAACCCACGGTGGGACGCACTACTACCGCTGCAATTCGTGATTAAGCGAATCCAGCTCACCCCCACCAGCCATCTCTAGCGTGAGCTGCTCGAGTGTCACTTCATCGCGTTCGGCATCCAATACTTGGCGTCCCATATTCAACAGAATGAAATGATCACCTACCAAGTAGGCATGGTGTGGATTATGAGTAATCAAAATAACGCCCACCCCCCTGTCGGCCGCGGCCCTCACAAAGCGCAACACCATCCCCGACTGTTTCACACCCAGCGCCGCAGTTGGCTCATCAAGGATCAACACCCGTGCACCAAAATGCAACGCCCGAGCAATAGCCACAACCTGACGTTGTCCTCCAGACAACGTACTGATTGGCACGTCCACGTCCTTGATATTGACGCCCATTTTCTTGAGCTCCTCTGCAGCAATACTGCGCATCTCATCCGCCTTGAGCTGCCCCAGAAAGCCCGTGATTTCTTGCCCTAGAAAGAAGTTACGCCACACGCTCATTTGATCAACCACCGCCAAGTCCTGGTAGACAGTAGCGATCCCCCGGTTCAGAGCATCCTTCGGGGAAGCAAAAGTCACCGGTTCTCCATCGAGCACGACTGCACCGGCCGATGGTGCATGCCGGCCTGCAAGCATCTTAATCAGTGTCGATTTACCTGCACCGTTATCGCCTAAGACGCACGTCACCTGCCCGGGCTTGATGTCCAGATTGATGTTCTTGAGAACTTCAACGTCACCGTAGTTCTTATCCACCTCGCGCAGTGCAATAAGGGAAGTGGTGGCGTCGGTGCTTTCGGCGTCGATCACTCCAGAGGAAAGGTTGGAAGAAGAATCAGTCATGAACGCGCACCTGCCCAACGAGAAAAGGAGTTGTTAGTAATCACAGCAAACAGCAACATTGCGCCAAGGAAGAATTTGAACCAGTCAGGATTCCACCCTGCATAGACAATTCCCTGATTGGTCATACCAAAGATCAAAGCTCCAATGGCGGTACCGATTGCCGTACCACGTCCACCAGTCAATGCGCAGCCCCCGATCACCGCAGCAATGATGTAGAGAAACTCATTGCCCACACCCTGACCAGCTTGAATTGAATCGAAGGCAAAGAGATTGTGCATGCCCACAAACCAGGCGGCAAAGCCTACGAACATAAACAGAATAATCTTCACGCGACGCACTGGTACACCCACCGCGCGTGCAGCTTCGGCATCGCCGCCCACCGCAAAAATCCAGTTACCAAAGCGGGTCTTAAACAGCAACCAACTCGCTATAGCCACAAAGAGCAACCACCAAAAAACGGTCACACGCACACTGACACCAAAAATCGTCACCGAGCTAGAGAATACAGCCTGCGCCGAGTTAAAGCCTTCCATATCCGAAATAATCGGCGTGGCCACTTGTCCCGTCACGAGCTTAGTTACCGCCAGGTTGATGCCCTGCAACATCAAAAATGCTGCCAGAGTGATGAGGAAGCTCGGGATTCCTGTGCGCATCACCATATAGCCGTTGAAAGCCCCGATAGACAGAGCCATGATTAAGGAAATGAACACACCTACCCAGCTATTTAGCCAGAAGTTGTAATTCAGCATTGTGGCTGCCAGTGCCGCGGTCGTCACTGCCACGCCGGAAGACAGATCGAACTCATCACCGATCATCAGAAGGCCCACGGCCAGAGCGATGATCCCTATCGTAGAGCTGGCGTAAAGCACGGTGGCCAAGGCATCCACGCTGCGAAATGCCGGGGCGACGAGCATGAATAGCGCAAAAATCACCACCGCGCCCAATACGCTGGTGAGTTCTGGGCGCTTTACGAGGCGCAACAGGCCGCTATCCTTTGCCTCACCGGAAGGTTTCGGTGTGGCCTTTTCCGGTGCAGAATTACTGTGACTCATCGCAGCCCTTTCTTCGCGGCATCAGCGATGGTATCCACATTGTCCTTGTCCACGAAGGATGGTCCCGTCAGAACTGCCTGACCTCCACCCACGGTAGAACCATTGCGCTTTGCTAACCACAGGGAATCAATGGCCATATATCCCTGAAGATACGGCTGTTGGTCGACGGCGAACTGTACCTTGCCACCACGGATAGCTTCGACCAGTTCGGCATTGGTATCAAAGGTGGCAATCTTGGCGTCGGAACCAGCAGCGTCGACGGCCTTGACCGATACCAGCGCAACGGGGGCCACGAGTCCCATTACGTAGTCAATAGACTTGTCCTGAGCCAGTTTGGCTTGCACCGTAGACTCCACGCTCGTGAGATCCATGCCGTTGACGTACAGGGTTTCCACCTTGGCTCCGCGCGCCCCGTCTTTGATGCCACTACAACGAGCCTCTTGGGATGAATTTCCCTGCTCATGTATGACGCACAGAACATGCTTCGCTCCATCGTCGCCGAGGCGCTCACCGGCGCGCTTACCCGCGATGGACTCATCTTGGCCGAAGAATCCGGAAAGACCGTATTTCTTGTATTGACTCATGCCCGCGTTTAGTCCGACGACGGGAATTCCCGCCTCCGAGGCCTTGTGAGCCATGGGGCCAATAGCCTCGACAGTGGGCATGGTCACGGCGATACCGTCCACGTGAGAGTCGATGGCATTCTGTACAAGATTTGCCTGCTCGGGTGCTTGCGGCGAGGAGCTGTAGCGCAACTCTAAGTTGTTCTTCTTCGCAGCGTCCTCAGCTCCGGCTCGCACGAGATCCCAAAACGTATCGCCCGGTGCTCCATGACTGACCATGGCGACGGTATAGCGCGGAGTATCTACGCCCCCTCCGCCCCCACCTTGTTCGTCCACACGTGGTCGGCCACCGGTGGCGGAACATCCGGTAGCGAGGACGAGCCCAAAGATTGCGAGCAGCGCAAGTAGCGCCGGCTGAATACTGCGAAATTTAGTTGACACAAATTGGCATTGTGCCAGCTCAAAACCGGTAGTCAACTTGCTGAGGGGCGCTCTGAATCCATTAAGCGGCTTTCAGCTGCGAAAATCTTTAACCTCGATTACGTGGCGGCAGGCTGGCCTCCGCCGCCATCATTATCATCCATCTCAACGTCATCATCCATCTCATCGTCATCGAGACTCAAACCCAGGGTTTCAAGTTCAGCCTTCAGGTTCTCCATGGACAGCTCCAACTGATCCTCGCCGTCCAGACCATGAACATGACCGTGGTGGGAGCCATGAGCATGTAGTTCACTCAGGCCGCCGGACAATGTCTCATGAGCATCCTCGCGGGAACCTTCCTCGGAGCCGAAATGCTCACCAAGTTCCGCATATGCTGGATAAATGATGTTACGCTCCAGATCCTCCCGGAGAGTCTGCGAGCAAAAAGCAAACTCCAAAGCATTCGTTGTCATTTCCAGCAATTGCCAGTATTCCAGGTCAAAAGCCTCAGCCACCAGTTCAAATTCCCGTGTGAGCGTAGTCCCAGACACCAAACGGTTATCTGTGTTGATCGTGCACACAAAACCCATCTCATAAAGCAGATTGAATGGGTGATCCTCAATGGTGTCTGCAATACCCGTCTGGGTGTTGGATGTCGGACATATTTCCAAAGGAATGCGCTGATCGCGCACCGCACGGGCAACCGGTCCCAGCTCTAGCCCGCTCATTGTCGCCTCAAAATCTTCGTAAATACGCACACCATGACCGATGCGGCGGGCTCCCTGCGCCAGAGCATCGCGCATTGAATCCGGACCGGCAGCCTCACCCGCGTGAATAGTAAATGGCACAAGATTCTCACGCAGCAAAGCACAAGCCTGGGCATGCTTTGACGGTGGGAACCCGTCCTCAGCTCCCGCTATATCGAAACCCACGACATAGCCTTCCCCCGGGCTATGCGGCGCATAATTATCGATGGTGAGCTGTGCAATCTCCGTAGAACGATCGGCGTGCCGCATGGCGCAGAGGATGAGACGCGCGTGGATACGCTTGCCTCGCTCGGATACAGCACGCTCCCCTTCCTTCACCCCCTGGACGGTAGCTTCAACAACTTCCTGCAGAGTCAGGCCACCATTGAGATGCTGCTCGGGTGCGTAACGCAATTCCAGATAGCAGACGTTTTCCTCAGCTGCGTCCTCGACCGCCTCGCGAGCAATACGGATGAGGGATTCGCGTGTCTGCATCACTGCAGTGGTGTGATCGAACGTCGTCAGGTATGTCGGTAAATCACCAGAGTTTGCAGCATCATAAAACCACTGCTCCAGCTCTGCTGGATCAGTGGTTGGCAATGTGTGGCCAGCCTTCTCAGCTAGCTCAACAATGGTTGCAGGGCGTAAGCCGCCATCCAGGTGTGCGTGTAGCTCCACTTTTGGGAGGGAGGCAATAACGTTCGTATCGATCATGAGTGGCATTGTACGCAACGCCTCTCAAGGAACGCGTTAGCGTCGGCGGAACAGAGATGTCACCAGCCCGCCGAACAACACGCCAACTGCGGCACCGGTACCCACCAACCCTGCGCGAGCAGCATCAGAAGAACCGGTACGCACCTCCTGGCGGACGCGGATGATCGCCGCAGCAGGGGCTTCAGGAACCTGCAAGGCCAGAGCCTCATGGGTGGTTGCAGCCCACGCGGAGCAGTACAGCAAAATGCGCCAGATGAAGTACATCAGCACCATCACACCAATGATGGGACCGAAAGTGGCAGCCGCCGGGCTACTCAATGCGTTAGAGAAGAACATCGTGGCGAACTGTTTGAAAATCTCGAACGCGATCGCACCAATAATCGCCGCCCGGAACACCGACGGGCGATGTGTTTTCGTACGCGGCAGCATGCCGATCAACCACGCGAAAACAAACCAGTTGGCAACTACACCCACAACCAATGCCACCACAAAGGTCAAGTAACGAATTCCCGGTACTCCACCGAGCCCCACCATCTCAATGAGATGAGCAGTCAAGCCAGAGTTACCCACCGTGGTAATGGCAAAAGCCACGATCAACGAAAGCAGCAACCCCACGAGGGCAATCAAATCTTTGAACTTGCCCACGAAGAAGTTATTAGCCAAGCCAGACACCCGCCACATAGCGGAAGCCCCCATACGCAGATGCGATATCCACGTCAGACCCGTCCACAGAGCCAATAACAGACCGATGGAAAAGACCGACGCGCGCTGTGCCACGGCATCTTCAATCACGGTGGTTAACGTATCGCCCATTTCGCCGCCTGCGGAGTCAGTGATTTTTTGAATCACCTGATCCATCAGTCCCTGGTTGCCCGCCAGAATCATTGCGACAGTAGAGAAGGTCAGCATGAGCAGGGGGAACAGGGACAGAACGGAAAAATAGGTAATACCAGCAGCGTACTGGTTACCGCCCTGCTCACTGTAGCGTTCCTGCATGCGCATGATGTGGTCGAACCACGGCAACTTATCGCGGAATTTATCAATTGCCCCTGGCTCATCTTTACGGGCGCGTTCTACGCCGTAATTGTCCAGGTCTGCCTTTTCTGGCTTCGTGACCATTGCTCGGCCATCCTCCTTGTGCGTCTATCCCTGCACACTGTAACCGATAAAAGGGCTGCAGGGATACGTCAACTACCTGACACGCGGTTTAAGGTGCCAGAAAACCTACGTTTTCGTATACCTGAGCCACAGTGCGCGCAGCGATCTCCCGCGCCCTCCCCGCTCCTTGAGCCAACACCCGCTCCAGTTCAGCACGGTCATTCATGTACTCATTGAACTTCGCGCGTAATGGAGTGGCAAAGCTCTCCAGTATCTCCGCGGTATCTTTTTTCAGATCGCCATACCCCGCGCCGGAATTGTGGTAGCCGGCGACGATGTCATCGATACTCTTTCCGGACAATGCCGACTGGATCACCAGAAGGTTAGAAACCCCCGGCTTATTCTCCTTGTCATAGCGGATCTCACCATCGTTGTCAGTGACGGCAGAGCGAATGCGTTTAGCGGAAACCTTCGGGTCATCAAGGAGGTTGATAACCCCCTTGGGGTTATCCGCGGACTTGGACATCTTAGCGGTCGGATTCTGCAGATCGTAGATCTTGGAGGCTCCCTGCGGAATGAAGCCCTCCGGAACCACGAAGGTTTTCTTGTAGCGAGAATTGAAGCGCTCAGCCAGGTTACGGGTCAGTTCGAGGTGTTGGCGTTGGTCTTCACCTACGGGAACGAGGTGCGGGCGATAGAGCAAAATGTCCGCTGCCATTAACATTGGGTAGGCGTACAAACCAGAAGTGGTGTTGTCATTGCCCTGCTTGGCGGACTTGTCTTTGAACTGAGTCATCCGGCGGGCTTCGCCATCCCCCGTGATGCACATGAGCACCCATGCCAGTTGGGAGTGCTCCGGAACGTGTGACTGAACGAAAAGAGTGGAGCGTTCCGGGTCGATACCGAGGGCCAGTAACTGAGCAGCACCCGCAAGGGTTCGTGTGCGCAGGTCTTTGGGGCTGTAACCGGGCACGGTGATGGCATGCTGATCCGGGATGAAGTAGAAGGCATCGTACTCATCCTGCAGCTTAATGAACTGCTTCACTGCACCCAGGTAGTTTCCCAGATGGTAGGAGTCGCTGGTGGGTTGTAGTCCAGAAACGACGCGCTGCTTTTTTACTGGCTGTTGGGTTTGTTCAGTCATGGGGAAAACATTACTCCTGCGGCTTTATCTCGCTTCCACGAGCTGCAATTTCACGAGCTGTATTCGACAATCACCGGCGAGTGGTCACTCCACCGCAGCTCGTAGGCTAGTGCCTTATCCACCCAGGCCTTTCGCGCTCGTTGTTGCAGACCTGTGGTGGCCACCTGGAGGTCAATACGCCACCCCGCGTTGATATCAAAGGCCTGACCGCGATACGTCCACCAACTGAACACGTCCATAGAATCCGGATCGAGACGGCGCTGAACATCAAACCACTGGGGGTTCTCAGCTGCGCCGGCTGCCAAGCGCTCAGCGGCACGCTGTCCGGGCACATAGTCCACAGCACCGTAGAACTCACCTGCACTGCCACCGGGATTCCCATTGCGCCCAGCATCTTCGGCGTCCCCAACCTGTGTCTGTGCGTCTGGCCATACACCCAATAAATGGTCGAGGAAGGCACGTTCGTCAGGTAAATATCCAGATTTTGTGCGATTTGTCTTCCAGTTCTTCAAATCTGCACGTCGGTGACAAATGTTCCAGTCCCCACCAATGATTGTTTCGATGCCCTGCTCTGCCCGGTCATGCATGAAAGGGGCAAACGCATCCATGAAACGGTACTTTTCATCTTGCTTCGTCGTGTTCGCGGAGCCGGATGGCAGATACAAGCTGGCAACGGTGATGTCCCCCAGCCCTTCGATACCCGACGCCACCGTTGCCTCAATATAACGACCCGATTGATCAAACTCACGAGCTTCGGGGATCTCAATCCCCTTGTCACCATGACCAAACCCCACGGTCACATCCTTTAGTTCGGAGCGGGACAAAATCCCCACCCCGGCGCGCCCCTTCGCAGCAGCCGGTGCCTGTGCTAGATGCCAGCCTGCATCCAACGCTGGGGCTAATGCCAGCTGCGTCTGTTTCTCATCAGCGCGCACTTCTTGCATTAACACCACGTCAGCAGAGGTCTTCTCTAGCCACGGCAGGATGCCGCGGTTGTCCTCACTCCGTTCTTTCGCTGCGGCACGGATTCCATTGACATTCACGGTGGCGACGGTAAAGGTACTCATGGGCACTCAGCCTACTCAGTAGGCGAGGCAACCCGTACCTCCGCCAGGCGCTTGGCCTTGGCTGCGGAGAGTTGGCGTCGGCGGAGTAGATACGCGGGGATCCACAACACGGCGCCACACAACGCCATGACCGCCCCGGCCAGAGCGGGGGTTGAATATCCCCAGCCTGCAGCGATGACCGCCCCGCCCACTGCGGCGCCGGCTGCGTTTGCCATGTTCAGCGCAGAGTGATTCAACGCCGCTGCCAACGTTTGCGCCTCCCCCGCCACATCCATGAGGCGAGTTTGAAGACTGGGAACCAGCATAGAACCCATGAAGCCGATCACGCCGAAGTTCGCGATGCCCAGCCATGCTACGCGGGAACTGAAGTAAAACCCAGAGAGCACAAAAATCAGAGTGATCAGCACGCCAAAGATGGTGTATTCCAGGTTACGGTCAGCACATATTCCCCCCACGTAAGTGCCCAACACCATGCCTATTCCATAGGCCATCAGGGCGATCCAGATGAGGTCTTGGCTGAATCCCGCATTCTCGGTGAGAGTAAAAGAAATATAGGTGTAGACCGCGAACATTCCTCCAAAACCCACTGTGCCAATACCTAGGGTAAACAGCACCTGAGAATTGATGAGCGCTCCGAGCTCGGTGATCGGCTTGGTCTTAGGCATAAGAGTCATGTGAGGAAGTGTGAACCACAGAGCGATCAGAGTGATGACGCCCACCATCGCCACCAGCATGAAGGCCACGTTCCAGCCGAATTCCGCACCCAGCCACTGCGCGGTCGGCACACCGATCACTGTGGCGATCGACAGACCCAGACCGCCCAGTGCGACGTACTTTCCTCTCTTGCCTTCGGGTGCCAACGACGCCGCGATGAGGGCAGTCACGGAAAAATAAGCACCGTGGGGGACGCCGGCGATGAAACGGGAGACGAGCAGCATCTCATAGGAATGCGCAAAAACAGATAACCCATTACCGAGCGTGAACGCCAGCATGAGAATCAAAGCAAGACGCCGCCGCGGAATTGCACCGGTGAGTGTGGTGATGACCGGAGCGCCCACAACCACACCGAGTGCATAGGCGGAAATGATGTGACCTGCTGTGTCCTCGGGGATGTGAAAATCCTCGGCGATGAGATTGAGCAGTCCCATCGCGACGAATTCCGTAGTGCCAATACCAAAGCCACCGAGCGCCATCGCGATCATGGTGAGAATCCGACGACGTTGGGTAATGTCCGTCTGTCGTGGTAGCGGTCGACGGGGGGATCGGGACTTCACATTCACTACTTTTGGGTTTCCAATTCTTATAGAGGTCGGCGGGGGTGACGTGAAAGAAAAAATTTATAGAGTTATTTCTGCTTTTCGGAGGACAACTCTATGTCTCACCCCGTAATGTTCACTAGTTCACCGTTTGCCGTATTCTTAAGGGCAACAAAGGCCGTTACAGCGGCCAGATCACTAAACATACACACCCAAGAAACGCAGGGAGACGGACGCCTCATGGCAAAGATCATCTACACCCGCACAGACGAAGCACCACTTCTGGCTACGTATTCACTGAAGCCAATCGTGGAGGCTTTTGCTTCCACCACCGGCGTAGATGTGGAAACCCGAGACATCTCCCTGGCCGCCCGCATTGTGGCGGCCTTCAACGACAAGCTGCCACAGGAGCAGCGAGTAGTCGACGCTCTCGCTGAACTTGGTGAGCTGGCCAAGACTCCCGAAGCGAACATCATTAAGCTCCCCAATATCTCCGCCTCCGTACCCCAGATGAAGGCGGCCATCAAGGAACTCCAGGCCGCCGGTTACGACCTCCCCGACTTCCCAGATGAACCGTCCACCGACGAAGAAAAGGACGCACGCGAGCGCTACGACTCTGTAAAGGGATCCGCTGTAAACCCGGTTCTGCGTGAGGGCAATTCCGATCGCCGTGCCCCGCAGGCTGTCAAGAACTTCGCCCGTAAACACCCACACACCATGGGTAAGTGGTCACCCGAGTCGCTGACGAATGTGGCCACCATGGAAGCGGATGATTTCCGGCACAATGAGCAGTCTGTCATTATGCCTTCCGATGACGACCTGCGTATTCAGCTGGTTAAGGCCAACGGGGAGACCGAGGTGCTCAAAGAGTCCCTCCCGGTCTTAGAAAACGAAATTGTCGACGCCACCGTGCTCTCCGCCGCAGCTCTGGATTCCTTCCTCCGTGCTCAAGTTCTGCGCGCGAAAGCAGAGAATGTTCTCTTTTCGGTCCATCTGAAGGCGACCATGATGAAGGTCTCCGACCCCATCATCTTCGGTCACGCCGTTCGCGCTTATTTCTCCGATGTGTTCGACAAGTACGGCGCAGAGTTGCTGGAGCATGGATTAAATGGTGAGAACGGACTCGCCGCTATCCTCGACGGCCTTTCCGAGCTGGAAAATGGCGAAGAGATCAGAGCTGCCTTTAATAAGGGGCTGCAGGACGGCCCCAAGCTCGCGCAGGTGAATTCCGCCAAGGGCATCACCAACCTGCACGTCCCTTCGGATGTGATCGTGGATGCGTCGATGCCCGCCATGATTCGCAACGCGGGCAAGATGTGGAATAAGGACGACGAGGCCGAGGACACCTTGGCTGTTCTACCCGACTCCTCCTACGCAGGTGTGTACCAGGTGGTCATTGACGATTGCCGCGCAAAGGGCGCGTTTGATCCCACCGTCATGGGTTCTGTGCCGAATGTCGGCCTCATGGCACAGAAGGCCGAAGAATACGGTTCCCACGATAAGACCTTCAAGATCTCCAGCGATGGCAAGGTTCAGATCATCAACAAAGCCGGCGAGGTGCTCATGGAGCACGAGGTCAATGAGGGCGACATCTGGCGTGCATGCCAGACCAAGGACATTCCAGTCCGGGACTGGGTGAAGCTGGCAGTCACCCGTTCCCGCGCGTCTGAAACCCCGGCAGTGTTCTGGCTGGATCCGAAACGCGCCCATGACCGCAACATGACTGCTCAGGTGGAAAAGTACCTCCAGGACCATGACACCGAAGGATTGGACATCCGCATCCTGTCCCCAGAAGAGGCATGCCAATTCTCCATTGACCGCATCCGTGAAGGGAAAGACACCATCTCCGTCACCGGCAACGTGCTTCGCGACTACCTGACGGATCTCTTCCCGATCATGGAACTGGGCACTTCTGCAAAGATGCTGTCCGTGGTTCCGCTCATCGCCGGTGGCGGGCTTTTCGAAACAGGTGCCGGCGGCTCCGCCCCGAAGCACGTCCAGCAACTTCAGGAAGAAAACCACCTCCGCTGGGACTCTTTGGGCGAGTTCCTGGCTTTGGCAGAGTCACTGCGTAAATTGGCCGAGACCGATAACAACCCGCGCACTCCAATCTTGGGCGATGCGCTAGACGTTGCCACAGAAACCTTGCTTAACGAGGATAAGTCCCCTTCCCGCAAAGTCGGTGAGATCGACAACCGCGGTTCTCATTTCTTCTTGACCATGTACTGGGCCAGGGAGTTGGCTAATCAAACCACTGATACCGAACTGGCTGAGGTTTTCAAGCCGGTAGCCGAAGCTCTGGAGGCCAATGCTGAGAAGATAGCCAAAGATCTCATCGATTGCCAGGGCAAGCCTGTGGATCTCGGCGGTTACTACTGGGTTGACGAGGAGAAGACCAATAAGGTCATGCGTCCATCCGAGACCTTCAACGCCATTATTGACGGCTTGAACAAGAATAAGTAGCTCTCTGTCAGTGCACCGGGCGGGGAACTTAAAATTTCCATTAGCGCCTCCCCGCCAGCCCCGGTTATGCATTATTAGTGCATGACATTCACACGAGTATTGACTCGCGCCCTACTTGTGGGCGCAACATCACTCACCGTAGGGTTGTCCGGAGCCGCCGTGGCGACAGCTGGTGGCGTCGATCCAATTCACCACACCTTCACCCCGGCGACGCAAAAGGCCATTGAATCAAGCAAGTCACGCTGTCCGGAACGGGTCATTATCGTGGCGCGCGGCACGGCTCAAAACGACCCCGCCGATCTCAAACCCACGAAGTATTCCCCCAATTCCCCGTACACCTCCAACGGATACGAGGCACCCAACGTCCGGCTGTTGTTACAGCAGGCCGAGGCACGGCACAAAGCTCGAACTGGGCAATCTCTCTTGGAGAACACGCTGGTTCTCGGCGTGGATTCACACTATTACCAGGCCGAGCCCTCACTGCCCACAGTTAGCGATGAGCCGGATGTCGAAGAAATCATCACCCTACTAAAAGACAACCCCCCTCATCAGCTGGCCGGCAACGCAGTAGGTGGCATGGCGCTGAGCATCCTGAGAGGAATTCCAGGAGCCTACCACTTCATTCAGGATTACGAAAAAGCCACAGGCTGTTCACCCCAGTACATCCTCATTGGCTACTCCCAGGGAGCAATTGTGCTGGCACCCCAGGAAATCTGGCTCGCTCAGCGCAAGCAACTCGATGGAGTACTCTACATGGGCAATCCCATGCAGCCCTTGCCACAGCACTCCGCTTTTCCAACGGGGACTCACAAGCGACTCAACTATTGCGTGAAGGACGACGTGTTCTGCGATCCAAGTCCCCAAGCGGTAGCTAGAGCGATCAGCGAGGATGGCGGCCCACACGCCGGTTACTTCATTGACAAGAATCCAGGCGATGCCCACGTCCTCGATACTCTCGCCACATATATTGACGACGGCGGCGATTACGCCCGTCAAACACCCCCACAATAGACCAAGCGGTATATTTTTATTTTTGCCCAGTAACCTGGCATTTTGAAGTTTTCACCCGCAGAAAATAGACAAAGCGGTTTGTTTTATTTCCCGTGAGTACTAAGGTGTGTCCCAACGCTCAGAATCACATAATCACAGGGAAACGAACAATGACCACCAAGTACGACAACTCCGAAGCTGATAACTGGAACTTTGCCACCCGCCAAATCCATGCGGGTCAAACCGTGGATGCCACAGGCGCACGCAACTTGCCCATCCACTTCTCCACCTCCTTCGTTTTCGACTCCGCGGAACACGCCAAGCAGCGCTTCGCACTTGAAGACTTAGGACCCGTGTACTCCCGCCTAACCAACCCCACCGTGGAAGTCGTGGAAAACCGCATCGCGTCCCTGGAAGGAGGAGTGCACGCCGTAGCTTTTGCTTCCGGACAGGCAGCGGAGACAGCCGCTATTCTTAACCTCGCCGGTACCGGTGATCACGTTGTCACATCTCCTCGTCTCTACGGCGGCACGGAGACCCTTTTCTCGGTCACCCTCAAGCGCCTAGGCATCGAGTTCACCTTCGTAGAAAACCCAGACGATCCAGACTCGTGGCAGGCTGCCGTCCAGGACAACACCGTAGCTTTCTATGGAGAGACCTTCGCCAACCCGCAGGCCGACGTATTAAACATCCCTGCCATCGCGGAGGTGGCGCATAAGAACAACGTGCCATTGATCGTTGACAACACCTTGGCCACCGCCGCCCTTGTTCGTCCTCTGGAACTCGGCGCCGATATCGTCGTGGCTTCCCTGACGAAGTTCTACACGGGCAACGGCTCTGCATTGGGTGGCATTCTGGTCGATGGTGGAAAATTCGACTGGACCCAACAGCGCAACGGCTCACCAGTGTTCCCTGGTTTCGTCACCCCAGACCCTGCCTACCACGGTCTGAAGTACGCAGATCTCGGACCAGCTGCTTTCGGATTGAAGGCTCGGGTGGGTCTTCTGCGTGATACGGGAGCAACCCTCTCTGCTTTCAATGCCTGGATTATCGCCCAAGGGCTGGATACCCTATCTTTGCGCGTGAACAAGCACAATGAAAATGCTCAGGCCGTCGCTGAATTCCTCGCCTCTAATAACAAGGTGGCAACCATCAACTACGCAGGTTTGGAATCCTCCCCGTGGTACTCCGTCAAGCAAGAGCTGGGCATTGAGTACACCGGCTCTGTTTTGTCTTTCGATCTGGCGGTTGATGATGTGAATTCCGAGGAGGCTCGGGAAAAAGCATGGGCCTTTATCGACGCACTGAAACTGCACTCTAACCTGGCCAACGTAGGAGATGTCCGTTCTTTGGTTGTCCACCCAGCAACCACCACCCACTCCCAGTCCGATGAGAAGAGCCTCACGCGTGCTGGCATTTCCAAGGCAACGATCCGTCTATCTGTCGGCATCGAAGACATCGACGATATCCTCGCCGATCTCCAGCGTGGGTTCGACGCGATCTAGTTACCTTCGAGGCCGCATGGCCGCACCAGTGACCATCTAGTCAGAGGAGCTTATTCCATGGTTCACGTCGATGCGCTGCCCCCGTCCGGCTCACCCTCTGTTATCTCAGTGGGCGATGTGGAGACGGAGGCCGGTGTATGCATTCCCGATGTGCACCTGTGCGTCTATGCTTTCTACGACGCAGCCACTCCCCTCAACGAACGCCCCGTCCTCCTGATCGAACACGCTCTCACGGGGGATGGCAACGTCGCTGACTGGTGGCCAGAGATGATCGGACCGGGAAAACCACTCGACACGGAGAGGTTCCTCATCCTCTGCGCCAATGTGCTGGGCGGTTGTCAAGGCTCCACTGGTCCATCCAGCCGACACCCCGATGGCAAAGCCTGGGGGTCTCGCTTTCCCGCTATTTCCATACGTGACACGGTCACCGCGGAAAAAGCGCTCATGGATGTACTGGGAATCGACCGTATTCACGCCGTCATTGGGGCGTCCATGGGTGGCGCTCGCGCGCTGGAGTGGACGCTCATGTATCCCGAGATCATTGTTTCAGCTCTGCCCATTGCCGTCTCCGCGCGGGCTTCTGCCTGGCAGATCGGCATGCAGTCCAGCCAAATACGCTTCATAGAAGCTGATCCTCACTGGCAGGGCGGAGATTACTACGACTCAGACAGCAGCCCTGCCGAAGGCATGGGGCAGGCGCGTCGCATAGCTCATTTGACCTATCGCGGTGAGCTGGAAATCGATGAGCGCTTTGGCACCGACCCGCAACACAACGAGAACCCTTACGGCCCATACCGGTCGTCCAGTGAACGTTTTGCCGTGGAAAGCTACCTAGACAGGCAAGCAGATAAGTTGAAGGAACGTTTCGACGCGGGCTCTTATGTGGTCCTCACTGATGCCCTCAACAGACACGACGTAGGGCGTGGCCGCGGTGGCATGAACGCTGCCCTCGCGAAGTCAACCGTACCCACGATGGTCGCGGGCGTCGATACAGATATTCTTTATCCGTGGCATCAGCAAGAACACTTGTCCCGCAACTTGGGCAACTTCGTGGGGTTATCACAGATCACTTCCCCCACAGGCCATGATGGTTTCCTGATTGAGACCCGGCAGATGGGGCTCATTGTGCAAAAGTTCCTACGCAAAGCCGATCAGTTGGCTCAGGATCCCCTCGACTAGCTGCCCAAAGGATCGACGGACAGCGATAGCCATAGCATCGCTAATCCCAGTGCCGCGGTGAACACAGAGTCAAACTTGCGGCTCCGCACAGACAACACGCCCAGAATTCGGCTATCCACCAGCCACCGCACAGAGGACAAGTAGAGCAGCGCGAACCCGAGCACCACGGTACCGCGGCGCCAACGCTCCACCCCGAGGAAGAACGCAGCCACAGCCACCAGCGCAACGAACAGCCCAACCAGCGCCCGTTGCACATTCCTGTGCAGGGGGGACGGCGGTACAGCGCGGTCGTGGGGATTATCCAACAACCGCTCTCGGACCTGGCCAATTCTCGGTGACATGACGTACCTCTACCCCTGCGTGTATGCGCTCAGCTCTATGCCTCTCGGTGTCATCTACCCAGTAATGACTACTGATTCAATAATTCAGCCCGTTCCACAACATTGCGTACAAGGAACGCTCGCGTCAATGGGCCCACACCGCCTGGATTAGGTGACACAGCACCTGCCACGTCCCACACGTCGGGGTGAACGTCACCCATGAGCTTGCCGTCCTTGCGCGAGACCCCCACATCCAGGATCGCGGCACCCGGCTTAATCATGTCAGCCGTGAGCATATGAGGAACACCTGCAGCTGCGATGATGACGTCTGCCACTCGAGTCTCTACGGCCAGATCCTTGGTGCCTGTGTGGCAGAGAGTCACGGTGGAATTCTCCGAACGGCGAGTCAGCATTAAACCAATCGGCCGGCCAACCGTCACACCGCGTCCAATGACCACAACCTTCGCACCATTGAGCTCGATGTTGAAGCGGCGTAGTAAGGAAATGGCGCCATTGGGTGTACACGGCAACGGAGCAGGCTCATTGAGCACGAGCTTTCCTAAGTTAACAGGGTGAAGACCGTCCGCATCCTTGGCGGGGTCGATGCGCTCGAGGACAGCATTCTCATCCAAATGCTTGGGAAGGGGGAGCTGCACAATGTAGCCCGTACAAGCTGGATCCTCGTTGAGCTCATCAATGACGGCGTTGAGTTCCTCTTGGGTGACATCCGCTGGAAGATCTTTGCGCATGGAGTTGATGCCTACCTGCTCACAATCGCGGTGCTTCATGCGTACATAAGAGTGGCTAGCCGGGTCATCTCCGACTAATACTGTGGCAAGTCCTGGCACGATGCCTTTGTCGCGCAGTGCGGCGACTCGCTGTGTGAGATCGGCAAAGATCTCGTCGCGGTAAAGATTTCCATCCAACGTAATTGCAGCCATGGCCACCATTATTCCACGGGCACTAACGCACCAGTAACAATGCACCGACATCACTGGTGCCCGGTTCTATACGCCGCACTTTCTGGCTCACATCTGCGGTTGCTCTTTCCTACTGGCCTCCAGGGAAACCCAGTTGACGCCATGCCTCGTAAGAGGCCACAGCGGCTGCATTGGTGATGTTCATGCTTCGCCGTCCCGGCAGCATGGGGATGCGCACACGCTGAGTAATTCGAGGGTGTCCGAGAATTGCCGGCTCCAGACCGGTTGGTTCTGGCCCAAAAAGCAGGACATCGCCCGGTTGGTAATAAATATCCGTGTACCAGGTATCTGCTTGCGCGGTGAACGCAAATACACGGGCATCCGGCATAGATTCCATCGCAGCATCAAAGTTGTCATGAACATAGACATCCGCGAGCTCGTGATAATCAAGCCCAGCGCGCCGCAAATGCTTCTCGCTGAAGTCAAAAATGAGCGGCCCGGCCAGGTGTAAAGCAGCCCCGTTGCCTGCACACAAACGGATCGCATTTCCGGTGTTGGGCGGAATCACCGGCCGATCGAACATCACGTGCAGACGTTCCGTCGTATCCTCGATTTTCTTCTTACCCTGTGCGTTCGTCAGTTCATCAGTCACGCTGTCAAGGCTAGCGGGTGCGGTTGAGGACAGAGCGCTCGATCGCGCCTAATTCAATGAAAAACTCGAGCATGCTCTGCGTGATGAGGCGGCGGGACTCGGGGCGAACAAATTTGTGTCCTTCACCCGGAACTGTCAAGAATTGCGGCGCCCTGCCTGCCTGCACCAGCGCGTCGTAGAGCTGACGCGATTCATCGATTGGCACGTTCGTATCATTCGCCCCATGGATAAACAACACCGGTGCGCTGATCTCTTCCGCCTTATACAGCGGGGAAATCTCCATGAGCAGCTCGGCATCGTGCATAGGATAGCCGTATTTTGGCGACGCCGCCGAGGCCAACCACGGTTCTGTTGATTCATAGTAGGTTTCAAAACTGGTCATGCCACAGGCATCCACCACTCCGGCGAAAATCTCCGGATAGCGTGCAGCAGCGAGCACCGAGAGATACCCACCATAGGAACGACCACCAAGCACGATGTAGTCGGGGTGAGCCAATTTGGCATCGATCAGAAACTCCACGGTATCTGCCACATCGTCAACGGCGGCGAAGCGCCCGTAGCGATCATCGGCATGGAGAAAACTGCGACCATTACCGCGCGAGCCCCGAATATTCGGCGTGAATACCGTGATACCTGCAGCTACCAGCTCATCCAAGACATCATGGTTGACCGGACGCGACTGCCCTTCAGGACCACCATGCAGGTGGATATATACCGGCCTGTTCGGAGCTGGGGTTTCCGGAACATATAGCCAACCGGAGAGCTCCAATTCGTCGCGAGCGGCGTAGTACACCAATTCGGGGCTTTCACCTTGGCGGGTGCGGGCGTCTAGGCGTTCTGTGCGTTCAGCATTCAACGGTTCTACCCTTCCCGCTTCAATGCGCAGTATCTCGACAGTCGGGGGTAGGTTCGGCCCCTCCACCGTCAGTGCGAGCAAAGAACCGTCATCGGTGATGCTCAAATTCGCTGCCACTTTGCCGAGCACGTCGACGGTGCGTCGAACCGTAACTTTTTGACCCTCGCCGAGGCTCAACAGTTCAAGATGGGACAAGCCTCCCACATTCCATAGCACCGCTGCGGTGGATAGATCTTCGCTGATGACAAACTCATCCATGTCCGCATCCGCGTTGGCAATGAGTTCTTCCTTTTCAGTTCGAACCGGCCGGCCGCCGCGTTCATCTAGTTCCACCACCAACCGAATAATCCGACGCCGGTCTGAACCGTGGTCAGTGTCAAGAAGGATGACCAGGGTGCGATCGTTTATTGGAAGTATCCGGCCTGCCTCAGTGGTGGCACCAGGCTCCGGAGGTAGTAATGGCATCCAGCGTCCCTCGGGGGTAACAAGCAGCAGTTCACGGTTACCCCGCGGCCCTACCCGCATAAGGCAGTATCCAGCTTCAGCGGCGACGAGGAGAGAATCACTGCGTCGGTCCATCACTCGATAACGCGAGGTGTTCGGGTCGACCAGACGAGCCTCAGTAACCCCGTCAGAGGCCACCGCATCCATGGCCAAATGGTGACCATCCCACTCCACGAGAGTGTTCCGCGCATCCCAGGAATTACGCAGTTCCTGGACATCCTTATCGGCCGGATCTGTGGAAACAATGAACGTTTGCGTGCGTTCCGTGCCCTTCGGGGAGACCTCGCACGCTATCCACCGTGCGTCCGGAGAATGCAGTACCCGGGTCACTGGCCCTTCAACCGGTAAACGCACCCGGCGTTCCTCACCCAACCCTTCGTCGGTCAGCTGGGCTTGAACAGCAAACGGATAACCGCCATCGCGCACAATGTACGCAATGGCGGTGCCATTGGGAGCAAGGGAGGGAACGGACGTATGGCGCATAACTCGAATAATTTTACTGACTTCTCTTTATGTCTACCCCCACGTGTGTTTTCCAGCGGAAAAACCACCTACGCCCTATTGTTTTCCTATGCCTTACTTCGTGAATGCCTACTCGACTATCCGCGATAACGTCCCATGGACCGGACGGAGCGGTGACCCTACCTATTCTCGTAGCCTCGTAGAAGATTCCTCCACCGGTCCGTTTCTTCTACCTCAGCCTGCAGGTAGCGAAGCTCGCGACCTGCAGGAACACCTCAACGGCTTTGCGAACTATGCGCGCCAACAAGGTCTGGAGCGCGCAGGGGAATACAACTCATCTATTCATTCCGTATTCCACCACATCCTTCGTGTTCGTCGCCATTACGTTTTCGAATGTGACAACAACGTCGATTGGTCGCAGTTTTCGCAATGGGGAAAAGCTGCTAACGCCGTCTTCTTTATGCCCGACGGTACTGTCCGCGACAATGAAGGCAGGGATTTACTAGATCCGGCCAATGCCCAAGGTGAGCACCCGATCATGGCGCCGACCACCGTTCAGGCACAGGCCCGGCGTGATCGTATTCGCGGCCGCCTGTGGGAAGAAGGTGTGCGCATCAGCCCCATATTGCCGCCAGTGCTATCCGAACCGGAAATAGTGCTCCGCCGGCCGGAGGAGGTACTCAACCGGGCGAAGGCGCTTGTAGCTGTGGCCGCTGTAGCGATGAGCGTGGCGGAGGGTGAGACGGTGGATGTGGCCAGTATGCGCAGTTCCGAGAGTTCCTTCACCCAGGAGGAAACCTCGTTTTTGGATGCTGTCGACCGCTTCAACTCTTTCCATTCCACGGATTACCCCGCCGAGCTTCACGAACAGGCTGTTCAACTGCGCTGGGGTTTTGTCACTGGCGACATGCTCGCGTGGGTTGTTGGTGTCACGGACTCCGATCCCTTCGAGCTGATTGCTCCCGACCCGAGTGCGCTACGCGCAACCCTCGACGCAGTTTCTTCTCCACAAGAGCTCTCTCCTCACTCATTGGAAGATATCTGCGACGCATGGGAGTACACCTTTTCCATGCGTTGGTTTGCCGTAGACCAAGCCCTCAAGGCCAACACATCCGACTACGCAGAGCTTGGCAAGATAGTACAACCACATAGTTTCCACCTGGAGCCTGTTCAGGGTTCCATTCTGCTGGAGCGGCACCGCGCATTGTCGTGGCTGCTCAATCCCAATGTGCCGTATGAGGACACAGACCTATCCACCTAAGGTTGTATCCCCGGTAGGATGTCCGCCCAAACCATAACTAGGTTCCTGTCACCCCTAATAGTCGGAACTCTCCCGTCCACACGGCCAGGCTCAGAGCCGTCGCTGCCACCGCCAAACACACGAACAACACCGCAACATCCCAGCTTCCGAAACGAGCTTCCCGCCCCCACGTGCGTTCCTCAGAGGCACCAAAACCGCGAGCTTCCATCGCCGTTGCGAGTTTCGCCCCTCGGCGGAGGGCGAGAACTAAAAGCCCGAAAATAAGCGACGGCATACGTTTCAGACGCGAACCGTCAGCGATGCCCCGGGCTCGCTGTGCACGGTTCAAAGCACCCCAGTCTTGCCGGAATAAGGTCACCAAACGCACGCCCGCCACCGCACCAATCACAAAACGCGAAGGCAATTTCCACAACTGCGATAAACCGTCACCCAAACGCGTGGGATCCACATCCGCGGTCAATACCACTGCAGGAAGCCCCACGGCCACAACTCGGACGGTCACGGCAAGTGCCAAACTCACCGAGTTCTCAGTGATCTTTATTAACCACACGCTGGCATAAGTTTCTCCTCCGGCGCGGCCATACAGCAGCATTCCTAACCCCGTGAGGGGAGCGAGAATAAGCAACGGCCACGCACGGCGAAAAAGACGCACCGGCCCTACCCCGCAGAGCGGCGCAAGTAACACAGTGCATGCCAATGCCACACTCGCGCTGACTAAATCTATGCTCAGCAACAATGGGGTGGTGAGAAATACCAATGCGAGGATACGGGTAGTCGGGTCTATGCGTTCCAACACATTAGGCATGGCTCAATTCCCATCTATGCTGACCCATGAGTTGGACGTAGGTGTCGTCGTGCGAAATGGACAACAACGATACCCCCTCTTCAACCAACCCCTGCAAGAGTTGCACAAGCGTGCTGAACGTCACTCTGTCCTGACCAAAGGTGGGCTCATCTAAGATGAGTAACCCAGGGCGGGTGGTCAACATACTGGCAACTGACAGTCGTCTCTTTTCCCCGCCGGAAAGCGTGTAGGGATTGGCCCGCGCCAGCCTCGCCAACCCTAGCTTGTCCAGCACATGCTCTGCGTAACGCTCCGCTTTCTCGGCATCCATTCCCGTGGCTTTCGGCCCGATCAGTAGCTCGTCACGCACAGTGCGCGCCGCAAACTGATGCTCTGGATCCTGGAACACGTAGCCTATATGGCGAATGAGCGTTGTTGATCGCCAGGAATACGGGTTTTTCTTCACTGTTCTTCCGCTTAAACCCGAGGCGTCCACCTCACCGGCTAGTGCAGGGAGTAGTCCGCCCAGTGTCAAAGCCAGGGTGGATTTGCCCGTCCCATTCCGGCCTGTGAGCACCGTAGAACCAGCACTGAGAGATATATCAAGGCTCTGTTGTATCGGCTGGTTCTTTGACCACCCGACAGAAAGGTCATGAGCTTCGATGAGGTGCGGTGACGTCGGATGGGAAGGGGGATAGGAAAGCATCGAGTCAGTGAAACTCACACCCGCCCGGGCGGACACGGAACCAGCCGGACGCGGGAACGACGAAAGATCCGCATACGAAGGCAATGACGATTCCGAAGATGAGGACAGCGACGGAAGACTAAGCGGCACAGTAGGTACCCACACACCTGCGGCAACCAACTGATCAGCATGCGCACTGAGTATCTCAGATGGGGCGCCATCTGCCAGGATCCTCCCACTTCGCCCCGTGTCGTCGGTTCCCATGAGCAGAACCCGATCCACGTGATCCAGCCATATCTCGGTGCGATGTTCCACCACAACGAGCGTCGCCCCCGTCGCTTCAACGGCACGCAATACGGCGTCGCGAACCTCAATAACCCCGTGTGGATCGAGGTTGGCTGTGGGCTCGTCGAGGACAATAACGCCGGGTTCCATCGCCAACACGCCTGCCAAAGCGAGGCGTTGCTTCTGACCCCCGGACAGGGCACGGGTCGGATGCTCGAAGGGGAGATTAAGCCCTACCACCTCGATCGCCCGGCGCGCCCGTTCCCACATCTGTTCACGCGGCACGCAGAAATTCTCGCAACCAAATACCACGTCATCGCCGACGGTGTGGGCGATGACCTGAGAGTCAGGATCCTGCAGCACCATTCCCACCCGCGTATCCACCGTTATGGTGCCCACGCGAATGCCATCCTCTTCATCTCCCAGCACACCGGCGATGCCCGCCAGAAGAGTGGATTTACCCGACCCGGAAGCTCCGAGTAACAGCACTCGCTCTCCCGGCTCAATATCAAGATCAAGGCCAGAAAAGACAGGGTCTTTGCGCCCGCTGTGGCGCCAACCAAATCCGCGGGCTGTGATCCGCCCAGCCATTTACACCAATGCCTGGCGCTCGCGCCCCACAGCGAAGCGATCCAACGCGCCAGTGGCGGCCAGTCCCTTCACCACATAAAAACTCAGCACTCCGGCCACAATGGCGCCAGAGATGAGCATACAGATCAGGTACACGAGGTTGTAGGAAACAGACTTTGCCAGATTTCCGGTGACAAACAGCTCCATGACCCACTCACATGCGGCGGCACTCATACCGGAGAGCATGGCCACCGAAAGCTGATAACGCTTGTAGGCGAAAATAAGGAATACGAGCTCCGCTCCAATACCCTGGGCTAAGCCCGAGTACAGGGTTTCGATCCCCCACTGGTTTCCGATACCCGCCGACACGCTCGCGGCGAGTAGCTCCACGAACAATGCCGCTCCGGGTTTGCGGATGATCAACCCGCCAATGAGCCCTCCGATGAGCCATATGCCAAGGAACAGGCCTCCGAGTCCAGGGGTGATGGCGTCGAACACAGTGGTTCCAGTGCCGCCGATGCTGTTCCACACCCAGAAAATAAGACCGCAAGCTACTCCCAGAACAGCTGCGATAACGATGTCAACTACCCGCCACGTCATACTGCGTTTCGTGACGGTTGCAGAAAATTGGTTCATAACTCTCCCTCTCGCCGGTATGAGCCGGATCAGGTTCTGACGGTCGGGACCTGCATTTGCGGTCTACCCTCTCAGCCCACACATGCCGTGGACTCCCGTGAAAATGCGATGTATTTAATTGTGCGAAAGCTAACCTACCACACGACGATGACGTTCAAAGAAAGCTAAAACTTCCTCCGTGGCCGTAATCACGCGGGTAGTGCGCTCACTCTTGCGTGTCGTTAAGCTTTTGCTGCCCGCTTGTGCCTCGCCGGTACCAGCGAGACCGCGGTCGTCTCCCATCCACGTGTGACCCCCATCGTCAATGCCCAGATGCATAACCTCTGCACCCGCCTGACAATCGCTCCATGCCACGCGAGTGATTTTGTCAGTCACGGCAACGGAGTGCGGGGCTCCGAAGCACCCCGAACGCCCAGCGAACAAGCTACTGAGTCTCATGGCAGATACGTAGGCTGTATCGTGACGCCGCCCACCGTTGTATTTGATGGTTTCATCCCGCCGTCCATGTATCTCCAGGAATGGGATGGGTGTTCCCGGTACGAAACGGATGGAAGAGGGGTCTTTGGCATTAGATTGCGCCGTGGCACAGCTCGCCCACGTGTCCGGATAGTAGGCACCGGAGACGCTCGCGATCGCAGCGAATTGTTCTGGCATTTCACACGCCAGCATCACAGCAAAGCCGCCACCGTTAGACATTCCGACGGAATACACGCGATTGCCATCGATTGCATAGGTTGCACTGAGCGCGTCGAGGAGCTCGCGGATGAAACGCACATCCTGGCCCGGCTTGGAGGTGGAGTACGGCGCTCCTTCCCATGCCTTGTTCAACCCGGCTGGATACACAACGAGCGCTTCCTGCGTGCCAGTGTCTCCCCATGCCCCGTTAAGCCCTGCGTATTTTGCCATCGTCTTCGGCCCCTCGCCGTAGCCATGAAAAGCCAGGATCAATGGCATGGGGCGACCCTGCGCCGCAGATTGTGGCACATGGATGATCGCGGAGCGGGTAGCTCCTGCCGATTCGAAGGTTACAGTACCCTGCTTTCCTGGCTTCGGAGCATCATTCAGGGGGGCGGCATTGTGCGAGTCACGCACTACTGGTGCGATCTTTGGCGCGTGTTCCTTTTTCAGGCGTGGCACTGCCTGCGCCGGGGTGCTGGGCCCAGCGGATTCCGTGGTTGAGGCGTGCGGTTGCCATTCCTGCGCTGTCCATCCCGTGAGCTTTTGAAGCCCTACACCGCATCCTGCAGCACCGGCTATAACGATTGCCGCCACTCCCCCGGCAGCGATGCGCCGACGGCGATAGTATTTGGCGGAGGACTGACAATTCACGCGTCCGATTTTCCTTACCTTGCACAGCAGTGTCAAAGCTCCACGCTGGTCATAGGCCATGCCTCTGCTCGGTTAGTGCGACTATCTGAAGTCACGTGCGCGCACTTCCAGCTGGCGGGCCCATTCTAGCTCTGGCTCAACTGGTTCGATGAGGTCTGCACTCACGCTCGCCGCTCCCTCCGCGTTGTGCACAATGCCGCGGATCACCACCAGACGACTGCTCAAAGCCACTACTTTGTGGCGCGCCCACAGACCTCGACTGATCATGATGTTCGCCAGCCCAGTCTCGTCTTCCATACCGAGGAACACCACACCTCCGGCTGTTAACGGGCGCTGTCTGTGGGTTACTACTCCGGCCACTCTCACCCTCGTCCCGTCCGGGATGTGAAGAAGTTGTTCCGACGCCACCACTGCCGGACCCCCGCCCTTCCTCTCATGCCAAACGTCTAGGTAGGAACGTAATAAAGCCACTGGGTGCTCATGTGGGGTGATCCCTGTCGTTGCCATATCTGCCGCAGCAAGCTCAAACATGCTCATACCAGGAAGGGCGGGCGCGTCTAGCTGTGAGGTTCCGGGGAGCATTCCCGGCCGTTCTGTAGCGGCAATGCCCGCTGCCCACACCGCTTGGCGGCGAGACATCCCCAATGGTTCCAGCGCACCGGCTCGTGCGAGCTGTTCTACTTGCGCTACACTCAGGCCCGCTTCACGGGATAGATCGCTTATACTCCGGTACCCGCCCCGGCGTGTGCGCACGTCCACAATCCGTTCGGCAGTTTCTTTAGTGATGCCCTTGACTGCTGTCAGTCCCAGACGGATCGCTCCTATGGGTTCACCACTTCCGCGTCCGAGTCCGTGTACACCCCGTGCCTCCCCTTGTGTTCCGTGAGGGACGACGGTATCTGGTTGCACACCGGACTCGTTGATATGAACGGGGAGAATTTGTACCCCGTGGCGCCTGGCGTCAGCAATGAGGGATTGCGGTGAGTAGAAGCCCATGGGTTGAGCTCTCAATAACGCCACGCAAAACTCTGCCGGATAGTGGTATTTAAACCATGCCGAGTAATACACCAAGGAAGCGAACGACTGGGCGTGCGACTCAGGAAAGCCATAGGCGGCAAAAGCGGTGATCTTCTCCCACAGTCGCTCAGCAACCTCACCTGTAATGCCGTTAGTTTCGGCTAAGCCTTGGTAGAAACGAGTGCGGAGAGCGTCCATACGCTGTGGAGAGCGCTTAGCTCCCATCGCCCGACGCAGAGTGTCGGCCTCTGCCGAACTAAAACCAGCAGCATCCACCACCACCTGCATGAGCTGTTCCTGAAACAGAGGGATGCCTAGGGTCTTAGCTAGAGCGGCTTCCAAACATGGATGGTCAAAGGTCACTGGTTCCAGACCATTGCGGCGCCGGATATAGGGGTGCACTGAACCGCCTTGGATCGGCCCTGGACGGATGAGCGCAACCTGCACAACTAGATCAAAAAATACTCGTGGGCGCAGGCGGGGCAGAGTGTTCATCTGTGCGCGGGACTCCACCTGGAACACTCCTACCGCATCTCCACGACAGAGCATCTCGTAGACTTCTTTCTCCGTCGGTTCCAGACGCCACAATTCCACCTCACGTCCGCGATGCACGCGAACTTGGTCAATAGCATGATGGATGGCCTCAAGCATGCCCAGACCCAACAGATCAAACTTCACCAATCCCACGGTGGCGCAGTCATCTTTGTCCCACTGCACTACGCTGCGGTTGTTCATGCGAGCCCACTCAGTCGGCACCACTTCGGCAATTGGCCGGTCGCAAATCACCATGCCGCCTGAATGAATACCGAGGTGTCGGGGCTGCCCCCGGAGTTGTCGAGCCACGCGCTCCACGATCGCTGGAGGCTCTTGTGTACCGCGAGTCCATGCGTCTACCTGCCCGGGAGCGTAGCCCAAAGCACGAGCGGCGTCGCGCAACGCTCCTTTACGGCGGTAGGTAATCACGTTGGCTACTTGAGCGGCGTTATCACGCCCATAGCGGCGGTAAACGTACTGAATCACTTCCTCACGGCGGCCAGACTCAATATCCAGATCGATGTCCGGCGGCCCGTCCCGCTCCGGAGATAAGAAACGCTCAAACAACAACTCAGCCGCAACCGCATCCACGTTGGTTATACCCAGCGCAAAGCACACTGCTGAATTTGCTGCTGAACCGCGCCCCTGGCAGAGGATATTGTTCCTGTGGCAGAAACTCACAATGTCGTGAACGATCAAAAAATAGCCTGGAAAGCCCAGCGACTCGATAATGTCCAGCTCATGATCGATTGTTTCCCATGCCTTCATCGTTGCTGATTGACCGTTTACGCGCGGGCCGTAGCGTTGAGTGGCTCCGCGTTGTGTCAGCTCCCGCAGCCACGTCATCTCCGTGTGATCTTCCGGTACCGGGAAGTGGGGCAGATTCGGAGCGATGAGGTTGAGCGTGAACGCGCATTCCAGCGCTATCTCCATGGTGTGAGCTACCGCGTCTTGCAACCAGGAGCAGTCACCAGCCAGGCGCATCATCTCTTCGCCACTGCGTAACCACGATCCGCCAACCGGGTGTGTCAGTGGCTCATGTGTCGCCAGGTCACGCCGAGCGTGTAAAGCACGTTTCACCCCAGCCAGTCGAGCCTGATGAGGTGACGCACAGGTGGCTCGGGCACTGACAATCTCCCGCAAGCCGTACCGCTGGGCGATAGCGTGAAGCATAGCGTTGATGTCAGCGTCAGCTGGTTTCATGGTCTGCTGTAACTCAACCACGCAGTTAGCACTGCCGAACACATGTACTATTTCCTCTTCTCTCCCCAGCATCTCCTCCCCAATCAAAACGATCCAAGGCAGCACACCACCCTCCCCTTGCGCAGATGCTGCCAGCTGCTCTAAATCCGGATATATCACCGTATCTTTGTCAGGATCTTTCATCTGCGCGTCACAGATCACTGCCGATAATGCCCTGTATCCCTCCTGCCCCCTACACAACACAGTCAATGGCGGCTCTTCTCTTCCGTCAATAGAGAGTTCAGCACCAAATACCGTACCTAAACCCGCCTTCGCAGCCGCCTCAGCATAACGTGCAGCACCATAAAACCCATCGCGATCCACACAGCAAAGAAAACTAATCCCCAGTTCAACAGCTTTATTCACCATATCCTCAGGTTCACTAGCCCCATGCAAAAAATTGTAGGCAGAACAGCCATGCAGCTCCGCGAAAGGGATAATCGAGGATCGTAGGGGGCGATGCAGAGAGCGAGGGATAACCTCACCTAAAGGGTAATCGCGGTTCCTATCACCCACCCCAAGAGCATGTAGGGAACCATCCGATTTACCGGAAAGGATACGCTCCAGCCGCGACCAACTCAGCGGCGAGCCAATAGAGAAGCTGCGCCCCTTGCCAAGTCGATCTCCAGAATTGAGATTACGGATGTTCACAATGTCATAGCCTAGACTAATTAGAACAGATGTTCTATCAAGAAGAAGTTGGCGGCGCTTATCGCACCAACAGCCCGTTCGCTAACCAGCACCTCTTGTTCGCTAACCAGCACCTCTTGTTCGCTAACCAGCACGTCATCACCGCATTGACCAGCCCGCATTAGCAGTGTGCTTGCCAGCTCACGTCAACGACTCACTATCCGGTCTGCATGACAACGGCCTGTTTACTGACCAACATGTCACCGGAGCATGCAGGGAACACAACCCAATAAATATCCTGACGCGCATCCCAACGCACCGATAACAAACTCCCATGTCCCTGCAGAAACAACCGCAAAATAGACTAAGTTGTTCATTTTTTACGAATGGTGCTAAATTGGCCGACAATATCGACCCAAGAGGAACCCCGATCAAGAAAGCGGAGGACAACCAGTGTCCCTTCACAAAAAAGCAGCAGCCTCCATCGTTGCTCTGGCCACAGCCTTCTCCCTCACCGCCTGCGGCGGAGGCGATGACAGCGATGTCATCAAAGTAGGAACCACTGACCAAGGCCAGAAACAATGGCAAGTTTTCACCGAGGAAGCTAAGGCAGAAGGTCTCAACGTTGAACTCGTGCCATTCGGCGACTACTCCCTTCCTAACCGTGCCCTCGAGGAAGGTGAAATCGACGTCAATAATTTCCAACACCTCATGTTCCTCGCCGACTTCAATGTCAACTCTGGCACTGACCTCACTCCAATCGGCGCTACTGAAATCATCCCACTGGCCCTGTTCTACAAGGATCACGACAACATCAAGGACGTAGAGGACGCCAAGGAGGTTGCAATCCCTAACGACCCAACGAACCAGGGACGCGCTCTGCACATGCTGGCAGAAAACCACCTCGTCGTTTTGAAAGATGACTCCATCCTCTCCCCAACCCCAGCGGACGTCGATGAAGCAAAATCCAAGATCAAGGTAACCCCGGTTGACGCCGCACAGACAGTCACCGCCTACCAGGATGGCAAACCAGCAGTCATCAACAATTCCTTCCTCGACCGTGGCAATATCGACCCCACGTCAGCGATCGCCCAGGACGATCCACAGTCCCCGAGCGCAGAGCCTTTCATCAACGCTTTCGTCACCAAAGCCGACCGCAAAGACGATCCAGATCTGAAGAAGCTCGTCGACGTATGGCACTCCCAGAAAGTTCAGGATGCCCTCCGCGAACAATCAAAGGGCACCTCTGTTGAGGTAAAGAAGAACGGCCCAGAGCTGGAGAAGATTCTCGACAATGTCGAAGCTCGGATCAAAGAATCCAAGTAAATAATTCCCCTCCTTCTTTTTCACCGCCCGCACTCTCATCCCTTTTCAACAATCGAGGTTCCCGATGGCTCAACAAGCCACTGCACTGACAAGCACTCCTAACCGTGCACCGCAGCGTGCTGGCACCCAGGTGGAGTTCCGTAACGTCACAAAGATCTTCAAACAGAAGCGCAAGGAAATTACGGCACTCAAAGACGTCAACATCACTATCCCATCCGGCTCCATTATGGGTATCATCGGCTATTCAGGAGCTGGAAAATCCACATTGGTACGACAAATCAACGGACTCGACCGTCCTACCAGCGGACAAATCTTGCTCGATGGTGAAGACATCGTCCCACTAAAAGAAGCCCACATGCGCACTCTGCGCGGAAACATCGGGATGATCTTCCAGCAATTCAACCTCTTTAACTCTCGGACAGTAGAAGGCAACATCGCCTATCCGCTCAAGCTTCAGGGGATGAGCAAGTCCGAACGTAAGGCTCGCGTTCAGGAACTTCTCGAGTTCGTCGGTCTCGACGACAAAGGTAAGTCCTATCCGGAACAATTGTCCGGTGGCCAAAAACAGCGTGTGGGTATTGCCCGGGCACTGGCCACCAATCCGCGTTTGCTGCTTGCGGACGAGGCAACCTCGGCTCTGGACCCATCAACGACCCGCGATGTGTTGGAGTTGTTGCGGAAGGTCAACCGTGAATTCGGCATCACCATTGTGGTCATTACTCACGAGATGGAGGTTGTCCGCAGTATCGCTGACCGTGTTGTGGTGATGCAAGGTGGAGAAGTTGTGGAACAAGGATCGGTTTATGAGGTGTTCTCTTCCCCCAAGACCGACGTTGCTGCAAACTTCGTTGCTACATCTCTGCGCAACACCCCGGACATGGTCGAGGCGCAGGCTTTGCAGGCTGGAAACGGCCGCTTGTTCACCATCACTATGGCTGAAGGCGTCGGGTTCTTCGATGCGGTCTCGCGCGCGACAGCAGCAGGGGTCAGCGTAAATATCGTGCATGGTGGGATCACCACGCTGCAGGAGCATAGCTTCGGACGGCTGACACTACGGATGACGGCCACCAACCCAGAAGCAGAAAACGCAATCGAAGAGTTTTACCAGACTCTCAATTCCAAAACCGACATTGAGGAGATCCGATGAGCAACACAAATACGGTAGTCCTCGCTCAGATGAACTGGGATCGCCTCGGCACCTTTTTCGAGAAAGCCATTTGGGACACCCTGTACATGGTGTCCGTCACCCTGCTGTTGGCAGGAGTTCTGGGGCTGGTCCTCGGCATGCTGTTGTATACCACTCGCGCTGGGGGCGTATTGCAGAACAAGCCCATTTACTGGGTGTTGAACTTCCTTGTGAACTTCTTCCGGCCAATTCCATTCATCATCCTTCTCACTGCCATAGGCCCACTTTCCGACGCATTAGTTGGCACGCGTATCGGGACGGAGGCGGCGATAGTCGGCATGGTGGTTGCCGCCACTTTTGGTGTCGCTCGTATTGTGGAGCAGAACTTGGTGAGTATCGACCCTGGCGTCGTTGAGGCGGCCAAGGCTATGGGCGCGTCCCCTCTGCGCATCATCACTACTGTGATTATTCCGGAGGCGCTAGGCCCGTTGATTTTGGGTTTCACCTTCGCGTTCATTGCGATTGTCGATATGTCAGCGATGGCCGGTTACATTGGTGCTGGCGGTTTGGGAGACTTTGCCATTGTCTACGGTTACCGCGCTTTCAACGACGAAGTTACATGGATCACCGTCTTGGTCATCATCGTGATTGTTCAGTTTGCTCAACTTTTGGGTAACTGGGCCGCAAGCAAGGTAATGCGCCGCTAGCCTTGGCTCTCGCTCTTGCTCCTCAAAGTCAATTCGCTCTTCAATGCCAGTTCAATGACTGTGGTAGACACCCAGGACTTTGATGGTTTGGGGGCATCACCACAGGAAGCGACGATGGGCACGGAAGTGCGGCGCTGTAGCTGCACTCCCCAAACTCGGCCGGACACGGTGTCTTTCACCAGCCGGTAGCACAGGTCAGCTGTTGTCTGTGTAGCGCTACCGATAGCCGATAGTTCGGTGGGAGACTGTCCGACGCCACTGTGTGAAGACCGTGCGGGCCCCGTCTTTACGGTGTAATGTTCTTGCAGCTCGGACAGCGTCGTGGAGTGAACGACGAGCGCAGATTCTTTCACCGGCTCACCCGCCTCCCTCTGTAAACGGCGCGCGACTGTGATCTCTGCGACTTGCCCGGGAGCATCGTAGATTCCCCGCCCCCTGTTTCCTTGAAGCCACAGCTCACCCTGCCGTGCAGCTTCCAGCATTTCTGACGCACTGCTAATTGTGATCCGCCCGTAGGAATAGTTTGAGGGCAATAGGAGCATTGATGGGGCGAAACGGTGGCCTTTTGTATGAGAAGATTCCCATACTTGTTCATCGCCGTACTGGGCGCTGAGCGCCGTGGCAAGTGGGCGGCCACGAACGGCGCAACAGCGGTCACGTTTTCCATGAGTACAGATGAGTAAGAGTGGATGGTCAACACGCTCTGCACCTGGGGTGTTGCCCGGCTGGGATAGGTCTAGTTCCAGGATGGATTCCGGACCGTCTACGAGCATGCGTTCGGCGATGGGATGAGTGCTGCTTGTTACTCCCTGAGACCAATTGATGAAGAGAACCGAGCGCGTGTTCTCCGCGTGGTGTTGGCCTTCGCGTCCGGGTTTACGGATGAATTGCAACTGGGCGTTATGTGCTTTGAGGAAGGCTTTTATCTTGCCGGCTAGCTCGTTACCGAGAGCTTCACCATCAAGAATGTCATGTCCCCAACCGCGTGGATATTCCAAAGCCAGGACGATGTGTCCGGGCTTTGCTGTCCCGGCGAGCTGTTCCCCTGTGAAGGTGGAGCACACTGATCCAACGTTGTGTGCATCTGGATCGAGCTGCTCGGGTGCCAGCCCGGCGCGTGGGTTTCTTCTGGTTGGCATATTTGCCAGCATAGCAATGCGAAAGCTCCTGAGGAAAGGCAAGCCTAACTAAATGGAGTGGGCATCCTTCCACGTGCGGTAGCCACCTGTAAGATTTGCCACGTTGTCATGACCAAGCTCAGCGAGCAATCTTTCCGCAATATGTCCTCGCAATCCCACCTGGCAGTGAACGATCAAAGGCCCTTCCGGAATGTCTGTTGCGCGTTGGCGTATCGCGTCCAAAGGAATATTGATTGCGCTCGGAATGTTCCCTGCCGCGAACTCCTCTGGGGTACGCACGTCTATGACGGTAGCCTCTCCGTACTGCATGCGTTCATCAAGTTCATTCCAGGTGACATGCCGCGCCCGCCCTAGCTTTAGGTTATCGGCGATATATCCCAAGATATTTACTGGATCCTTCGCCGAGCCAAATTGCGGAGCATAGGCTAGTTCGAGGTCCATCAGTCCACTGGCGGGGACACCGGACTGCATAGCTGTAGCGATGACATCTATGCGCTTATCGGCGCCTTCTTCGCCGATAACCTGCGCGCCCAGAATAGCGTCCGTCTGCGGATCAACCAGTAGTTTCATCGTGAGCCCTACTGCACCCGGGTAATAGCCGGCATGATTAACGGGATGAGTTACGATCACCCGCACATCACGTCCCGCTGCCCGTAACTTGCGCTCATTCCAGCCGGTAGTGGCCACTTGCAAGCCACACACTCCAAGAATGGAAGTGGCATGCACTGGGCGTGTTCCCACGTCGTCACCAACGAGGATGTCTCCCAATAAACGCCCATGGCGATTTGCAGTTTGCGCTAGCGGGACTACGGCATCGCTACCGTCTATTGCATCGCGCGTCGTGGCTGCATCCCCAAGAGCATAAATGTGCTCTACGTTGGTGCGCAGCATCTCGTCCACAAGAATCGCACCGGCACCATTGACTTCCACTCCACTACCGTCGAGCCAATCAGTTTCTGGCCGTACTCCTAGTGCCGCGACCACGATTTTTGCCGGAATTTTTTCTCCTGATTCCAGCACCACGGCATCCACGGTAATTTCTGCAACGCTTTCCCCGGTCAGCAGGGTCACACCATTGTCCTCAAGGCGGCGCTGCACAAGGGCAGCCATCTCTTTATCCAGTGGAGCCAAGATGTGCGCATTGCGCTCAATCACTGTGACTTTCAGTCCTGCATGAATGAGATTCTCTGCTATTTCAACTCCAATGAATCCTCCGCCGATTACGACCGCGCAGTCCCCTGCCTTCGCCTCCTCAACGGCCGCACGCATGGCATCAGTATCTTCAACATTACGCAGCGGTAGTGCCCGTTCTATGCCGGGGATTGCTGGCAGCAGTGGACTCGCTCCCGGGGATAGCACGAGTTCGTCATAGTGCACTTCTTCGCTTATCCCCGTGCTCACATCGCGTACCTGCAGAATTTTCTCCTCTGCACGCACGGATGTCGCTTCGGTATTAGTGCGCACCTGGATACGAAAACGTTGCCACAAGGCTTCCGGGGTTTGGAGCAGTAAGTTTCCACGTTCTTCAATCACACCGCCGACGTAATACGGCAGCCCACAGTTTGCAAAGGAGACGTACCCACTTTTTTCGAGCACAACAATCTCTGCTTTTTCATCACGACGGCGCAGCCTAGTGGCCGTGGACATACCACCTGCGACCCCACCAACGATGACGATACGGCGAGAATCCGCTGAAGTCTCTCCCATTGTTATTTCCCCTCCTTATCCGAATAGGCGACTAAGGAATCCACCGCCCTGAGCGTTTCCTTTGCCTGTGCCATGGTCTGGGCATTGACACTGTTGATTCGCCGGCACCCCAGCCATTACCTGATCAACGTGCCGGCCGCAGCCAGCCCACCCGGTCTTTTTACAACGAGGACACGTTACTGGTCGGCACATCCGCCTACTCCTTGCGCTCAAGCTCCGAAATGTCGAAAAGAATCTTTTATGAATCCCGACAGATAGTAAATATACCCCTAGGGGTATGTCAATAGGTGGCTTCGATCCGCCATATGGATCCGCGACACACCAACAAATAGGCGCTCGGCTCATCAGTACTCACCTGCAGCCGTGCGTATCTTTTCCCTTGTGACCACCATTCTTCATCCACTGGCCATGGGCCAGCCCATCCCGTTATGCATAGACGTTTATTGCCCCATAGCACGTATGCAGGACACTTATTCAACATCCCCCGACCCGTGACATACACAGGCTCATCGCTCTCATCAACAACGAGCAACCGGGCCGCCGGGTGAATAAAAGAGGGATTCTGCGCTGTTTTCTCCGCGTTAATGCCCAGCTGCGCCACCGTTGATCTCTCTTCCGTTATTCTTTCCCCTTCTTTCCACTCTTTTCCCTTCTTTTCCCTCTCCGTGGCAATCCCCCTTGTTCCCATCAGCGCCGGCAATGGATGCAACAGCTCTCCTTCCCAATGAGTTGTAGGTAGACGAGTGACACACATGGGATCCTGCTCGCCATAAGGAACCGTCATCACACGCCCCACAACTGCGCGACCTCCACGGTGTACTGGCTGTAGAACTTTCTCTACGCCAATGAGGGCTTGCGCCCGGCCAGCAGCTGCCCGGGCTGCACGAATGCCTTCATCCGCCCCTCCCCACAAGGTGCATTCCACACGCCCGGCGGGGATGGTCTCTACAGGGACGAGCTCTATGGCGGCAATACCTACGTCCGCGCCGCACCAGTCAGCACCCACCTGCCCCGCAGCTTCGTCATAACCTCGCTGAGCATCATTGGTCCTCAATCGAGTAATCCAGCCATCCAGTTGCCATCGCACCCGCTGAGCTGTCTCACTTTCAGTCAGCGGCTCACGGCAGCGCCATACACGTTCAATGACGGTCGGCCCTTCATATCCTGAAGGAGGCGATAAATAAGCGCGCACGGAGAGACGGAGACAAGCATCCCCTGCAGCACAGAGCTTTGAGTGCAGTTGTGCAGCCACCTGACGCGCGATGAATGCAGCAGTTTCCGTCTGCATGATTGGCTCTTCCATATCGTGACGGACTTCAATGGCAGGTATGCCGCGATGTGGTGCCACCTCTCGTTCCACCTCGCCACGTGCCACGCGATGCCAACGCACCCCCTCAGCTCCGCAGCGTGCAGCGACGTTAGCGCGGGGCAACGCTGCGAATTGTTTCACCGTGTGTACTCCCAGTTGTCGCAGAAGCTCCACCAGTTCATATGGTGCACCCAATGCTGATTCACTAGCGAGGACTTCGATCGGCAACTCGGCCACAAAACGGGCACCACCTCCTGGTTCAACGTTGTACCCAGCGCGAGCGGCCCACACTGCAGTGACAACATCATCAGCAGTACCCGCCAAGCAATCTGCCCCCATGCGTACCGCTGCATTCAGCAACAGTTCTACAGCTATATCTTCGCTGCCATAGTATTTAGCCAACGGTGTCATCGGAAGAACGAGCAGCCCCGGACGCAGTGTTTCTATCCCCGCGGCCACATGGCTCAACGCCGTGAGCACATCCTCATGCACCATTGCCTGCTGTGCAGAATCATCTCCAGAGACTAATAGCTGCGGGCATGCCGCCAATGCATGGCGCTGTTTCATCCCCCGCTTCACTCCAGCCCGGCGTGCAGCCACATTGCACGCCAAGATCTTATGTTCGACAATAATCGCAGCTGGCTCCAATACATCCCAGCCCTTCGAACGGCCAATGGCATACACGGGCCAATCAGGAAACCAGAGAACAGTCACACGCTGGCTCATTGCGCAACCTCACGAAGGAGATCACAAGTAGCGTCGGCCATAAAAGGCCCCATAAAAGAACCAGGCATCGCAGGCGAAGTCTTCCGGTCATCCGCGGTGCGACACACGCTTTTCTGACCTAGCACAGCATGAAACGCGCACGGAGGTTGCGCATTACCCCATACGCGTCCAGCAATCGACACACCCCGAATACGCCCTAAACCGTACCCCAGCCCTACTACGCCCGTCATGGAAACGTCGATAGTCAAGCGAGCCCGCGGCCATGTATAACCTGTAACCAGCAAAGCGCACTTACTCTTGCGCAAACGAGCCTCAACGGGACGGGCACAAGCTGGCGCGATAGGGGCAGACGGAGCAAACAGAACCATATCGAGTCCCTCTACCAATGTGCCCACCACGGCCAGCGCATGAGGTTCAGGATCCGGAACCACAACCATCCGCTCCAGATCACCCCCGGCGGCCTCCACTGCGGCCAAAGCCAGACTCGGATACCCCACCACAGCAACGCATCCACCTTCTCTTGTCACTGCAGCCAACATATCCACGTGCGCTGCTGGACAGTCAGCAACCATCGTCACCGCGGAACGCGGAACACCCCCTGCGCTCAACGTAGCCGAAAGCCACTGCGGACCACTAACAACAGACGGTCCACCCACGAAACTCTCCTTGCCGCAAGGAGTCGTCCGTTGTGCCCCGTCACAAAGAGGCACATGGCCGCCTATCTGAGACATTTTCACACGCAAGGAGTCGATAGTATGATCGATACTTTTCTGCGCAGAAGCGACCACATAGACCTCCTTCTTCCCGCTTATTTACGGCTTGTTGATTGCACTTTGCTCACATTTACTTTTTATTAATCCGCAAGACACCGCGCGCAACAAAAACACATTATTCGAACATTTGTTCGCCTATATTTTATATAGCCTAGGCCGCTTCATATTCCACGTCAACCCGCAACGAACACACACCTTTACGCACGCACACCTTTACACTGGTGTGTCATGAGCAGACCTGTCCCCATCGTCACTGCACCTAAACCTATCCGCGTCCTCGCGGCCATCTTCCTCGGCCTTGCTGTGGGAATCATGGGCATGCCGATCAGCAATGGATTCAAAGTCATCGGCCTAGTCCTTAGTGTGGCCATCGCGCTCCTCATCACCTTCAACCATCCCTATCGCAAAGAAGTACGCCACGCGGTTGAATCCCGGGGCGGAGAATACAAAACCAGCGTCTCCCAGGTCATGCCTCTCTTCCCCCTGTGGTTAGCACTCATGCTCATTCCCCTCGCCCCAAGTAACTGGCCGCTGGCCATTTGTGCTTGGCTGATCGCCACCGCATTCGCCTGGGCCGTCCACCCCCAGCTTGATGGCACTGCCCATTTACCGAGAAAATAAAGCAAAATAAAACAAAACGCCGCCCATTTCGATGGTTGTACACAACTCATCCAACGTAGGGCGGCGTTTATCTTCGCAGAGAACTTCGACCCTGCGTAACGTCCATTGAGCTCGGCTCAGCATCCGCTGACACAGCATCCGCTCAGCCCAGCACAGCAATCACTCGCGAGATAAATCGGGAAAGACTATCGTGTCTACTCCCATTCGATAGTTCCCGGTGGTTTAGAAGTGACATCTAAGACCACGCGGTTCACATCTTCCACCTCATTCGTAATACGCGTGGAAATGATCTCCAAAGTCTCATAAGGAATACGAGTCCAGTCTGCCGTCATGGCATCCTCACTGGACACTGGACGAAGCACAATTGGGTGACCGTAGGTGCGCCCATCTCCCTGCACACCCACAGATCGCACATCAGCTAAGAGGACGACCGGGCACTGCCAAATAGTGTTATCCAAACCAGCTGCGGTGAGCTCCTCACGGGCAATAGCGTCAGCCCGACGCAACGTAGTCAACCGTTCCTCAGTGACCTCACCGATGATACGAATACCCAAACCAGGACCTGGGAATGGCTGACGGGCAACAATGACCTCGGGCAACCCTAACTCGCGGCCCACAGCGCGAACTTCATCTTTGAACAGCAGACGCAGCGGCTCAACCAGCTTGAACTCTACGTCGTCAGGCAGTCCTCCCACATTGTGGTGGGATTTAATGTTCGCGGTACCGGAACCGCCGCCGGATTCCACCACATCTGGGTAGAGGGTGCCCTGAACCAGGAAGTCCACGGAAGCCCCTTCGGGAGCGCTCTCCAGCACGCCGGCTACAGCTCGCTCAAAGGAGCGGATAAATTCAGCACCGATAGCCTTACGCTTCGCTTCCGGTTCAGTTACTCCGGACAAGTTGTTAAGAAACGCCTCGCGCTCATCCACTGTCACAAGTTTTGCGCCGGTAGCGGCCACAAAGTCACGCTCAACTTGCTCACGCTCTCCTTCACGCAGTAGGCCGTGGTCAACAAATACACAAGTCAGGCGATCCCCAATAGCCCGCTGCACTAAAGCAGCGGCAACAGCGGAATCCACCCCGCCGGACAGACCGCATATGGCGCGTCCCTCAGGGCCAACCTGCTCACGCACGCGCTCAATAAGCTGTTCTGCAATGTTACCGGCGGTCCAGGTCGGCTCCAGACCGGCGGTTTCAATGAGGAACCGACGCAGTACTTCCTGGCCATGGGGAGAATGAAGAACCTCGGGGTGGTACTGCACTCCCGCCATACGCTTGGCTGGGCATTCAAAGGCAGCGACTGGCGCGCCTTCAGAGGTGGCGGTGACGGTGAACCCCTCAGGAGCTTCAGAGACGGCGTCTCCATGACTCATCCACACTTGGTGTGTCTCAGCCAGGCCATCATGTAAGTCACCGCCGAGCACAGTCATCTGAGTACGGCCGTACTCGCGGCGACCGGTTTTGGATACTGTGCCGCCGAGGGCATTGGTCATCGCCTGGAAGCCATAGCAAATGCCGAAGACTGGTACTCCGAGCTCGAGCAAACCATCATGCAATGTCGGAGCCTCATCCGCATACACGGAAGAAGGGCCACCGGAGAGGATCAATGCAGCGGGGTTCTTCGCCGCAACCTCCTCCACCGGCATGGTGTGCGGTACCACCTCGGAGTACAGGTTGGCCTCACGCACGCGTCGAGCAATAAGCTGAGCATATTGGGCACCGAAGTCCACAACCAGGACCGGGCGCGGGGACTGTGTGTTGTCTGTTTGTGTCACGGGTACAAAGCTTACCCGCTGCACAGACACCGTCCTAGACCGGTCTCGTGCTTATGCTTTCCTCCCCTGGCTTGTGCTGTTCTCCCCCGTCGACTTATGCGCTTCCGCGGGAGAAATGCCTCGGTGATTGACGTCACGAGTCCTTAGCGAACAACCAGATCAACCTTCTGGAAGCTTTTCACATCCGTGTAACCGCACTTGGCCATGGAGCGGCGCAGGCTACCCACGATGTTTTCCTCACCATAGGGGTTAGAGGTTGGACCAAACAGTAGTTCCTTAAGTGGAAGAGTGCCGTTGCCTCCGGTAAAGACGACGTCTCCACGCGGTGCTTGAGGATGAGCCGCGGTGGATGGCCAGTACCATTCTGGAGCACCAGCAGACTCTGCGATGGACAGTGGGGCGCCCAAAGCGACAGCATCGGCGCCACAAGCGATGGCCTTGGCCACTTGGCCAGAGGTCATCAGGGAAGAATCGGCAATAACGTGCACATAACGGCCACCGGTCTCATCCAGGTAATCACGGCGCGCAGCAGCGGCATCAGCGATCGCCGTGGCCATTGGCACGTCAATGCCCAAGGACTCGGTGTTTGTGGTGTCTCCAGAGCCAACAATCACGCCGGCAGCGCCGGTACGCATCATATGAAGAGCTGTGGTATAATCCACCACACCACCTGCAATGACTGGAACGTCCAAAGAACCAATGAATTCCTTGAGGTTCAGCGGTTCCCCATCGCGGTGAACGTGCTCCGCTGAGACGAGCGTGCCCTGGATAACCAACATATCCAGGCCAGATTTGATAATAACCGGGGCTAGTTCTGCAGCCTTTTGCGGGGACACTCGGACGGCGAAGCGGATACCAGAGGCACGCACTTCACCCAGGCGTTCGAGGAGGAGATCCTGATCCAATGGCTGGGCATGAAGCTTCTGCAAAACCTTGTTCGCTACTCCCGCTTTCCAACCCCACTGTCCGTCTTCCGCTGCACCGAACATGTTGTCACGGGCCGCATTAGCTACATCGCGCAGGGCGGCGTCGAGGTCAGAGGCACGGCCCCATAGTCCTTCCGCGTTGATCACAGGCAGGCCGCCTAGCTTGCCGAATTCGATGGCAAACTCGGGGGTTACCACGGAGTCAGTCGGGTGAGCCATGACTGGGAAATCAAAAGTGTAGGCATCTATGCGCCACGTGGTATCCACATCATGGGAACTGCGAGTACGACGAGATGGAACGATGTCCACCTGATCCAAACCGTACACGCGCCGTGCGACTCGGCCACGTCCAATATCAACGTATTCCTGCATCTGTCTTTTCTCTTAACGGTTTGGGTTGTAGTTCGGGGCCTCGAGGATGCCCTGGACGTCATGTGGGTGGGACTCACGCAAACCAGCGCCAGTAATCTGCACAAACTTAGCCTTGTGCAAATCTGCAATAGTGGCTGCGCCCGTGTAGCCCATAGCGGCACGCAACCCACCGACATGCTGGTGCAACAGAGCCTCAACTGACCCTCGGAAAGGAACGCGACCCTCAATGCCTTCCGGCACCAACTTCTCTTCAGACTTCACATCCGCCTGGAAGTAACGATCCTTCGAGTAGGAGCGCTTCTCTCCAGTCAGGCCACGCCCCTGCATTGCTCCCATCGAACCCATACCCCGATAGCGCTTGTACTGCTTACCGTTAATGGTCACGGTCTCGCCAGGGGTTTCCTCGGAACCTGCCAGCATGGACCCCAGCATCACGGTGGAGGCTCCGGCGGCTAGCGCTTTGGCGATATCACCGGAGAATTGCATGCCTCCATCGGCGATGATGGGCACGCCAGCCTTGCTAGCTGCAGCTGCAGCCTCCATGATGGCAGTAATCTGTGGGGCACCCACACCGGCGACGACGCGGGTGGTGCAAATGGACCCCGGACCAATGCCCACCTTGATGGCATCAGCTCCCGCTTCAACCATTGCTTGGGCAGCACCTCGGGTGGCCAAGTTGCCACCAATGACATCCACGCGGTCACCGAATTCTTTCTTCACGCGGGCTACCATGTCCAGCACCCCGGTGTTATGAGCGTGGGCCGTATCTACGACGAGGGCATCGACGCCGGCGTCAACAAGAGCGCCAGCACGCTTCCATGCATCGTCACCTGTACCGATGCCTGCGGCCACTAACAGCCGACCAGAGGAATCTTTGGCTGCATCCGGGTACTGTTCCCGCTTCGCGAAGTCTTTCACCGTGATTAGACCGGTCAACTTGCCGGCTCCATCAACAATCGGCAGTTTTTCAACCTTGTGCTCGCTCAGCAGGCGCAGAGCAGCGTCGGCGGAAACTCCCTCCTGGGCAACGATGAGAGGCATCTTGGTCATTACGTCGCCAGCCTTGCGGCTGAAGTCTTCCTCGAAGCGCATATCACGGTTAGTGATGATGCCAACCAACAGTCCCTCTTCGTCCACCACTGGCAAGCCAGAAATGCGGTAGCGGGCGCAGAGATCATCCACTTCCTGAATGGTCATCTCCGGAGTGGCGGTCACGGGATCGGTCACCATGCCGGCTTCAGAGCGCTTCACAATTTCAGCCTGCTGTGCTTGATCCTCGATGGATAAGTTGCGATGGAGCACACCAATGCCACCCTGACGTGCCATTGCCACGGCCATGCGAGCCTCAGTCACAGTATCCATTGCGGCGGAGGCGATTGGGATGTTCAGCTCGATGTTACGAGTCAGCTTCGTGGAGGTGTTCACCTCAGAGGGGATGACATCTGATGCATCGGGGAGCAAAAGCACGTCATCAAAAGTCAGTCCCACGAGGGAGACCTTGTTCGGATCGTCACCGCCGGTGGATACAGGCTGCTGGTTGGTCACGCCGTTTCCTTCCTTGTACCTAGGAATGCCTATGCCTAATTCATCTAACAATAGCGCGCAGTGCTTGGATTATCCTCCCTGGGGTCAGCAGCAAGGTAATATGTGTGCTGTGAATTACGGGAATCATGATCTGCCGCCGGATCCGTTTGCTGATGATCCCAACGATCCGGCGTCGTTTTTGGAACCAGAGGAGGAATTCCCACTACTGTCCGATGAAGAGCTTTTGGATCTCAAATCGGATTTAGCGAATGTGAAGGATTTCCGCCGCCTCCTGGAGCCACGAGGGATTCGCGGTATTTCGATGTTGTGTAATGATTGCGATGAGGTTCACTACTACGACTGGGACATCATCGAGTCCAACATCGCTATGTTGATCAATCACCAGATCGTGCCCGTTCATGAACCCGGAGCTAAACCCAATCCGGACGAATACGTCACATGGGATTATTGCTTAGGCTATGCAGATGCGATGGACTATGCCTTCAATGGAGCGCGGCCACGCTTTCTTTGGGATCGGTGAGCCCAACCCAATCTCCTTCGGCGCTTGTCGTTACCCCATCGCTTCTCAGGCGGCACATCATCACCAGCGCGGCCACTGTCACCAGCGCGGCTTAGCACCCCGAGTGATAAGTGACATCCACGCCCATTCCCGCACCCGCTCCATGCTCGGCGGAATCCCAGCAGACCCCTGTCGCGCCGCTCTGGCTAACGAGTATCGGTGATGCTGAGCATTTCTCTATTACGCGCGCCGGGCATCACTACAGTGTTGACCTTTGGAGAATCAATCTCCGGTGGAGAGGTTTTCGTTGGAGAGGTCTCCACCCCACCAACTGCTGGTTCCTCAATTACACGCACATTTCCACCGGTAACCGGAACGTCGCTGACGGTAGGTTGCTCGGTCGGAACCGCAGTGTCTGTCGGTTGCTGAGCTGTGTCAGACGGAATTGGCGCAGCCTCGCCGGTGGTTGATTCCAATGGAGTTGTCGCCTCTGTTGGCTGAGGAGTCTCAGACTCCGACTCCGCGGGGCGTTCACTTTCCTCAAGCGCACCTCCTGGCTTGGTGCTCGTGCTGTCACCTGTGGTCGACGTTTTCGAGCTGCCACGCTGCGACTCACTCGAACCAGTCTGATCGTTCTCAGTATGCACGGTGACGTTTTTGTTCGGCAGCGGCAACGGGATACTGCCCTTATACGCGGCATAGCCGAGGCCACCGACGGCTAAAGCTGCTGCAACACCGCTAGCGATAAGCATTGTGGTGATGGAGACTCCGCCTGCGGCAACAGAGTTGCGGCCGAACTTGAGGTAGCGTCGCGGCACGAGTGTGGTTATGCTGGCGCCTCTTGCCTGGGTCGCTGGAGTGGCGGTATCACTCGATCCATCCTGTTCAAGCAGATCAGCGAGTACCGGCGGTTCTGGCATATTCGCATCTGCTTCAGCGCGGGCAGAAGACAACAGAGCATAGAGTGGATGAGCTTCGCTATCAACGTACTCACCCCGCCCAATCGCGTCTAGAACGCGATCCTCCGCCAGCAGTTCGGAAAAGTCTCCGAAATCCTGGGAGCTGTTGCTCTTAGTCATGGTGTGTGGGTTGTCTTTCTTGAGTCCCTGCGGATGTGTGCAGGGAAATGCTGGGATTGTCCTTGAGGTGGGACTTCAGCTTAGCCAGTGCGCGGAACTGTGCCACGCGGACGGCGCCGGCTGTCGTACCTAAAATTTGTGCAGTTTCTTCGGCCGAATAGCCTCCAAAAACTCGGAGGGTGATGATCTCTTTAGCCTTCTCACTTAGTACATCGAGAAGTTGTACTACCTCGTTACAGGAATCGAGCATCAACATTGCAGATTCGGGGGTATCGCCCTGAGCTTCTTCATCCGGCATGGCGTCCGTCGGCTGCGCGAGATCCCTGGAGTGCATACGCCGTGCGTCCACGATTTTATGAGCGGCAACGCGGTACACGAAGGCCATAAATGGCAGGCCTTTGTCCTGATAAGTCGGCATGGCTTTTGCTACTGCAAGGCAGACTTCTTGGGCTATGTCATCCGCGGTGGGATATCTGTTGGAATCCACACGCGCACGGCAATAGCGCACGACCTGCGGATGTATGAGGTTAATCAGCTCCTGCAGTGCCTGTGGATCACCTTTGACGGCATCTGGCACAACAGCCTGAATGGCTGAAGTGATGTCGTCTGTCGATGTCATGTTCTCGCACTTCTTGCTCGGGTGATCTATCACATAACCCCATATGAAACTAGCACAGTTAGCCAGTGACCCCTCACTCTATCGTCCATAAAAACCATTCTTAGGGTAATCATCCTGAATAAGAGGAATAGGGGGCCGTCAGTGAAAATCGTCTCTTTTTCCCCCTTAAGAGGGGAACGTGACAAACGTCTTCACAGTGTTCACGTGACGTTCAATTTCCCCATGTTCGCAGGTGAACACAACTTCACCCTTTCCCGTTTCCGCACTTTTCACCTCCTGTCACCTCCGCTGCACCCCCTCTTTACCTCGCGTTCACTTCAAACAGTGACGCTTCTTTCTAGCAGGGTGCGTATCCGTAATCCGCACTCCTGACTCAAGGCGCGGTCACAGCACCACGCACAACCGACGACCAAAAACACTCCTACGCACCACAACACATCGAGAACACCCCTAAAGAACTACGTCCATAACGATCACTGCAGATTCAACGTCATCCAAGGAGATATTGTTCATGCCTCAGCTACGCGAGCTCCCGAACCCGACCAATGCTGTGTGGGAATGGCAGCTTCATGGCTCGTGCCGAGGTACCGACTCTTCTGTGTTTTTCCACCCCGATGGTGAACGCGGGCGAGCTCGTGCCATGCGTGAGCATCGCGCCAAGGCTATCTGTGCGCAATGCCCGGTTCTGCAATCCTGCAGAGCTCATGCACTGAGCGTTGGCGAGCCCTATGGCATCTGGGGCGGTATGTCCGAGTCCGAGCGCGAGGCTATCCTCCGACCCTCTGCCCGTAGCCGCCAGCGTCGGCTCTCGGCCTAGTGTAGTTCTTCCGCCCTGTCAGCTTGTTCCTGTGAGTTTTATCGACGCCACCAGTTCCCAGTAACAACCACCACACCCTAGCTGCCAGCAGTGCTTCAGCACCGTGGCCACAGCCCCCAGCAAGCACTGAGTCCCCGCAGCCAGACGACAGATTCACAAACTGATGGTCGCGGCTATGCGGGGACACGTGCCTCTCACATGAACTGTCCCTCGATAGACCGCCGCGATTACCCGCGACGACTAGAGAGTTCCGCCACGCGATGTGCCCACAAAGTAGGCACGGAACTACGGAACTAGTGCGCGTGGCCGTGATGATGATGGCCGGCAACTGCTGGGGCTGCTGGCTTTTCTGGCTTCTCCACCACGGCAGTCTCGGTAGTGAGAACCATGCGAGACACAGAGGTGGCATTCACTACTGCAGAGTGAGTGACCTTAACCGGATCGATAATTCCTTGGCTGAGCAGATCGCCATATTCTAGGGTCGCGGCGTTGAAACCGGATCCATTAGGCTGCTCAGCGATGTGTGCCACAACTACAGCACCATCGAGACCGGCGTTATCGGCAATCCAGTAGGCCGGGCGGCGCAGAGCACGCGCCAAGGCGCGCAAACCGATCGCTTCATCTCCCTCGGTTGCGGTAGCCATTTCGTCGATCTTGGACGCAATCTGAACCAGAACAGAGCCACCGCCAGCAATGACACCTTCCTGAGCAGCCGCGCGTGCTGCATTGATTGCGTCCTCGATACGTAGCTTGCGCTCATTAACCTCGGTCTCGGTAGCGCCACCTGCGCGGATAACCGCAACGCCGCCGGACAACTTAGCCAAGCGCTCCTCAAGCTTTTCCCGATCCCACGTGGAATCAGTGCGCTCAATTTCAGCACGAATTTGGCTACGGCGTTCCTCAACCGCTTCAGTCGTGCCACCGCCGTCAACGATGACGGTCTCTTCCTTCGTCACGGTGATCCGTCGGGCAGAACCAAACTGCGCCAACTTGAACTCAGAAAGGCTCTCGCCCAATTCCTTGTCCACGACGGTGCCGCCAGTGACCACAGCGAGGTCATCCATGAAGGCCTTGCGACGGTCACCAAAGTACGGAGCCTTCACGGCAACGACCTTCAGGGACTTACGGATAGCATTGAGCACCAGCATCTGCAGCGGCTCACCCTCCACGTCCTCAGCAACGATCAACACCTGCTTGCCAGACTGAGCAATCTGCTCCAGTACAGGCAGGAACTCAGGCAGGGAGGAAATCTTGTCGCGAACGAGGAGAACAAGGGCATTCTCCAACTCGGCGTGGCCGGTATCAGGGTTAGTCACAAAGTATGGTGACAGGAAGCCTTTATCGAAAGACACGCCCTCCGTAACGATGGACTCATCCTCGATTGACTGAGATTCCTCAACGGTGACCACGCCATCCTTGCCAACCTTGTCGAAAGCATCAGCCACCATGTCACCAATCCCCTTATCACGGGAGGATACAGTGGCGACATTGGCGATAGCTGCGGAATCCGCAACTGGCTGAGCTACTTCCTGGAGAAGTTCGATGACTCGCTCGGTACCCTTCTCAATACCTCGATTGACCGCAATAGGGTTCGCACCAGCTGCAACCGTGCGCAGCCCTTCGTTAATCAGAGCTTGCGCCAATAGGGTTGCGGTGGTGGTGCCATCACCAGCGATATCGTTGGTCTTGATGGCAACGGACTTCACCAACTGAGCACCAAGATTCTCGAAAGGATCTTCGAGGTCGATGTCCCGAGCGATAGTCACGCCGTCGTTGGTGACTGTTGGGCCACCGAAAGCCTTGTCCAGAACGACGTTACGGCCGCGCGGGCCAAGGGTCACCTTCACCGCGTCAGCCAGTGCGTCGACACCACTCTGCAGGCCCTGGCGAGCCTCCTGGTCGAATGCAATGAGCTTTGACATGCAGGAACCCCCGCCTTACTTCTCGATAACAGCCAGGATGTCGCGCTGGCTCAGCAGCAGGTACTCCTCGCCGTTGTACTTCAGCTCAGTTCCACCGTACTTGGAGAACACGACAGTGTCGCCTTCCTTCACATCCATTGGGATACGCTCCTCACCGGAAACACGGCCTGGCCCCACGGCGATGACGGTTGCTTCCTGTGGCTTTTCCTTTGCGGAATCTGGAATAACCAGACCGGAAGCGGTGGTGGTCTCTGCCTCAACAATCTGTACGAGGACGCGATCCTCGAGCGGCTTGATGTTCACGTTAGCCACGATGAATACCTCCGTGTATTCGTAATGTGTTCGAATCTTTTTCGATTGTGCCGGTTGGTTCTCCGTGCACAGCCGTCGTCGCGGGTGAACAACTGTGTGTCAAACAACCTACTGGCACTCTACCCTCGCGAGTGCTAACCCTCAACACACATCATCACTACTTTGAGTCTTGTTCGCTCAAGGCGAAATCGTCCCCGGGGATCAACGCGAAAAGAGCCCACTCCCAACCCGCGAAAGCACCCATCACATACCCCACAGACAGCCCCTCACGGCACCCGCTATCGAGTGCCGTCCAAGCTATTGAATAACAGGAATCTCAACTTCAAGTGAGGGGTCAGTATCTGTGTCTAAACCAGACGGGTGGGCACCTGCAGCAATGACCTGCGCTGCCAACGCGGCAATCATCACCCCGTTATCAGTACACAGTGAAAACTGCGGAATGTGAAGAACAATCCCCGCTGATCGACACCGCTGAGCCAACAACTCCCTCAAACGGGAATTGGCAGACACCCCACCACCCAACAACATCGTTCCAGCGCCCACATCCTTGGCGGCGCGCACAGCCTTCGCAGTTAAAACATCGCACACGGCCTCCTGGAAAGATGCGCACACATCCTCCACAGGAATGCTCTTGCCCTCGCGCTCCGCCTGTTCGACATAACGAGCCACGGCAGTTTTCACACCCGAAAAACTAAAGTCATAGCGGGAATCCTGCTGACGCATCATGGCGCGAGGAAACGCCACCGCTTTCGCATTTCCTCTCATAGCTAACTTATCAATCACTGGCCCGCCCGGATAGCCTAATCCTAGTAATCGCGCCACCTTGTCATAGGCTTCACCTGCAGCATCATCCAACGTGCTACCTAATTCCTCCATAGGCTTACCTACTCCACGGATATGCAAAATCTGGGTGTGCCCGCCGGATACCAGCAGAGCGATCGCATTATTCAACCCCTCTCCCTGAGCAGTCGTACCGCCCAGTCCCTCACCAGCTTCGTCCAACAGGTCCACCGCCACATGGCCGCCCAAATGATTCATCCCATAAAACGGCACCTGCCATGCCGCAGCATAGGCCTTGGCAGCGGCAGCCCCCACCAGCAAAGCCCCAGCTAGTCCTGGCCCCACTGTTGCGGCAACAGCATCCGGTTTCTCGTTCGATACGGTCGCCACCCCTCTACTCACCTTATCGGCGCGGAGATCACGAAGCGCTTGACGCATAGTCGGTCCCATAGCCTCCAAATGCGCCCGGCTGGCTATCTCCGGAACCACGCCACCAAAACGGGCATGTTCCTGCATCGACGATGCCACCCGGTTACTGATCATGCGCATGGAAACCTCTCCAGTTTCGCCCCGGGTCATTTCCACAACCCCCACACCGGTTTCATCGCACGAACTCTCCACACCTAGGATGACCATGGTGTTCTTATCCCTATTTGTGTCACAAGGCTGCGTCGGCGCATTCAGAGAATCATCCACACATCCCGCAGAGTTTTCTGCCTCCTCGTCATAACCATATGACGGACGCATCATCACCAACGCATCAGCACCCGATGGCTGGTAGTAATTCTTGCGCACGCTAATCGGTTCAAATCCGTAGCGACGGTACAAACCCACTGCAGCGGCGTTGTCAGTGCGCACTTCGAGAAACACCTTGCCCCCAACCTTGTCAACAGCCCGCATAGCAGCAACCATCAGCAGATGCGACAACCCCACACCCTGGTAGTTACGGTCTATCGCAACAGTGTGAATCTCCCACTCCGGATCCACGTCAGGACCCACCTTTGCCAACCCCAGATAACCAATTAGCTCCTCGCCACATTTCACGCCGAAATACCGAGTGTTCATTGCAGAAAGCTCGGAGCGGATGAGGTCCAGAGACCACGGCGAATCTTGCGCAAAAAGGTCACGCTCAATGCTCTCCATCGCCACCGCATCCGCCTGACCTAGCTCAACGGTCCGAATATTCTCGCCCTCGGCGCTCTGTACTCCCTCTGTCTTCTGTATTTTGTCGACGTCAGCTACCCCCTCAGCACCGGTTGTCCCCTCTAAACCAGCCATCTTTTCTGCCCTAACCACTGTCTCTGAGCCAGTTGTTCCCTCACCAGCGGTTGTGCCCTGCGTATCAACCATCCCTTCTATGCCGCGGGCAAGCGCCGTGAAGTCCAATGCTGACGACACCCGCTGAGCTTTCGGTTCCACAGCGTCAGGACGGCGTAAGTACAAAGCCCGCAAGGGCTCACTCGGAGTCAACAAACCCCGAACCGACGCGTTGCTGACGCCCCCCGCCTTCAACAACGCGGCAAGAACCAGGGAACGTGGAGTAGGACGACCATCCAGAGACAGCATCCTATGAGCCTTATCTACCAATAACTCATGCTGAGCCAAGGCCTTAGCAACAACAATTGAACTGGAACCTGGCTGCTGTTCCAGAATGTCATCGGGCTTACTCACGAAAGGACCTGCAAGGGTTCGAAGTGTGGCGTTGGTGGACAACAACGGCGCCGACAATTCATAACGAGCGCCAAACCACTCCCGGCGCCGCGCATCGGTAAGAATAAGTAACTCACCGGTTCGCATCGAATCATTGACTGACACAGAATCCCACACATCCACCGCAATCGCAGCGAGGGATTCCACCCCATGCACAGGAATAGACAAGGCATCGGCAAACGCCTGAGCTGTAGCCATCCCCACCCGCAGACCAGTGAAAGGTCCTGGACCAGTACCAACGATCACAGCAGAAAGATCCGCTGGTTCAAGCCCCGCCTCAGCCAAACACTCCACGATGTTCGGAGTAAGCAGCTCCATATGACCGCGGGGGTTATCCACGCAACGCTGCGCACGAGTCACCAATTCTTGCGGGCGCCCCTCGGGGATTTCCACGATGCCGGAAACAACGTAAGAGGTGGAAGAATCAACGGTCAAAATGTGCATGAGAAAATTCTAACGCTCGTACCTTAAACTTAAGACATGTCATCACGCCAAAATTTCATCACACAGTTCTTTTCACGCATCCGCAACAAAGTCCTCACCTATACCCAGGTTTATTATCCCGGTCTAGCTGGAAAAGTCGTTCAATCACTCACCAGCGGTAGTTCTACAAAAACCACGGATGGAAAGAAAAACACGTCAACAGCTCTAGTTAAGCAAGAACCTCTGCCACGCTACGCCCCCAAAGGCAACGGGCGCACCAACGGCATCATTGCTGCTCAAGCTGCCGCTGCTCCACTTCCTCGTTGAGGAAGAAGAACAGCTAGCAGAATCTTAAGGGCGCGGTACAAGATAACGACCGGCTCCCGGAACTGCTTCGAGTTCTATTGGCAAAGTGGCCATGAGGTCGCCGTCGGCATAACAATTCATCTTCGGCATCTCAATCCGCACATGCTTGGCACGATACATGCTAATGCCATCACCAGGCGTTAGCGTTCCCTTCAGAATATGGCTGAAACGTGGCAAAGCCTGCAACCGCCCAATGTCTTCCATAATTGTCAGATCGAGCAACCCATCATGATGGTTAGCCCGAGGACAGATCTTCATGCCGCCCCCATAGGTGCGCGTATTCCCTATACTGCAAAGAATGATCGGATCATTCAACTCAATCTCGTGATCCAACACAATGCGAGTCGGAGTTGCTTTCCAATTCAGAACTTCTGCGAATATCGCTACACTATAGCGGCTTTTTCCTTTGGGCCAAGTCAGCGCATTACTTCGATCAGTAACTAAAGAATCAAACCCAGCACAGCTGATGGTTCCAAACCAACGTGATCCGGAAGGTTCGCTAGCCTCATTGGTCTCATACTCAGTAATGAGACCTAGATCCGTCGTCGTCCAGAAACCGTCCGCGATGATCTCTGCAGCGCGCACTGGATCTCCCGTAGGGATATTGTATTCGCGAGCATGGTCATTGCCAGTACCAGCAGGAATGATGCCCAATGGCATATCAGTGTGAGCTTGTGCTTGGAGTGCTAAATTGATAAGCCCATCTCCTCCAGCAACTACCAGTGCATCAATACGCTCATCTACTACAGCTGCTTCGGCCAGCTGAAGAGAAGATTCAGCACTAGCTCCTTGTAGAGAAACTACGTCAATTCCCAACTCGGAAAAACGCTGCCGTGCCTTCTGTGCAGCATGAACAGCCTCACCTTTTCCAGCGGCCGGGTTGGTAATCATCGCAACTCGCCTAATTTCGGTTGTTCCTACCTGGAAATTACCTTGATTTTCCACAGTCATTGCTTCATTCTCGCTTCTCTTAATTGGGAAGAATCTCACTCCCTTTTAGTCGTTTCTCAAACTATGAGGCATGCTTGTTCCACGGTCAAAAGTTTTACCCGGGTTAAGAATGCCTGCAGGATCCAACCTTTGTTTAACCGCTTGAAGGATGTCGATACCCAGTACCTCAATCTCTTTATCCATCCATGGCAGGTGATCAGTTCCCACGGCATGATGGTGCGTGATAGTGCCACCATGTAGCGTCATGGCTTCCGTCGCAGCAGACTTTGCAGCACGCCATTTTCTTGCAGTTTGTTGCGGATCATCAGATGCACCAGCAACGATTGTGAAGTACAGAGAACAGCCAGTGGCATACACATGACTAACATGGCACATAATCAAGGCTGCAGACTCATCGACGAGTTCTTTGGCAATCGCTGCTGACACAGCTTTTTTCAAACGAGGAACATTGGACCAGTCAGTTGCAGTCTCCAAGGTCTCGCACAACGCTCCAGCATCCATGAGCGAATCGCGCAAAACGGGCGCTCCAAAGCGCCCCTTCTCCCATTGCCGCGCCGGCTCCTCACCCACAGAGCGACCACCATTAGCAAGCATTAAAGCGCGAGTTTCAGCATGTGCGCGGTCAGCATGCTCTTTTGTGCCTTCAAACATTGTGATGGCTAAGCATCCCTTGTTTTCCTCTGCATCGGATTCGCCGATTTTATCCGTACTCGTCAAATTCACCGACGACTCAATCTCATCCGATAAACGTAGAACAGTTGGACCAGAACCAGCTTGTTCAACGGCACGTAGTGCCGCTACTCCCTTGTCGAAAGACGCAAAGGTAAAAGCTTCATATTGTTTATCCTCAGGGATCGGATGTACCCGCACACGCACTCGAGTAATAACGCCGAAGAGTCCCTCAGATCCGAGAAAAATCTCCTTGATGGAAGGGCCAGCTGCAGTTGCGGGACTGGAGTGGCCCGGGCGAATAATGCCAACGGGAGTCACCACAGTTAGCTCACGCACCATCTCGTCAAACCGGCCATAACCCGCAGAATTCTGGCCACTGGAGCGCGTCGCAGCAAAACCTCCAATGGTGGCGTATGGGAAGGACTGCGGAAAATGACCCAATTGCAAACCATGCTCCGCTAACTTCATCTCTGCATGCGGTCCAGATAGTCCTGCCCCCAGAGTGGCTAATCCTGACACTTCATCAACGTCTTCAAGGGCGTCAAAACGGACAAGATCTAGACTGATCACAGCACGGTGGCCTCCGGGAAGAGGAGTGATACCGCCAACCACGGAAGTTCCACCACCAAAAGGAACCACAGCAATTCTCTCATGAGAGCAGTAATGGAGAATCTCGAGTATTTCTTCTTCCGTACCTGGAGCAACGACTAAATCCGGAGCAGTAACCTCATCATCCATACGCCAATCCAATAGATCCAGATAGCTCTTGCCACGAGCCCTTGGACGGCGCTGTTCATCATCGACAGCGATGTACTGCGAGCCAACAATCGCTCCTATTGTGGCAACATCAGTCTCCGTTGCATTACTAGCGGCCAAAAGTGGCTTCGATGAAGGGGTCGGCTTCGTCGCCCCTAACATTTTCGACAGCATCTTCTGGATAGACGGCGACAGCTCTTTGGCCTCGTCTTCAGTTCCCCATTTGTTATAAGCCATCGGAGGCAAAGGAAGATTAGTCATGAACCATACATTACGGGAATCACAGCAAAGAACTCTGTATTTATGACTCATTAGGGATTAACTTTATGTATATGAATACCACCAAAGAATTCACCCCCGAGAACACTATACTGTCTCCAGATTACCGCTCTGGCCTCCTCAAACGCCTCAACTCTAAATCTAGTTATGATCTCGTCATAGTCGGAGCTGGCGTCACTGGATCTGGCGTAGCTTTAGATGCAGCTAGTCGTGGGCTCAAGGTTCTCCTTGTCGACGCAGTTGATCTTGCTTTCGGAACTTCCCGTTGGTCCTCAAAATTAGCTCACGGGGGTTTACGTTACCTTGCCAGCGGAAACGTAGGCATAGCCCAACGCAGCGCAGTCGAGCGTGGAATTCTGATGGAACATACAGCCCCACACCTAACACGCGCATTGCCACAAGTTGTTGCAGTCCAAAATTACAATCCGCTATCTCTCATCCCACGCGCAGGATTTATTGCCGGCGATCTTCTCCGCAAGGCTGCTGGTACATCAGCGAAAACCCTCCCCCGGTCTCGCACCATCTCTGCGCACAAAGTACGTCAATTCTGTCCCTCAGTCGCGGATCATATCAAGTTTGGTTTTGTAAACTACGATGGGCAACTCATTGATGATGCCCGCCTAGTCACCGCGTTAGCTCGCACCGCCGCTGGTTATGGAGCCGATATCCTTACCCACGCTCGTGCTGATGTATCTAGAGGTCGAGACGACGAGGGTATGAAGTCTGTGACGATCACTCTTGACAAAGGACTTCCGGAAAAAGCCACCGTCCCTGGTGGAACCATTCAGGTCAAAGCTGCTGGTGTCATTAATGCAACTGGAGTATGGGCAGGTGGTCTAGAGAAAGAAGTGACTGTCACCCCTAGCCGCGGCACTCACGTAGTTGTCGATTCCAAAAAACTTGGTAACCCAACTGGGGCGCTGACAGTTGCCGTGCCAGGTTCGATTAATCGGTTTTGCTTCATTCTTCCCGTTCAATTGGGACGCTGCTATATCGGACTCACTGACGAAAAAGCTGATCTTGAAGATGTGCCACACGCACCTGAAGAAGATATTCGTTGGATATTGAATGTTGTAAACCGAGCTCTGAGAGTATCCCTTACCAACGACGATGTGCTAGCAGCGTTTGCCGGTCTACGACCGCTTGTTCAGATACGAAACAACAACGCTCAAGGAGAGAACGGTCCCACTGCAGATCTATCTCGCGAGCATCTCATCCTCAATAACGATGGGCTGATAACAGTAACGGGTGGCAAGCTTACCGAGTACCGTCTCATGGCCGAACAAACCGTGGATGAAGCCTTACGCGACGCGAAGATTCGCGCAAAAATAAGGGACGTTGCGGCACCATGTAGCACCAAAAAAATCCCTCTCGTGGGTGCTTCCCTGGCAGTTTCACCAGGAATCTGTCAGAAGATGGCCGCAAACCGTGCGCATACGTTCGCCTCCATGCCGCATTCAATGATCCAGCGTTACGGAGACGAAGCCATCAATGTGCTCCACGCATGTAGTATTCCCGACGGAGATAAGACAATAGGCAATCTCGACATCACCCGCGCTGAGCTGGCCTACACGGTCACACATGAAGGTGCTGTGACTATCGACGACATTCTAGACCGTCGCACCCGAATCGGCCTAGTTCCTGGTGACCGCGAAGAAGCAGAATCGACCGCCCAAGAAGCGTTGAAAGCAGTCGGACTTTAGATATGCCCCTACCCAGGAAGGCTTACACCCAGCGCCACCTGATCACGCGCGTCTCATCGTCAGGATGATCTTCACCGGTAGCGCGAAGGATCTCCACATCGAGTACCTTGTCGGACAGAGATTCGACCACTCCCCGTCCCCACTCTGCGACAAGCACTGCAGCGTCCACGTCCGCATCCAAATCCAATGACTCCAACGCATCGAGGACTATGTGTGGATCCACGTGTTTTCCTGGCTCGATTGTATCCGCAACCTCTTCACCGAGGAGACGGTAGGCATCCATATGGAGCAATCCGGGCTGACCCGGCGCGCCTGGTTTGTGACTGCGCACGATGGTGAACGTTGGAGACTGCACGCGCCCCTTCACACCGAGACCTTCGGCTAGGCCTTGTGTCAAAGTGGTTTTCCCCGCACCGAGCGGACCAGTCAGAGAGATGACCGTTCCCGCGCCCACCTGCTCACCAATGTGACGGCCGATAGCTCGCATCGATTCAGCGGTCGGCGCGTTAGTCTGGCCTGGCGTCGCCAAATCCACGGGGAGATCCGTAGAATCCGTCAACCCATCCTTGACTGCATCTCTCACAGGCAGGAAACGCCGTGCGACTCGACAGCGAGGCATGGTGAGGATTTCATAAGGAATGGTCTCTGCCTTCGCACTGAATTCGTCCAAACTGGTGCCGCCCTCACCAAAAATCACTGCCCAGTCACCCGGCTGAACGGTGTGCTCGGCGGCTCGCGGATCAGCGGAATCATCAAGCGATATCACAATCTGGTCCATGCATACGCGACCAATCTGCGGGTACGCGACGCCATCAATCGTGACCTCAAATTTCCCCGACATACTGCGTGGAAGACCATCAGCATAGCCCAGCGCCACCACGGCGGTGCGGGTGTCCTTCTGCGCGCGCCACAGATGTCCATAGCTCACGCCTTCCCCCGCCGGAACCACCCGGGTTGTCAGAACGCGGGCACGGAGAGTCATTGCTGTTCGCAGACCCACTGAGCCTTGAGTTTCCATCGGGTCTACACCATAGATGCCCACGCCCGGGCGCACCATCTGGTGATGCAAATCCGGCCGCGACACCGTCGCCGGAGTATTGGCAATGTGATTGATGGGGACTTCCATTCCCAATGAACGGCATAATTCAATAGCGCGGGCGAAACGTCGATTCTGGAGATCCGTCACTTCCCGCGCGTCGTCACTATCAGCGCTAGCAAGGTGTGTCATCAAACCGGTGACGCGGATTTTCCCCTCCCTCTCTGCCGCCGCAATCAACCTCGCAGTCTCTTCCCATTCTCGTGGCCCGACGCCACTTCTGCTCAACCCTGAATCGAACATGAGAGTGACGCTGGGAACGCAACCGCCGCTAGATTCCCAATCTTCCGCGGCACGCAGGCAAGCTTCAGTATGAGCAAGGGATGGCAACCCGAGGGTGATGTTGTGGTCAAAAACTCCGAACAGTTCTTCGCCTGGAAACCACATCCAGGCGGTCACGGGTGCATCGAATCCAGCAGCCCGAATCCGCATGGCTTCATCAATAGTCGCTACTCCCAGTTGAGTGGCGCCAGCGCTAAGAATGGTCTCAACAACCTGCCGCATGCCGTGGTTGTAGGCATCCGCTTTTACCACAGCCATCAGCTCTGCAGCGGAAACCATGGCTTTAAGGGTTCGGGTATTGTGCGCAATGGCGTCGAGGTCAATAACCATTTCCGCCAGGGTGTGTTCCTGCGGCTTGTGGCACGCAGAGCTCTCCTCGGGGGCATCCGTTGTTACTGATATCGACGGTTGGTGATTGCTCATAGAGACAGGTTAGCCTCACGGTCACGAACGTGGGCGAACCTACTCCACGGTCACGGATTTGGCCAGGTTACGCGGCTTATCAATATCGTCATTTCCACATTCGCGCGCAATATCCGCCGCAAGGAACTGCAGTGGAATGGTGGACAGGATTGGTTGAACCAGAGTGGAGGTCTGCGGGATTTCCAGCAGATAGTTTGCGAATGGCCTCACAGCCTCATCCCCTGCTTCAGCAACAACGATGGTTTTAGCACCACGAGCACGAATCTCTTGGATATTGGAGACGATCTTGGAGTGAAGGACGGGGCGCCCGTGAGGGCTTGGCACGACAACGACTACCGGTAGGTCGTCCTCAATAAGGGCGATCGGCCCGTGCTTAAGCTCACCAGCGGCAAATCCCTCCGCATGGATGTACGCCAGCTCTTTTAGCTTCAGTGCTCCCTCACAGGCAACGGGGTATCCCACATGTCGTCCTAGGAAGAGCATGGTGCGCACTGCTCCCAGTTCATGAGCTAAGTCAAGAATCTGTTGGCGAAGCTCCAGAGTTTTTTCTATCTTCTCCGGCAGTGCTTCGAGTTCGTCAAAGATGGTGGCGATCTCGTCGGAGTACTTAGTGCCACGTGCCTGGGCTAAAGCCAAACCAACTACGTAGTTTGCAGCTACTTGGGCGAGGAACGCCTTGGTTGATGCCACTCCAATTTCTGGGCCGGCATGTGTATACAAAACGGCATCCGATTCGCGGGGAATTTGGGAGCCGTTGGTATTGCATACAGCAAGAACCCGCGCTCCTTGAGACTTTGCGTGACGAACAGCTTCAAGGGTGTCGGCGGTTTCTCCGGATTGAGAAACCGCAACCACGAGTGTCTGACGATCCAGCACTGGATCACGGTAGCGGAATTCAGAGGCCACTTCGATTTCCACAGGAACCCGCACCCAGTGTTCGATGGCATACTTGGCTAACAAACCAGAGTGATAGGCCGATCCACAGGCTACGACGAAAACTTTCTCTACTTGACGCAGGTCCTCATCGGATAGGCGCTGTTCATCAAGCACCACTCGCCCGTCAACGAAGTGACCTGCAAGTGTATCGCGCACAGCCGCTGGTTGTTCGTAAATCTCCTTCATCATGAAGGAATCGAAACCATCCTTTTGCGCGGCTTCAAGATCCCAGTCGATGGTGAAAGGTTTACCTTCAACCTCATTACCTTGAAAGTCGTAGATTCTGTATTCCTCTGGGGTGATAACTACAGCGTTATCCTGCCCCAATTCGACGGCATTCTTGGTGCGATCAATGAATGCAGCAACATCCGAACCGATGAAGTTTTCACCGTCACCCACGCCGACAATCAATGGGGTTGAGCGACGGCCCGCAACGATGCGGTCGGGAGCGTCAACGTGGGTGAACAATACGGTGAAAGCACCTTCGAGACGAGCCAAAACGCTCAGGGCAGAAGCTTCGAAATCTCCTTTGGTAGCTCCTTCGTTGTAGGCCAAAGCCAGCAGATGGGCTGCTACTTCAGAATCGGTCTCTGAAACGAGCTCTATTCCCTGGCTCTCGATTTCGGCGCGTAGGGTCGCGAAATTCTCAATGATGCCGTTGTGGACGATGGCTGCTTTACCATCGAAAGAAATGTGGGGGTGCGCGTTCGTATCGTTAGGACGCCCGTGGGTTGCCCACCGGGTATGGCCAATGCAGGTCGTGCCGCTAAAGTTCTCGCGACCGACTTCATCGATGCGCTCAAGAAGGTTGGTGAGCTTGCCTTCCTTCTTTTCCAGGTGGATCTTCCCCGGTTCTACGACGGCGATTCCTGCCGAATCATAGCCACGGTATTCCATGCGTTCGAGAGCGTCCAGGCCGATCTGGAGCGCATCGGCATTCCCTACGTAACCAACGATTGCACACATACGGGAAACGATACACGGCGATAAGACGAGCGCGGGGAGTCATGTCCGGCGGGACGGCGCTTTATTTATAGTTTTCTGAAGGGGTCAAAGCTCCGCGTTTCACATCAGCTTCGACTACCCGCCGTGAACTCCCGTATTCTATTGCTCTGGCTTTGATGGCACAGTGAGGTCTGTTGAGCTGGTATTCTGCTGCGCCGCAAATGCGTGCGGTACTCATTTTTCAGTTCTTGTCCAGGTTTCGCTTACCGAATCAGGGGCATCCCCCTGCACCGAGTTCGTTGCTTCCGATAGGCTTAGTCATCGTGGCAGACAAATTAAAGAACCTTGTTCCTGCACTCGGTAAGCGTGGCCCTCACCGAGTGCTCACCGGCGACCTTTCTTTCGCGGGTATCCCCGGCCGTATCTACGTGCCTGCCGAAGGTAAGGGCATCCCTGGCCTCGCCTTTGGTCACGATTGGCGAGTAGGTGTGGATGGTTATCATGCAACTCTCCGTCACTTGGCGAGTTGGGGAATCGCCGTTGCAGCACCGGACACTGAAAAGGGATTCGTGCCGAATCATCGGGGTTTCGCCGCAGATCTGGAAACCGCTCTGCAGATCTTGGCTGGGGTTCGCCTAGGAAATGGAAACGTTACCGTCCAGCCAAATAATCTGTTTTTAGCTGGACATGGCATGGGTGCTGCTGCGGCGGTACTGGCAGCGACTGGCCGTACCGCACGTGAGAATTCCAAGCACCCAAGCGATGCTGCCCCTCTATCCGGTGTGATTGCTATTTATCCTTCGGATGCTTCCCCTAGCCCTTATGAAGCCGCAAAACACGTAGATTCCCCAGGCATGGTTCTCGCTGCCGGCTCACTGAGTAGTATCCCATCCGGAAACCCGGAGCGCTTGGCCGCATACTGGAAAGGTGACGTGGTTTACCGCAGGTTGGATAAGGCAAGTTCGGCAGGTTTCCACGAGAAATTGGCACGCAAGATGTTGATTGGTCAGGGAACTCCTGAATTTGCCAACCAGGAAACAGCTCGCGCACTGATGACCGGATTTGTTTTGGCTGAAGATGACAAAAAGTACAAGTCTTTCCGCGAACCAACTGAGCCATTGAAACACACGAAGGCCACCTCTCAAATGCAGTTGTACCGCGAGTTGCCCGAGAATGCTGACACAGTGGATAGTCTGCGCAAACTCATCAAGTAGTCACTACACGCTTCTGCTTCCTTTCGGGGTGTCCAAAGACCTGGTTTTCACTGACCGCGGCTCAGCCACTCGTCGCATCAGGCACTTGGTGGAACATCCCGAAACGTGCTTTGAAATGGGTGCGATTCCCCGCCTCTATTCATTGAAAATCCCCAGTCCCCCTCTCCTGTCCTGGCCATGGTAGTAACGAGGAGGGACTCGACTCTCAGCTGATTCCTGAGACCCTTTCTCTAGGGTTTCGTTTTTTCTAAACTCATCGGTGTTATTCGTTCCCAAGTGGCGTAGTTTTTCGGTTTGTTTCTCTATCTCTCGTTCAAATTCTCCTACTATTTTCTCTACATGAGTGAGATAATTGTCTAGAATCATCTGATATTTGTGTTTATTCACCATTGACCACTCCTCAACAGTTCGTACTGGACATCGCTAGACGCTGCGACACTGGTCGTTCCACTGTTATCTCTCACGTATTGTCCAGTTGGGTATTGTCCAGTCGGGCCATCCGCGTTGGTGTCAGCCGAACTATTCAGACCGCTCACCCAAATGTCGGGACTCCAATGTGGATCAGCACTACCAGGAGCCGCCTCTAGCCTCCCGGGTGCTGCTTCGGGATCCACGGGCGATATCGGAGTGTTAGATTCACTTCTTCCTGCGACTAGTTCCCCGTCTGCACCAGGCGCTGGATCCACACCAGATTCTTCCTCAAGCGCCGGATTTTCCTCTAGGGTTGTTACTTGTTCTGGGGTGGGATTTTGTGTTGTTGCTGAGTTTGGGTCCAGGTTTTCTGCCGAGGAAGCTACCGGCTTATCTACCGCACCCACGGGCACCGATGGATGGCTGCTCTTATCAAATCCCGCATAACGGGGCGGCTCGGAATTTTCAGATACCTGGATCTTTTCAGCGGGCTCTGTGGAAGACTTCATATCCTGAGTTTCTTCCCCTGATATGTCTTTTTCCTTAGCTTTCTTCTCTGAACTTTCTTGTTCCGAGGTGCATTTCTCTTCGCATTTTTGCTCCGATGCATCCGCTTTCTGATTTTCCGCCTCCGGTGAGCATGCTTCCCGCTCTCCTGCTTCCGATACACAAGGTGCCTCAACCTCGGTCTCAGGAGGACATACTTTCTGAAGATTATCTTCAGCCTCATCTCTACCTAGCTTGTGTCCGTCGCAGGGCGTCGGTTCAGACGGGCAGTGTTCACCATTGGATTCGGGCGGACACAGAGATTCATTTACTGCTCCGGCAAACTGATCCCACAAATGAGCAGCTTTGCCGAGCCCCTGCTGCACACCTGCATGGATCTGGCCCATACCCGTCTGAATGTGATGTTGAATGTCTTGAGAAGTAGAAACCGACGGTATGTCCTGGGTGGTGGGTACTTGCGGTGGACAGTTTTGCGCTGGAATAAGACTCGAAAGCTCCGCTGATCCCGCCCCTATCAGAGAAGAAACCAGCCCGCTCTGTGGCAAACGCTGATCACCACAATTATGGGAGGCTCCAGCCAGACCTTCCAGCGGAGAAGTCTGTAGGCTCTGTGCCGGTTGAATAGGCGCCATGACATTGACAGATGGAATGCGTTCCTTGGCACCTTCCATCCCGGAACTAGGTGGAACAGTTACCGTTGACATGGTGGTATTCGGCGCAGCTGCAGAGGGTGCCTCTTCGATAGACCGTTTTTCCTCATGCTGCTCCGGCCCATCAGTTTCGCACAACCTCTGCACTGCGGAGCCTGCAGCCTCCGTATCACAGCGTTTCGGTGCTGCAGACTCTGCCTCATCTGTTTTCCCCTGACAGACAGCTGCTGCAGAATTCCCTGGCTGAGCCGCTTTTTGATGATCATCTATAAGGGCATCCATGCACCCCTCAAGAGACGCATTTCGCCGTTGTAGAATGCCAAGAATCACGCTCACGGCTTTATGCAAGATCGGTTCAATAACCACCATTGGGCCCGCGCCATCACCTAGAGCCCCTCGTATTAGTCTCACGAATTTGCACGTCGTTGAGACAATCTTTTCCACATGAGCGACACAGGAACCGTCCATCGCCTCCATGCAATGCACCGCATGATCAGTGGATTGTCTGCTCTGCTCCACCGTGCGCTCATGTTCAGATTGCTCTCGAGCCGCAGCATCAATTGCAGCAGAAGGTTGACCGTCACCCACTCCCTCAAGAAAATCACCCGTCATCAAAACACCAGATACAAAGGAACCAGCCGCCCCCAACACCTCTAACAGCCCTTTAACGACGCTGGCTCCCCCAGCACCCGCAACTGCCGGCAAGGCACGCTGTAGCTCTCCAGAATGTACAGCAGGTACCAGATGTCTGCGGATGGCCTGTAAATCCATGCCTTCTGTGAAGTGCGCAAGTCCTCGCAACGCACCAACGACAACGCCTACTCTTTCCAGTTCATCAATGGCCGTGTTAAGCCTTAGTTGGTTGCTCACTGATTACCCCCACCATTGAACGACACAGCATTGCCCTCGTCAGCCGTACGGACAGCTTCGATTAATTCTGCTCCAGACGCTGCAGCTTGTTGCAATCTGCGGGCATGGGCGACCCTGACATCATGTGCTCTGTTCACTAACTGCAGCAGTTGATTTCCCTTTATCTGCAGACCATTCCCAAACGCAGACAATGGCACTTGAGGTTTCAACGCTTGTAATTGTTCCTCCCACTGACTCTGCTCTGTCTGCAACTTATGCGCTCCGTGCAAAGCCTGCTCTGGTTCGGTAGTCAGCACCATGAGAATCCCCCCTTTTCGAATCATCTGCCCCATAAGACTCCAGAGTCTGAGAAATGGTTCACTCAGAAAACGCCACCCCAAAATATTGACCACCCGAACTGCCGGCCACCCCAAAAAAGACGACGCGAACTTCCAACCATCCCACACTGCACACGGCAGTTTTCCAGGGATAGATGGTGGCAAGTTATCGTGGCGTCGGGAAAGGAATTAACAACCCCTGTTCATGCTGGCCTAAACCATAGCCACCACAGCAGCTAGCTGACCGGCTATCTTCCGCGCTGTTCCAGAATCCTCAGCCTCAACCATCACCCGGAAAAGCTCCTCAGTACCAGATGGACGCAACAAGACTCGACCCGTCTCCCCCAATGTCTCCTTCGCTTTCTGGATAGCCTCGACCACCTGAGGATGCTGGGCAATACGGGTTTTGTCCTCCACAGGCACGTTAATCAACGTCTGTGGAAGCACCGTCATCACAGATGCCAATTCGCTCAACGGCTTGCCCGTGATCGCCATGCGAGCCATGATCGACAAGCCCGTCAGCGTTCCATCACCAGTCGTGCCATGCTCAGGAATCACGATGTGCCCGGACTGCTCACCCCCCAGGGAATAATCTCCCGCGCGCAAATCAGCCAAGACATAACGATCGCCAACTGCGGTCTCCCGCATAGAAATACCATGCTCCTTCATAGCCAACTTCAGACCCAAGTTGGACATGACAGTGGCCACGAGGGTGTTCTTCTTAAGTTCCCCATCTTCCTTCATCGCCACCGCGAGGATTGCCATAATCTGATCGCCATCCACAACATTGCCCTCAGAATCCACAGCGAGGCAACGGTCGGCATCTCCATCGTGGGCAAGGCCAATATCCGCCTGATGCTCCACGACTGCCTTCTGGATCACCTCGATATGAGTGGACCCCACGCCATCGTTGATGTTGTAGGAATTGGGGTGATTGTGGATCGCGATTACCTCGGCGCCAGCACTGCGATAAGCCTCTGGAGCTGCAGTAAACGCCGCACCATTAGCGCAATCCACGACCACACGAATCCCATCCAACGGAGTGGGAACCGCGTTGCGCAAATGACTCAAATAACGATCCAACGCGTTGTCAGACTCATCAATAATGCGCCCAATGGCTGCACCCGTTGGCCCCGTCTCCGGTAATGCCAACATGGTCGCTTCAATCTCATCTTCGACCGCGTCATCCAACTTGTGGCCACCAGCGGCGAAAAACTTTATGCCGTTATCTGGCATCGGGTTGTGAGAAGCGGAAATCATCACACCCATGTCTGCGCCAAAAGCATCCGTCAAATAAGCGACCGCGGGCGTCGGTAATATTCCCACATCCAGTACGTCCACACCCTGAGCAGCCATACCTGAAGCCAACGCAGCGGTAAGCATCTCGCCAGACACACGAGGATCACGACCGACCACAGCCGTCGGGCGACGGTTGCCCTGCGCCTCGTGGTCTACGAGAACCCGGGCAGCGGCAGCACCCAACTTCATTGCAAGAGGAGCGGTGAGTTTCTCATTAGCTAAGCCGCGCACTCCATCTGTTCCAAAGAGTTTTGCCATAGGAGACAAGTCTACACGTGCGCTCACAGGCCCTCCCGCTCAGTCGTCAATTAGAAATTGCATTCCACCTGCGGTAATTAAACGCTTGCAGGCGCTGTTAACCGCTCACGGAAGCATGCAATCACTCATGGTTGAACAGTGTGCACGCACTAGTGATCCAACAGTGAAGAATCGAGTTCTCCATGTCGGGAACAGCGAGCGTTCCAGCCATCAGGACGTACCTGCACTATCATGCGCCGCCCACAAAGCTGGCAGTAACGCGCCACATCCAAACCAGCAGCCGCTGCAAAATGAACTCTCACCTGCGCTGGATTCGCACAGTCACGGAGGTCTTGGCCAGTATTCGGATGAAATAGCGGTGGCACTCCGAAGAGTACAGCCTGCGCAAGCGGACTATCTTGTATCACTACGTCATCCATTTCCGTGTTTCCTGCCGCACGAGTTGTAGGAGGCCGCCTAGGGGAGATTGCGGAGAGAAGCGGGTACTCATAACATCGACAATTCCCTCGGCACTTTACAGAGCCTTGATAGGAAGATCGATGCGATGCAACATATCCACATCTTTCTCAATGGCCTGACCCAAAGTGGTCAAATAATTGCCGGCAATGATGGCATTAATGCCGCCCAGTAAGCCCTTCTCTGTGCCGTCATCGCCCAGGGACAGCTCGCGGCCTCCAGCAAAACGCAACGTGGTCTTCGGCATAGCAAAACGGAACATAGCCACGGCGCGTAAACCTTCACCCACCGGCACGAGGGGGCGATCAGCAAAAGGCGTTCCCGGGCGAGGATCCAGGAAGTTCATCGGTACCTCACAAGGCTCAATTTCCGCCAACTGAGCCGCGAATTCAGCACGCTGTTCTAAAGATTCTCCCATGCCAATAATTCCGCCGGAACAAATCTCCATGCCCACGCGACGCACATTGTCCAACGTCTCACGGCGCTCGTCCCAACTATGAGTGGTGACGACTTTAGGGAAGAAACTGCGGGAGGTCTCCAGATTGTGGTTATAACGACGCACGCCCATATCCTTAAGCTGCTGCGCCTGCTCCAGAGTCAATGTGCCCAGTGAGCAACTGATATCGATCTCGATTTCCTTGTTGATCGCTTCTACCGCTTCACCGACTTGCTCCAACAGCGCATGATCCGGGCCTTTTACCGCAGCCACGATACAAAACTCTGTCGCACCTGATTTTCTCGTGCGCTTAGCGGCTTCGACTAAGTCTCCGATATTGAGCCGTGCAGCACGGACCGGTGATTCAAAAAGTCCTGACTGGGAACAGAAGTGACAGTCTTCAGGGCAACCACCAGTTTTAATTGAAATAATGCCTTCTACTTCCACATCGGGACCACACCATTTCAAGCGAGTCTGATGCGCGACGTCAGCCATCTCTTCTAAGTCCGAGTCTGGTAGATGCAGAACCTGTAGAAGCTCTTCCTGCGTGAGTCCTTCACCTTTGTCTAGAGCCTTAGTGCGGGCTGTTTCCAAAATGTCACTCATGTTTAGGCACGTTAACCCAGAACATGAACACCGTTCAAGGCTATTTTGAACATCGTTTAATTATTGTTGAGAGGTAGATATCTAGACGAGACACAAACACACACGTCATAGCCCCTAAGACAGTCTCCCCTACCCTCGATATAGGCTCACAGAATTATCGGAAACCCCCCTCAGATGATCCCTTTCAATTTATAAACACACATCTACAGTGTTCTAGTTCTATGTCCACTTAACTATTGCACCCACCGATACAGTGAGCTACGCGCAGCCACCCAGGTAGTGAGTTATCCGGGATTGTTCCAGAGCCGAGTAGTGCACTAGCCAAACATACTTAGGAATTAACTATGCCGATTTCTAAGAAATGCGAACAATGTGGACTGAAGACACAACCCCCACCCTGCCCGAAGACAGTGTGGGGGTTGGAGACAGTACGCGAAAAACTTAACGCTTGGAGTACTGCGGAGCACGGCGTGCCTTGTGCAGACCAGCCTTCTTACGCTCAACCGCACGAGCGTCGCGGGTCAGGAAGCCCGCCTTCTTCAGCTGAGTGCGCTCCTCTGGGTTGTACTTGTTCAGAGCACGGGCGATAGCCAGGCGGAATGCGCCGGCCTGACCGGACGGCCCGCCGCCCTTCAGGTTAGCCACGATGTCGAACTGGTTCTCGCGCTCCAGCAATACCAGCGGAGCTTTGATGAGCTGCTGGTGCAGCTTGTTAGGGAAGTAGTCCTCCAAGGTACGGCCGTTGCAGATGAACTGGCCGGAACCCTGCACCATGCGGACGCGGACGATAGCTTCCTTGCGGCGACCGACAGTCTGGATAGTGCCTTCGAAGAGCTCAGGAGCAGCTGGGGCTTCCTCGTCGGCAGCCTCGGTAGCTACAGAGTCACCGATGGTTGCCACGAACTCTTCATTCACAGCATCAGCAGCGGTGTACTCGCCTTCGTAGTTGTTCTCGTTGTTCTCAGTCATTACTGTGCCACCTGCTTGATCTCGTAGGTCTCTGGCTTCTGAGCCTCAAAGGTGTGCTCTGGGCCTGCGAAGACGCGAAGCTTCTTGATGGAAGCGCGGGAGAGCTTGTTGTGTGGCATCATGCCACGAACTGCCTCTTCCACAACACGCTCTGGGTGCAGCTCCAGGGAGCGGCCCAAGGTCATGGACTTCAGGCCACCTGGGTAGCCGGAGTGGCGGTAGCGCATCTCGCGCTCGCGCTTATTGGAGGAAACATGCACCTTGTCAGCATTGATGATGATGACATTGTCACCGCAGTCAACGTTCGGTGCGTAGTATGGCTTCTTCTTACCACGCAGCAAATCCGCTGCTGTCACGGCAAGACGGCCCAGTACCACATCAGTGGCGTCGATGACGTACCACTTACGGGTAATGTCACCGCTCTTTGGGTGGAAAGTAGTCACGTTGGACTCCTTGAGTCTTATTGGAGCTGCCAGCCAGGCGCTGCTCTCACAGGATCTGTTGGTGACTAGCACGATCAATGGAATCTGCGAGTGCCCGTGGCGGCCGGTTGGGACCCACGGACGACCACGTTCCCTGCGAAGGGACGTGTGCAACCCGATAAACTCTACCCGAACAGCAACGTCTCCCCAAAATCATGACTCCCCGCCACTCATTACTCCTCATTGGGGCGCACGGTAAAAATTGCCCAACAAGGGCGATTCAATCTTCGTATCTGCCTATACAGGACAATCGCAACCAACCCCCGAATGGCACAGCTCGGTAGAGCTGCAAAAACTCAGCAGAATCGCAGAAAAATCCGCATAGCAAAACCGCAGCCGTACCCCTTACTATTCCTGGAACGTATTTCTTACTGCTTTGGAAAAGGATGAAGGCACCACTGCGGACATCAAGGTTCTTGCAGTAGGTAATTAACGCACTGCGCACCCCGTTTTTGCATTTTTCTGAACTCTTATGCCCAGCTGTTAGCCGCATTCATGTTGATCTGACTCATACGGTCATTGGAGTCCCGTACAGCCATCGCCACTTGTCCGAGCACGATGTTCAACTCATGTGCGCTGTTATCCCACTTGTGTTGAGCTGCTTGGTATGCCGTTGCAGATTCACCCTCCCACTGGGTAACTAATGGCTGAAGATCGTGCTTGAGATTATCTAGAATCCCGTCGATCCGGTTTTTCGTGCTGTTGATATCCTCAGCCGCTTGAGCGATCTGGGCAAAGTTATAGTGAATCATGATGTGTCCTCCCCTGATGTGACGAATTCAATGTGCTGTTGAAAGTTTGCTCGTGCTTAGCCTCGGAATGCGGATACGTTTTCCGCTTCAGCGTCATCGAAGCCTGTGGCGTTTGCTCGAATGTTATCTGCGATACTGTTCAACGCCTCACGCAACTGGCGTGCATTATCATTCCAACGCTCCATCAACCCCGCGAAGGAATTTTGCGCATCGTCCTTCCAACTCGCAGCTACGTCTTGCACCACACCTTGGAGGCGAGTCAATTCTCCTTGCACTTCGCCGTTGATCCGATCCACTTTCGCGGCGGCGCTATTCATAGTTGAAATATCTGTTTGAAAGCTCATCTCTAGCCCTCCCCTAACTACTCGGCAACAATACGCCCAGTGAGATTCCAGATTGTTTATCTCCCCACGATGGCGTTGGTTAATCAGAAGGAAGCTATGCGAATCTCCTGCACATCCTCCTTCTACATACATAAGACTCCGCACACGCTGTATTGGTTCACCCACCGCTCCATTTCCCCACACTGAATTCCCTGCCTCAGGTGCGTTCTTTTGCAACCATCACCCCTACGCGGTGCGCAGTAACTTCGTGACGTGTTGCTCAGAGACTTGCGCTATTCAGAGGTTTTCAGCGTTTCGTCTTCAGATCCGGACCAGCGATATCCGCAGCTTGATCACACTTTTCCAGTCGCGGACCGGTGACTTCTCTAAACTGACAACCGATGGAAACTTGATGTCCCTCTACTAAACGCACATGCCAGAGAGTCGTCGATTCTGGATACGCTTCCTCGTAACTCACCGGGGATCGTCCCGCCACACGTACCCCCTCCGCATTGTCGATTGCTTTTAGCACCGCGGCATCCAACTGTTCCTGGGAATTTAACGGAGTCTTCTTCGCACTAACTAACACACGCATTCCAGGATCTGCTGACATAAATTCTTCTCGATCCGCCGTAGCCCCTATACGCCTCCATCCTTGCAGTTCCATACGCACTGGAACATCGGCTCTGTTCATAGACGCAGGACGCATCTCCTGCCCTTGAATATGGTGCTCACGCCACGGCGGCTCAGGCGTTGCCGTCTGGTTCGGTTGTGCAGGTCTGTCACGCGCTCCTTCCGTGGCTCTATCCTCTGTATCCCCTGGTTCTTGCCCCGGTTCCGTTATTAGCTCCGCGTTTTCTCCCGCATTCTTTTCTTCGACGCTACCTCTCCCCTGGTCACCAGCAACAACTGACTGAGCATCGGTGTCTCTCAACACGGATATAACGGAAACTCCACCGATAGCGAAGAGCATTACCGCACCGATAGCTGCAGCGAGCTTTAACGGCGATGTATGCACTACGTGTCCTTGCGGTGACCGAAGCCACCGTGATTTCCAATGTGGTTTGCTCTCGTCAGCTTGGTCGTCGTGTTCCCACCGAGCTATTTTCTGCCGAGCTTCCTCCAGATCATGGGCAATCCACAGAGCACGGTCTGCGTCGATCTTCCTTGCTCTCACTCCCACACAACACAAGTAGTCAGCGAGGATCTCCGCATGAGCACCGGCCACCACCACATCGGGCTCAGGCATTCCCACACCCCAAGGAAAATCGTTACGGGGTATCGGAGTATCCATCTGCGCCCATTCCGGATGTACCTTGCGGTGATCCAGAACATCAAGCACCAATTCACGCAACATTTCGAGTTGTTTCAGCCCAATCAGGGAACCGCGGAACGTGGGTTCGCCTTCTCCAGCCAGAAAAGGATCTTTCACGTCAGGGTTAACTCCTGTTACGCAATAACCCGACGATAGGTCTGTCACGGTCATGGCATGAACGAGGATTCCCGATTCCTGGAGCGCCACAGCAGCTGCAAGCGGTCCCAACGGCTCTTTGCCCGGCAGATCATTGCAATCTTCTGGCTGCATTGACTGTGGCAGAGGCGCAGCCTCTACGGAATTGTTCACGCTTCTGCTCCTTCCTTTCCAACACGGACTCCAACCGGCTCACTCTCATTGCTCACGCAATAGCCATCGCTCTCTGCCGCCTCTACCTTGCTGACGGTGTCCATGTCATCAATAGCTACCTGCACTAACCACGGGTCAGCGTGCACAAAAACTGCACGCCCCGGATCTCTACGCACCAGTTTTTGCCCCGCGATTGGCCCATCTTCCCTGGGTGCGCTGAAGATCAGCCAGGCTGACTGGTCACGCATCGCTTGCAACAGCGGCTGATAACTGGCGCGCGCGAAGGTGCCTGAACGCCTACCCATCACCACATGCAGCCCAATATCTGCGGCATACGGCAACACGGAGTGAAGTACGTCTAAACCCGGGTCAGCATCTGCATCATCCACGACCACGAACAGTTCGGGTCCACTCCACCATGTCCGTTCGCGAAGTTGCTTGGGAGTGACATCCGGCCCAGGAATGCGCTGCTCCAGCACAGCGACCCATTCGCGCAATCGCATCCGGAATTCTTCCGGCACTGCATATCCCTGGTTATCCAGTAGCCCGCGCCGGGCATCCGTGATGAGAAAGTCACACTCCACGTCGCTGCGTGCACGCAACGCACGCACGACCGAACGCAGCGCCGTAGTGATGCCCGAACCTGATTGTCCCACCGCCACCATGTGCGGGAAGACGCGGAAGTCCCACTCCACTGGGTCGAGTGTTGGCCCGCCGAGAGCAAAAGCGTAATCAGGTATCTCTTTCGCTGGCAGAAGGCGGGGCAGGACCTTCATGGTTCTATCTTTTTCTCCACGCTTCACAGATATCTGGCGGACATGTTCGATGTCCTGTCCTGTTACATGTGCAATCTGCACGTGTTTACCCCGATGGGATACTGCTCGTCCTGGCATGTCAGGAAGACTGCGTTGCGCATCGCGAAAATGCGCATCCAATGCAGTCATCTTGAATTCCACGTGTCCCGTCAGCACATCCCTGAGCGCAGGGCGGAAATTCCACCGCAAAGCAGTGACGACCACATGCAGCCCTTTTTCTAAACCAGAGGTTGCCATCCGAATCACCCGTTGTTCCTCATCCCCGAGTTGATCCACACCGTCAACGAGCAACAGGCGCGGTCCGGTAAGCATCTCTACCTCATCAAGCAGGCGCGATAGGTGGTCCACTCCTACGGCCGCCGCAACCTGCGGCAAGCGAGTCAAGTGGCACAGACTCCCACCTGGATCGAAGATATAGATCGGCACATGAGGAGTGGACATCACTGTTCCTAGAACAAGCGCACGGAGAAAACTCGTCTTCCCTGTACGAGGTTGTCCGACGACCGCCCAGTGGCGTCGGGAAAGGTCAACCGAATATCCCACCTGCTCACCCTCGAAAGGAAGATCCTCCAGGCCGACCCGCGCAACCATCGGCGCTTCTGGCTCCATTACCTCATGTGCGGGAAGAATCTCCGGCAACGGTGGGAGCCACACCAGCTTATGGGTGGGGCCAGCTAACTGCTCAATCACGCGTTGTTGCGTGGTCATCGTCGATTGCACTTCGACGCCAAGCCTCCGCACCATACGCTGATCCTGTGGAAGTTCAGGCCCCGATACATACGCGGACTGAAATCGAATGGCATCCTGCGCATACAAAATCGCCGCCCCTGGGTTAGCAGGAAGTTCATAAGCCGCAGTGGACCCGATTAGTGCCCGAGACTCCGCAGCAGAAAACGTGCGCAATGCGATGCGATAAGACAGATGTGACTCGAGGCCTCGTAGCCGACCCTCCTCCAAGCGCTGACTCGCGAGAAGCAAATGCATACGCAAACTTCGCCCTAAACGGCCAATCGCTGCGAAGACATCAGCGAATTCCGGACGGGCATGGAGCAATTCGGAGAACTCGTCCACAACGATGAACAGCGCAGGCATTTCACCCGGATAACGCTCATTGAATTCCTTAGCGGTGGTCAATCCGGCAGCACGGAGGCGTTCTTGCCGGCGATGCATCTCCCCCAGCAGAGAATCCTGCATTCGGTCAACCAACCCCGCCTCCTCAGCCAAATTGGTGATAATGGCGCTGGTGTGAGGCAGTCGATCCATGCTGAGGAAGGACGCACCACCTTTGAAATCAACCAGAATAAAGTTCAGCTCTTGAGGTGAATGGTTATGCGCAAAGCTGATCACGCAGCTCTTGAGAAATTCCGACTTACCACTTCCCGTTGCACCAATGCATAAGCCATGCGGACCAATACCCCCCAGCGCGGATTCCTTGATATCGAGATACACTGGTGCGCCGGAAAAGCCAATCGGCGCTCGTAGATCACCGCCCGGAAGTTCCAACAGACTAGTGGCACCACGCACCTGCGACCGGGAGCGGCAGATCTGTGCAAGTTCCACATCTGAAAGCTGATCGGCCACACCAAAAGGCGCCCAACCATCCATAGTCCACGCGGATAGTACCCAGTTGTTAGACTCGCCCTCGACGTGCAGTAAAAGTCCCTGAGCTTTGGCATCCTCAACCCATTCCTCGCTCGGGTCGGTCACAACCGCTCCCGCTGTCACAGGTGAACGGCCATCACAAAAAGTCACCTTCTGAGGACCATCATGGGGCAACCATTCATCATGTGGCCCGATGATGGTGAGCGCATCTGTTGCTTGCATGACCAGTTGAGCCTGCATCGCACGGGAAAGTCCCTGTGCGCCTTCACCGGTGAGAACGACACAGTGAAAACTCGATAACTCCACGGCAACCGGCGCCTCGATGGTGGCGTATTTCAGCGCCACGTCGCGCAAACTCATAGCGCTGACGGGTTCTAGGTCTTCTGGAGGTGCATTGACCGGTATCTCCAATGGATCCTCCGGAGCCTGCACAGCTGTCCCCAGCCGCACTGTTCCGGTCGGCGCGGTCACATCCACCTCTGTCAGAACATGAGACCACAGCGCATGCGGATCTGGGTGGGCTTCTGCCATCCGTTGCAACTGCTCTGTGCGTGTTCTTTCCAGCGAATCACGGAGAGCATCAATGTGGCGATGGAAGGAACGTCGCATTTCATCCACGTTGGTTCCCGGTGAAAACATCACGGCCATAGATCCCAGCAGCATGAGCGGGAAAATGAACGTCATCGGTGATCGCCCTGCACCAGATAAGATCATTGCACCGATCATTCCCGTCACTGCAACCAGCATGATGGCGGGCATGAGCATTCGAATAAAAGGCTGTTTATCTTTAGGCAACGTCGGCGGAGCCTGAGATTGCATGATAACGGGTCCCCTCCCATCGTGATTGTCCCCCCAATATTCGTCCCCTCATATGCGATGAACGGAAAAACCCCCGACCATCCGCACAAGGTGTCACCTAGTGTGCCATGCGCAAACGCATAACGCTAGGTATTAGCCAATATTCCTACAGATTCATGGCAAGCACCCTACGTTCCGCAGATTTTCATGCGTCGACCACAAGCACCTACTAGAGTGAGTACATCGCGTACGCAATCAGACGTATACGTCGGATACACGCGGTCGGGCACTGCTCACCGTCACAGTCTCGTGCTCGCGCCTATCGCGCTACTGCACATCCCACGTATATGGGGCGTTTACGCAGTAAGAGTTAGTTGGCGAGGTCAGTGCGTCGCTATCTAAGGGGACTATTTCTAAGGGGGAATCTTTATGCTGGCCGTCAGCATTTCCGTGCCATCAACGGGCACGATCATCAACGCAGCAGTAGCAGACCATGTACCGGTCGCTGAGCTCATTCCACACCTTGTGGAGCAGGAAACGACAATTGAACCAGGGCAACACTGGGTACTCACACGCGCTTTAACGGCAATTCGCCCGGAACAATCCCTTATCGACGCCGGAGTGCGTCCCGGCGAGCGTCTCACTCTCGATCTCGCACACGTTCCTGCACCGCAACCAGAAGCCATCGAAGAGCTCTCCGGACCTATTCGCGGCAACTACGGAGTATGGATTATGGCGGGTATTGCAGCCTTATTGAGTTGGCATTCCGCACCGTTATTTCATCCCACCACATCACACGGCGCCGCAGCCTGGGGTCTGCCCACTGGCCAAGTCATGAGCAATCCCACTGTCCTCATTTCCTCAGTATTGACTACGCTCTGTGGCTTTGCGTGTGCAGCTGGATCTCTCTATGACAAGAAATACACCTACATTGCCGCCATAATTGGTTTCGGTATAGGTCTCAATATCAATGTTTTAGGTGCATGCGTCTGCGCTGCACTGCTTGTGTGGCGAGCAGGCATTGCACGAATCGCCACCGTTACGCTCACGGTATTTGCGGCCATCAACATCCATCCCGGGCTCACACTGATCGTGGCGCTCATAGCCCTCGCCTATTCAGGTCAACTCTCGGTGGGAATCGCTGGCATCACCCTACCTAAAGTCCCTGCTACAGGCCTATTTCAGGAAACGACAAGCTCCCGCGCTGGGTCCATCGTTACCGTGCATTCCACGCTCGTTATCAGCTTCTGTGCAGTCATACTGGCGTGCTTCTACCAGCTCATCCCATGGGGCACTGAACCTAACGGTTGGTTAATAGCCTTGGCCCTCGCCGTGGCCGGCTGCGGAGCAAGCGCTCGAGGTACACGGCCCATCCATGCATCAGCAATGCTCATAACCTCCGCGCTTCTCATTCTATGGATCTCGTTGCATGTTCCCTGGGGCATTGCAGGCCTGGCGCTGGTCGGTCTACCCGCTGTACGTATTACGTCACCGATGCTCGGCCGCCTCATTGATTTATTGGAAGCCCTAGCTTTTACCGTCGCTATTCCCCTCGCCTTATACACGACGGGTATTTTCACCATCATCAGGGGGATTGGATAAACATGCCCACGCAATACACACACTGCGCCACACCGATCACCGGCCCCTCGCTCCCCCTCGATGTAGGCGACATTCCCCATGCCATCACCACAGGCAACAACGTCCCTATAGCCCTCATAGACACAGGTGCAGCCAACCCCGGTACGTCTGGCGATCGAGACCATTGTCTTCTCCACGGCACGGCAGTCGCCTCCGTCCTCAAAAGCATTGCTCCTGGTGCCGACATACGGTCAGTGCGTCATTCTCCACACCCCGAGCGGTCCAACGGCACCGTCGCCGATCTAGTCAATGCTATTAATCGCGCTCTCCAAGAAAAACCAACAGTACTCAACATCTCTATGGTGACATGCGAAGACACACCTCAACTCAGAGATGCCATTGCGCGGGCTCACAAACAAAATGTGCTCGTAGTGGCGTCGGTTGGTAACAGAGGGCAATGCGACGAAAAGACCGCACCATACCCAGCCATGATCGACGGAGTACTCGCAGTAGGGGCAGTAGAGCCCCGGCACCCAGACCCCACCACAGGCACATGGGACGCAGGCAGAGTTGTCGCGCACTACAACGCACCAGGGCCATGGGCCGACATCTACGCACCTGGAGGACCAGTGAGTGCGCAACTCACAATGGACGGGAAGGTACATACCATTGTGGGCGACCCCCAGCCCTTCACCGGCACGTCTTTTGCTGCCCCCGTGGTAAGTGCTACCGCTGCGTTAGTGTGGCAAATCCTGCCAGACGCACCCGCTAACCTCGTGCGCTCCATCATGCTCGATAGCGCCCACCCCGGCGGAGCTTCCCCAGGCACATCCGTTCCAATACGTGTGATCAACCCCCAAGCAGCCGTGGAACTGGCGCTATCCCACAGAGATAAACACACATTCCCTCCATCTCAACACCACAAACCGGATCAACACGCGCACACTTTTCACTCGGAAGATCATACGCTGGAATTATCAGTGCAAGCACACCCCATTGAACCTGTTCATAACGATTATTCTGTCCCCGGTGCTTTATCCCTGTTGGTGTTTGTCGTAGGCATCGTCACATTAATCGCCCGCGCGTTATCTTCAGAAAGAAGACCTGCATTCGGCAACACCGACAACACACGCCACGGCGCAGACTGCACACCCGGAAAGCCCAATACCTCAATATCCTCTTCACGCCCAATAGAAAAATAGAGCCCGTTCTCACTCACCAACGCGAAACCACGTTCAGTGACAACGGCCGAGGTACCACGCGGGCCAAAGAAATGCTCCCCGTCGTACGCCGGCGCCTGTGGTTGCCTTAGTTTCCCCACTTCATTCGGAAGTTGCATGCCTTGGGGCTCACCCAAGCCTTTGCTTCCGGCACAGAGCATTTCTGGTTCCGCCCACTGCACGTCGTGCTGGGGTACTCCTTCCAACACCTCCACACGAGGCTTCTCCACGACCTCCTGCAAACTCACGTATATCGGCGGATGAGTGGACAATGCCTCAGCCAATTCCCTCCGCGGGCCTGTGATTTCTGCGATGCCTCCCTGACTCGCCATAAAAGCCCTATCTCCCACCAAGAGCACACGGCCTGCGACATCGAATGGAGCGGGCATCATCGTTTTTCCCTTCGGAAGCGTCACGTCAGCTTTGCGCACAAACTGTCCTGCAAAACCATCGCTGACGGGGATCGTGGGAGCGCCTAAGGCTAAGGGCGACGTGGCGTCGATTTTAAAACGCTCTTGCCCTGCCACTAACCACGTTCCACTCGGGGATTCCAAAACAGCGTGCTCATGCCAACGGACTTCTGGAGAAGCTAGCACCACTCCCGGCTCGCAGAATAAGAACTCCCGCTTCGGCGCATGCACCAACCCAGGTGCGATGGCAATGCCCATCGAATCGCCGATGGGAAACTGAGCTAGCTGCTCCGACGTAGTTTTCTGCACCTCAGCAGGCTGCCTTAAAACAAGACGGGCGCTAGCCACGTTAGTTATCGGATGGAACGCATCCTCAAGGCGTACATGCAGCGTTCCTGACTCATCAACCACCAAAGGCGTCTCCCCAATGGAGGGCTGCGGGCGGAGCAAACCGAGCATCACTGCACCTCCGGCGATGAGCAAACTCGCCAACACCCCCACGAAAATCGCACGCCGCTGACTCCTCAGCGGATCGTGGGCCATCCGCGGATCACCGATCACCAGCGCCAATTCCAGTCGGCGCAGCAGAAAGCCGTAACCAGATACCTGAATACCTGTAGTTCGCATTAATCCCCCTTATCATGTCGCGCGCTGTTTATAAGGCCGTCCCCCAACGGATCCAAGGGAATCCGTCTCACGCGCTGTTTTACTTGTTCCAGCTCAGTATGGCACGCCAGGGCGCACGTTGCTTCCCGTTTGACGATACCCTCTCCTTTTCACTGGGTTTCGCTACTTTTTGCTGAGCACGACCGAATATTTTGATTAGATAGAGTCCACAAGCAAGAAGCAGGCCAGCCCAAGGATGGCGGTACGCTTTTGGGGTTGTGAGGGGGATAACTCATGGATCATCCGGCGGAGATAAATCTCGGAGGGCTCATGCTGTGTGTAGTGCTGGCTCTCCTCGCGCTAGCCAGCGCAGCAGCATTGATGCTGCATAGCCGTAGAGAACAAACGCACACGCTGCGCTGGTTTACGCTTTCCTCAGCTCCGCAGCATTTCTGGCATGGGGCTGAAAGCCGGACAATCGACCGCCATGCTCTACTTGCTCCACTTCGATTGGAGGATTCTGACCCGGCACCATTATTGTGGCGTCACTCATCTATGAACTTTTTCCTTATCGGGGTGCCTGAACGAGTCAGTTCAGCGTTAGTTTTTGCGGCCGCAGCATGTGGGGTGAAGGCGCGAGAATTCCACGACACCCCGGATTCTTCCGACACCCTGCGTCCTCTCCCCGACAAGCTCACTATCCCCGCGAGCCCCGAATGGAGCATCGGATTACTACCCTCAGGTGAGGTGCTTTCACTCAATTGTGTTCCGGGCAGCACCGTCGTTGTGTGCGCCCAGCAGTCCGTGCTGCACCACGTCACCCGTGACATACGCTGGTATAAAGAGGATTTCTCCGTCATCTCCGCTACCCATTCTGTTTCCGTGTATGAGGCGTGGAAAGCTGCGTGGGATCCGGCGGGTGTGCGCGTGGTTCTCTGTCCTTTATCCGCCGACGCCACTTATTCCCTCCTCAACCGTGACACCCTGACCGCCAGTGATGTTCTCAATGTGACGAAAGCACACGTTCTGGCAGACATAGTTCTACTGATGGCCAGCGACGGGTCAGCACAGCTATTCCACCGAGAGTACCGACGCAGCTTTAGTGCCGTAACTCCTCGTCCGAACGCACGGCCCGTGTCGCCAACGCCCGAGCTGCCAGCTCATCATCCTCCGGGTAATCCACCCTCACGAGGTTTAAGCCGTTTCCTGGCGCCACGGGCACGCTCGAACTCCGTTGCTTTTCCCGCAGCAAATCGCCGGTGAAGCTTTCAGATCTGCGTCCCTCCCCCACCGTTAGACACGCCCCAACGATAGAGCGCACCATCGACCAGCAAAAAGCATCGGCGACGACATGTGCCTCATATGTGTGCGGTTCACTTGGTGTGGACACATCCGTCCACTCAAATACCTGCAGTTCACGAATGGTCGTTGCGCCGTCACGTGCTTTGCAAAACGCGGCAAAATCGTTAAGCCCGATGAGTGCATCTGCGGCCGCCTGCACTTTTGTGAGCTCCACCGGGCGTCTCCACACGGCTGTATCGCGGGCACGCACTGGGAGTGGACCAGCCGGATTGGTTGTCACCCGGTAAATATAGTGACGGCGTAACGCCGAAAATCTGGCGTCGAACCCTACGGGTGCCATCGACGCGGCGGACAACCTGAGGTCCTCCGGCAGCATGCGCGACAGACGGCGCACCAAATCTTCGGGGCAGGTTAAGGAACGCTGAGTGAAAGCGCTGGCTGGAATGTCGGCGTGGCACACTTGTCCATCAGCATGCACGCCGGCGTCTGTTCTGCCGGCGACGACCAATTGAATCGGATGGCGGGTCACCAACGACAGCTTCTCTTCGAGTACACCAGCGACGGTGCGCAAACCTCCCTTCTGCGCTGCCCAACCATGAAAGTCAGTGCCATCGTAAGACACATCGAGACGGACGCGGATGGTCTGCTCAGATGCGTCGATCATGCTATTTCTCCTCGTCATTAACAAATTTTCTGCACCGATAGACCACGGGATCCTGCCAAGTACGCGGTGATGCTCTGTTGAGTGTAGTGCACGGGATAGAGGCCACAGCATTCACCAATAGATCGCAGTGGCGGTCTCGGGAGTTGTAATGAGGTACGCGCAAAAAAGAAAAGAAATGAGATGGTCAGATAAAGAACAAAAGAAAAGACGGGGCGAAACCACAACGCTGTGCGATTTCGCCCCGTACCAAGTCTCTAGCCTGGGCGACTAGGAATCCCATGGACGATGATTAGTCCTCCTTGGACTCCTCAGCCTTAGCTTCCTCAGCCTTGGACTCCTCAGCCTTAGCTTCCTCAGCCTTCTTGGAGGCAGCTGCGCGAGTTGCGCGGGAAGCCTCGGTAGAAGCGGTTGGCTCGGTCACCAGGGAGATCTGGGACATAGGGGCGTTGTCGCCCTTGCGGTTCTCCAGTTTGATGATACGGGTGTAGCCACCGTCGCGGCCCTCGAACTTCGGTGCCAGCTCATTGAACAAGTAAGCAACAACTTCTTTGTTCGGGATGAGCTTCAACACGTTGCGACGGTCAGCCAAGGTGCCGCCCTTAGCCTTGGTGATGATTTTCTCTGCGTATGGGCGCAGCAGCTTTGCCTTGGCATCGGTGGTCTTGATGGCGCCGTGCTCGAACAGCTGAGCAGCCAGGTTAGACAGGATCTTCTTCTGGTGGGAAGCAGATCCGCCAAGACGGGCGCCCTTCTTTGGGGTAGGCATTTCTTCTCCTCGTTGGAATGTATGTGAGCGCTTCGTAAAGCGACTTACTCCGCGATGTCCTCGCCCTCGGTGTCTACAAAGTCGCCAGTGACGGCATCGTAGCCCTCGATCTCAGTTACGTCGAAGCCCTCTGGGGAATCCTTCAGTCCAAGACCCAAGCCAGCAAGCTTGATCTTGACCTCGTTAATGGACTTCTGGCCAAAGTTACGGATGTCCAGCAGATCGGACTCCGTGCGAGCAGCCAGTTCGCCGACGGTGTGGATTTCTTCACGCTTCAGGCAGTTGTAAGAACGAACAGAGAAATTCAGATCTTCGATTGCCATGTTGTAGGCAGCAATGTGCTCGGTCTCCTGCGGAGATGGTCCGATCTCGATGCCCTCGGCCTCGAAGTTCAGTTCCTGTGCCAGGCCGAAGAGCTCCACCAGGGTCTTACCTGCGGATGCCATTGCGTCGCGCGCGGTGATGGAGTTCTTGGTCTCTACATCTAAAATCAGCTTGTCAAAGTCGGTACGCTGCTCAACACGCGTGGCTTCCACCTTGTAGCTGACCTTCAAAACTGGAGAGTAAATCTGGTCAATAGGAATACGCCCAATCTCAGAAGAAGCGGAAGCGGCAGGAACATAGCCACGTCCACGCTCAACAACCAGCTCGATGTCCAATTTTCCCTGTTCATTGAGGGTAGCGATGTGAAGATCCGGGTTGTGAACCTCCACGCCAGCTGGTGGCATCACGTCCGCACCGGTTACCTCGCCAGCACCTTCCTTACGGATGTACATCGTGACTGGTTCATCAGACTCGCTGGATAGAACCAAAGACTTGATGTTCAGGATGATGTCAGAGACATCCTCCTTCACGCCAGGAATGGTGGTGAACTCATGGAGAACACCTTCGATGCGGATGGAAGTTACTGCTGCTCCAGGGATGGAAGACAGGAGTGTACGACGCAGGGAGTTACCGAGGGTGTAGCCGAAGCCTGGCTCCAGTGGTTCGATGACGAACCGGGAACGAGACTGATCGATGTACTCCTCGGTAAGCGCTGGACGCTGAGAAATAAGCATTGTCTGAATTCTCCTTGTCGGCGACCGCTATATGACGCCGGTAGAGGGATGCCGCCTTGAGCCCACCAAGTTGCGGGAGCAAGTACGGCTCGCGAAAGTGTGTCGGGTGTTTCTCTACTACTTGGAGTAGAGCTCGACGATGAGCTGCTCCTGCAGCGGAATGTCGATCTGAGCGCGCTCGGGCAGCTGGTGCACGAGGATGCGCAGAGTTGCTGGTACGACCTGCAGCCAGGCTGGCACAACGGCGTCAACGAGACGCTCCTGAGCCTCTTCGAACCACAGCATCGAGCGAGACTTCTCGCGAACATCGATGATGTCGTACTGAGAGACCCGGAAGGAAGGAACGTTGATCTTCTTACCGTTGACGGTGAAGTGTCCATGAGAGACGAGCTGGCGAGCCTGACGGCGAGTACGAGCCAGACCAGCGCGGTACACGACGTTGTCGAGACGAGATTCCAGCAGGATCACCAAGTTGTCACCGGTCTTACCTGGCTGACGGTTTGCCTCAGCGTAGTAACGACGGAACTGCTTTTCCAGAACGCCGTAGGTGTACTTTGCCTTCTGCTTCTCTTGAAGCTGCAGCAAGTACTCGGACTCCTTGATGCGTGCGCGACCAGCCTGTCCTGGAGGGTATGGACGGCGCTCGAAGGAGCTGTCACCACCGACGAGATCGACGCGGAGGCGACGGGACTTGCGGGTAGCAGGGCCAGTATAACGAGCCATGATGTATCCCTATCCTTTCTTAGAAATTAGACGCGACGACGCTTCGGAGGACGGCAACCGTTGTGTGGCTGTGGAGTCACATCAGCGATGGTTCCTACCTCGAGGCCTGCGGTGGACAGGGAGCGGATGGCGGTTTCGCGACCGGAGCCCGGGCCCTTGACGAACACGTCAACCTTCTTCATGCCATGTTCCATTGCCTTACGAGCAGCGGACTCGGCTGCCATCTGTGCAGCGAATGGAGTGGACTTACGGGATCCCTTGAAGCCAACATGGCCAGAGGATGCCCAAGAGATCACAGCACCCTTTGGATCCGTAATGGAAACGATGGTGTTGTTGAAGGTGGACTTGATGTATGCGTGGCCCTGGGCCACATTCTTCTTAACGACGCGACGGCCGGTACGGCGAGCGCCGGAACGAGTCTTTGGAGGCATTACTTCTTCTTTCCTGCGATCGTCTTCTTAGGACCCTTACGGGTACGTGCATTGGTCTTGGTGCGCTGACCGCGAACCGGCAAACCACGACGGTGGCGCAGGCCCTGGTAGGAACCAATCTCAATCTTGCGACGAATGTCAGCCTGGATTTCGCGTCGGAGGTCACCCTCCACCTTCCAGGTGTTTTCGATAACGTCACGTAGAGCGGACAGCTGCTCGTCGGTCAGATCCTTGGAGCGCAGGTCAGGAGAGATGCCGGTCTTTTCCAGCAGCTCCTTGGAACGGGCTGGGCCAATTCCGAAAATATAGGTGAGTGCAACCTCCATGCGCTTATCGCGTGGGAGGTCCACACCAGCAAGGCGTGCCATATGGCAGGTTCCTTCCGGTTCTAAAGCGGCGGTTTTCTCCATACTCATCCCGAACAACAACCCACCAGCTCTCTGCAAGTGGTGGTTTCTTGCGGGCTTCGGCCGCCGCGGCCAAAGGTAGTGATCGGAAGACACGGCGCCCCGGCCTATCAGGCTCAGAGCTGTCGAATGCTGTCCGAATGGATGTATGAAGGCTTACGTATAAAGAGTCGCTATAAGTACAACCTGCGAGCAGATCGCTGATCGTTTACTTGTAGCGGTAGACGATACGTCCACGGGTCAGGTCGTATGGGGAAAGCTCTACAACCACCCGATCCTCAGGCAGGATTCGGATGTAGTGCTGGCGCATCTTACCAGAGATATGTGCGAGCACTTTGTGCCCATTATCCAGCTCAACGCGGAACATCGCGTTTGGCAAAGGCTCGACAATGCGACCCTCAACCTCGATGGCGCCTTCCTTTTTAGCCATGAACGTCCTAACAAGTCTCGTGAACTGTATGTGGTCTCATGCCGGATCGTTCCACAATCATGTCGACAATCGTGTCGAGGATCCGGCACACAGTGTCCAGCGGGAAATAAAACTCCCACACGACAGACGACTACATTACGCCCTTTATCCAGCTCATCGCAAACTCTGCGGCTCCTCAGTCCCTGCCCATCCCATATTTACGCACTAGTTGCCGTAACGCGGAGTGAGTATCCGAGGTCCGGAGGCGGTAGCGGCAACAGTGTGTTCCCAATGGGCAGCCCATGAACCGTCGTCAGTGACCACCCCCCAATCATCATCCAGCACAACAGAGTCTTCGGAGCCGAGGGTCAACATAGGTTCAATAGCGAGCACAGACCCTTCCTGGATGATCGGTCCGCGCCCCGGTTTGCCCTCATTGGCAAGAAATGGATCCTCATGCATAGTCCGGCCGATACCGTGACCGCCATAACCATCCACGATGTACAGATCGATACCAAACTTTTCTTCGGCTTTACGTGTCGCTTCCTCGAGTGCCCATGACACATCTGTCAGCCGGTTGCCCGGCACCATTGCTTTCAGTCCTTGATAGAGAACCCACTCGGTAGCTTCATTGAGTTTGCGCACGTCATCGTCAATCCGCCCGATGCCAAAGCTCCACGCACTGTCCCCGACCCACCCCTTATAGGTCGCACCGCAGTCAATAGAGACCAAGTCCCCTTCCTTGAGCACGACCTCTTTGGAGGGGATACCGTGAACAATCATGTCATTAACACTGGAGCAGATGGACCCCGGAAAGCCCTGATAGCCCTTAAAGGTCGGCACGGCACCGGCACTGCGTATAGTCTCCTCGGCAACTGTGTCCAGATCCAATGTGGTGACGCCAGGCTTTGCTGCTTCCCGCACCGCCTGCAATGCACGTCCGACAATCTCGCCGGCAGCCTGCATCGCATCCAACTGTTCTGGGGTTTTTGCGGCAATAGCCTTGTTCTTCTTGCGAAAGCCCATGGGTGGCGCGCTCTTTTCTCTCTTAAGGTGTTCAGTTTTTTAGTAAGTGATTAACCGCAGGTGTATTCGTAGGTAGTAGTCGTACACATCCCAGTGGCCTTGCCATCACGACTGCAGACACAGCGCTCTATCTCCTCCGGGTCAGGTGCCATCACCACCGCGGATAGAATACTCGTTCTCAACGAGGTCAGATGTCCTCAGTGCCGCTGTTCGCTCTGCAAGGATTGGGCCTTGTTAACGGACTGGCTTTCGCCAAAGAAAACACGCCCGCCACCTCCCCCATATTCACGATAGGGGTGTGGCGGGCGCGGCTGCACAAAAGTATTTGCCCACACCAATGCACGATGTGCACCGGGGCGGTACAGTGTGCTCTTATCCAGCACGACGTTTACTTATCCAGCGCGTCCAAAGTAGTGGTGGAAATATCTTCCACAGTTCCTTCGGCATCAATGTTCACCAGAATGTCCTGGTAGTGCTCGATCAAAGGAGCGGTTTCCGTACGGTAGACCTCGAGGCGGGTGCGGATGGTCTCTTCGTTGTCATCGTTACGGCCGCGGGCTAGCATGCGGTCGACGACGACATCCTCAGACACTACGTAGTTGACCACCGCATCCAGCTTGGTGCCGTCGTCTTGCAGCATCTTCTCCAGCAGCTCAGCCTGCTCAATGGTGCGTGGGAAGCCGTCGAGAAGGAAACCATTGCGGGCGTCCTCCTGATTAAGGCGATCGCGAACCATGTTAGCGGTCACCTCGGTCGGCACCAGCTTGCCGGCGTCCATGTACTCCTGAGCCTGCTTGCCCAGGTCGGTGCCATTGGAAATGTTCGCACGGAACAAATCACCCGTGGAGATGTGTGGAATCTTCAGTGCGTCAGACAGCAGGGAAGCCTGGGTACCCTTACCAGCACCCGGAGGGCCGAGGAGAACTAGTCTCATTTGAGGAATCCTTCGTAGTTAGCTTGCATGAGCTGGGACTCGATCTGCTTCACGGTGGTCAGAGCCACAGAAACAAGGATCAAGATAGCCGTGCCACCGAACGGCATAGAACCGTTTGCAGCATTAGTAGCCTGTATACCCATGTTAATCAGGATATTAGGCAAGATGGCAATCAGTCCCAAGTAGATGGAGCCGACGACCAGCAAGCGGTTCATCACATAGCCCAAATACTCCGCGGTAGGACGCCCCGGACGAATACCCGGGATGAAGCCGCCGTACTTCTTCATGTTGTCAGCCTGGTCGTTGGGATCATATTGAACTGAGACGTAGAAGAAAGAGAAGAAGATGATCAGGATCAGGTAAATGATGATGTACTGCCAAGAAGAGGGGTTCTGCAGCACACTCATAACATTACGGTTCCACCAGTTATCTGCTGTAGGAGTGGGGTTGCTGGACTGAATGATCTGGGTAATCAGAATAGGAACAGTCAACAGCGAAGACGCGAAGATCACGGGAATCACGCCAGCCTGGTTCACCTTCAGAGGCAAGTAAGTGGACGTCTCACCGTACTGGCGTCGGCCAATCATACGCTTTGCGTACTGCACAGGAATTCGGCGCTGACCTTGTTCGATGAAGACCACGCCGATTACCAACAGCAATACGCCAACAATAACGGCACCAAATACGAAACCCGACGAGTTCTGGAAGATCGACATACCTTCCGCTGGAAGCATCGTGGCGATACCCGCGGTAATCAACAAAGACATACCGTTACCGACGCCGCGATCAGTAATCAACTCACCAAGCCACATCAGAAGCACGGCGCCAGAGGTCATGATCAGGACCATCGTCACGAGGCCGAAAATCCCAACATCACCCTTAAGCACAGGAATCCCCTGACCCAAAAGTTGTTCTCTATCAGCCAGAGCCACAATGCCGGAAGATTGCAACAGAGCCAGGGCAACCGTTAGATAACGGGTGTACTCCGTCATCTTCGCCTGGCCAGATTGTCCCTCCTTCTTCAGCTGCTCAAACTTCGGGATCACCACGGTCAGCAGCTGCACAATGATGGACGCCGTAATGTACGGCATAATCCCCACCGCGAAAATCGACAGCTTAAGCAGCGCTCCACCCGAAAACAGATTGATCAGGGAGTACACGGCCGACTGGCTAGTGAGATCTTCAATCTGATGAGTAATAGCAGCGTAATCCACACCAGGCGTAGGAATCTGGGCGCCGATGCGGTAAAGGATGACCATCGCAATAGTGAAGAGAATCTTCTTGCGGAGATCAACGTTTTTGAACGCCGAGACGATGGCAGACAAACTAGCCTCCTGATTTGGGTTCCAGCCACAGCCGTGGCAGTTGAGAAACTCTAATTCATGTCAGCTGTGGACTGATACATAACCACCGAATCCTATCAGCACGGGGAGCCTACCGAAAACTGTGACTCCCGGCAGAGTCCGCAATAATCAGCTTTCGCAATCTCCTGGCTGATTTACCATTCAGCAATTTCTGTACCCTCTACAACTCTATTTTCCACTCTTTAGCACACTACTTCGCTCTCTCTGCAGCTCTGTTTCCCGCTCTCTTTCCTGCTCTCTATAGCTCTACTACCCGGTCCGCCGCCGCTTGCGTCGAGGGTCGATGTGTCACAATCATGACCGCTGTTCCTTCAGAGGCCATCCTCCTCACAGTGGAAAGAATAAGTTCTTCCGTAGCGTTATCGAGGTGCGCCGATGTCTCATCGAGCAAAAGTACTCGGGGTCGAACGAGAAGCGCACGCGCTACTCCCAAACGAGTGCGCTGTCCACCGGAGAGACCTTGTGTACGGCTGCCCACCTCCCGATCAAGAGAGAAATCTTCCAGCCCCGCCGCAGTTAGAGCCTGCCGCATCTCGCTAGCAGTTGCCTCTGGGCATGCCAAAAGAAGATTATCTTCTATCGTCCCGTTGAACGTCTGCACTTCCTGCGGCACGACAGCCACTGCCTGACGTAAAGAAACGTCAGGCAACCTCCGAACATCAACTCCGAAGATTCGCACAACACCGTCATCGGGGTCATAGAGGCGCTGTGCCAATGCGATGCAGGTCGTCTTTCCACGCCCCGATGCCCCCGTAAGAGCAAGTATCTCACCCGGTGCGACCTCTAGACACACGTCGTTTAACACGGGATGCACCCCATCCCAAGAAAAATGCACATGTTCAAGACAAAGCGCAGCAAGTCCGGAAGTGGCCATACGCTCCCTAGTCTCACCAACAGATGAGCTACGACACGGCGCACTGACTGAAGGCAATGATCTTGAAGGCAGTGACTCCGCATCTTCGGACGATGGCTCCTGCGTTTCTGCAGGAGTATTCATGATATTCAGTACCCGCTCCCCGGCTTCACGTATCGCTCCGGCCTGCAATAACACTGTACTCAGCAGCGCAGGAGCCGCGAGCGTAGCGCCAGACAGCCCCACAATAACCGGAGCTAAAGAGGCATCAATGTGGGTGAGATACACGACCAACAGTGATCCCACCGATGCCAAAGCAATGATCGATGTGGTGAGCGCCTGTTCAACTCCCTCCCGAATGGACGCTCGGATCCGCTGACGTGTAAGTGCCTCCGTGTGCTCATCAACGTCGGCAAGGGCCGCATCGAGAGCATTGGCGTAAATCAGATCGGGCATGCCATCTACAACATCCACGATGTCAGAGCCCAACGCTCCGAGCTCCTCGCGCTGTTGCGCAGCTTGGCGTTGTGCCCAACGATGCACAATCCACGGGACCGCAAGGATCAGAACAATGGCCGGGAGCAGCACGGCAATCATCCAGGGAACCAGTACGCCCAGACCAATCACACCGGTGAGTGTGGCAATACTTACCGTGAGAACCTGTGCAGCAATATGAGCAAAAAACCACTCTAATTGTTCAATATCTCCCACCGCGGTCGTGACAAGGTCACCACTGCGCCCAGTACGCCGACGCGGTGGAAGAATGCGAGTGAGCTTTCTAAACAAGGCCGTGCGCAACTCCGCCAACACACGATAAGCCAGGTCATGGGCAACATACATCTCCCACCACGTGCCTAATCCCGCGCCGAGCACACACATCGCGAGTAACCACCCCCATCGGCCAAGGTCAGGGTCCTGCCCAGTGACCGCGCGCCCAATGATGAGCCCACTCACTGAGGTAGCTCCGGCGGCAGACAGCAGCTGGACGGCGCCCGCCACAACCGTGGCGATGAAAATCCCGCGAGAGCCCTTCAATGCGGGGAGAAAACCCCGGAGAAAACTGCCGAGCGTCATCTGTTCTCCTTATACTTCCGTGACTGCTGCGTTGAGGGACGCTGTGTTGAGCGCAGCGAGGTCGATAACTCGATCCACTGCGGCCAACTCGGCCGTACCATGCGTCACGACGACAATGGTGTGACTCCCTCGTAGCCCAGCGATAGTGTGGCTAATGTGACGAGCTGTGGATTCATCCAGGTGTGACGTCGCTTCGTCAAAAATGAGTACGGGCGTACCGCGGTAAAGCGCTCGGGCAACAGCGACCCTTTGCCTTTGTCCCCCGGATAACCGCGACCCATTGTCGCTGAGTTCCACATCAAGGAGGTCGAGGGGTAAGCCGGCGTCTTTGGCTGCCCGACGCACTCGCACCTCATCGATGTCTTCCCCTTCAGGCGTACCCAGAGCGATATTTCGCGCTACGGTCCCGGAAAACAAGAAGCAATCCTGACTGACGACACCCACGGTTTCCCGCACTCGTGCCAAAGGGATGTCGCGAAGGTCGGTGCCGTCGAAAGTCACTGTCCCAGTAGTGGGATCAAGAGTGCGCGTTATTAGCCGCTGGATCGTTGTCTTGCCACAACCCGATGGGCCAACGAGTGCCACTGCCTCTCCTGAGTGAACAATGAGGTCATCGAGCTGGACAGCTGGGGAATCTGCACCGGGATAGATGTAGCTCACGGAAGTCACAGCGATCGTCGGCGGTGCTACGTCAGTCCATCGCATCTCCTTGTGGCCTTCATCCGGCACGGGCGGGACGGGGCGCAAGATGGCGTCGAGCCCATCGGCCGCCGTAATTCCCAGGTAGCCAGCGTGCCAGGCCTTAGCGAGTTCTTGGACGGGGCGGAAACATTCGGCAGCCAGCATCAGCACCAGGAATAGAGTGCTGGCCATCCCCGGGTCAGCACCAAAACGCTCGACGGCCAACACCGCCGCCAGCGCAACACCAGCTTGTGTCCCCAACGCAATGAAGCCTGTGGATACCAAGGAAATTTTTAGCGAACTCATCGTGGAGCGGTAAAGCCCCCACGTACGACCGTCGAGTGCCAACTGACGGCGCTGTGTAGCGCCGAGGCTGCGCAGCGTTTCCATCTGCTGCATGGACTCCAGGTAATCAGCCGACAGGTCAGCATAAGCAGCCCACCGCTGCCGACCAGCATCCAAGAGTTTCGAGTCAAAACGTTGCGGAACCACGAAAGCAATGATGATGCACACCGCCACCGCCAAAGCTGACCAGGGACTTAAATTAGCCATCCAGATCAGCAACACCGGGGGCACCGTCGCAGTGACGAGTAGCTGGGGAAGGTAGCCGGAATAGTAGGGATCGAGACCATCAACGCCCTCAATCAAGGTCGAGCGCACCACCCCGGCGCGCTGCCCGGACATGAAGGCTGGCCCGAGGTCGGCCACCTTCTTCACCAGCATTCCTCGCAGATGGCGCCGGGCGCGCATACCAAGAGCCACGGTAAGCGCCTGACGAGCGATCATAAAACCAGCACGGAGAAGCACCACCCCCGCAGCCGCGCCAAGACATAGAAGGAGACGGGAGCGATCGTTATCCACGAGAGCATTCATGCCATGTGCAACAAGAACAGCTTGAGCAATCCAGGTACCAGTGACGATGTACGACATGAGTGCGCATCCCGCAATAGGCCACCACACGTGGCCAGCAAGGCTGAGCAAGCGGCGGTTAATCACTGTCTGATTCTCCTTACAGTCCTCGGCGCTGAATGCGCTCTGTTTGTGGTCGGTCTTTTTGTGGTTTCAAGGGACGCGGTACCTGCGTTGCGTCATGTTCCCTGGGGCCTATGGCTAAAGCATGACTGATCAGGGCGGGTTCTCTATGCACTGCCGTACCTACATCTGCTCCAACCCATCCGGCAATTGGCCGAGAAGCGAATCCGTAGCGGGTACACAGCATGTGGGCACAGTGAATTCTTCGCCCTGCTTCCAGCAGGTTTATTGCTGCCTCGCGATTCGTCAGCCATTCCACCGGCGCGGTGGTAGTGACGATTCCCCCTGCCGTGGAAACCATCTCTTGGTCCCCACACCATTGGCTCAGCATCTCACGCGCGTCTCCTGCTGCTGCGGGTTCAGGCCCACCAGAAGTGATTGACCACAGTCCGTCAGGGGAGAGCTGCTGTATTACTGATCCCACTGGGAGAACGGGTGCGAGAGCCTCAAGCAGCCACAAGGGTACTGGCGGACAGGGGGAATTCCACTGTCCTGACTGTCGGCGGGCACTATCTTCTGTGCTGATGAGGGCGATCGCCTGGGCTAAAGCTGGGTCGTGCCCCAGAGGAGGAAGCTCTATACCTCGCGACAGCGCATAGCTGCCCCGTGGGGGGCAATAACTCTCTCCTTGGCAGCCGCCCAATGCCGCTGCCAGGATTTCTCCTGTGGGATCGGGCGTAGTGGGTTCATTATGTACGACGCATACATCCTCACCGACAGGACCTGCCCAAGCTAAAGCGGGTCGGGGCATTGGTGAAGCAAAGTGCATGTGGATCTGCGGCGCGGCGTTCATAGAGGCCGGTGGAGTAACCTCCACGCTCTCCAGACGGCATTCGTTCAGCCCTGCGTGGATCTCCAGTGCAGCTAAGGCATGTCCGGCGTCGAGTAAAGAACTTATCCACCCACGGTGACCGTACTTGGCAGATGTGACCCACCACCGCAACGCCAACGTGAGCGTCTCGGGGTGGATGTCCACCACCGCTATCGGGTAAAGACCGCCGGCCGAAGGGATTCTTCTATGCCGCCGACCCCCGTGCACGGTCGTTCCGAGGGCCCCATTGAGAATGCTGTCCCCTGGCACGGGCTTCCACCATGACGGGCGAGGTACAGCAGCCGGAGGGGAAAACCCGCACGTCGGGTCATTTGCGTCACGCCACGCCTCGTTGACAATGTGTGTCGTTGAAGTCACGGTAAGACCTCCTTACATGTGTGGCATGGGGACTAGGACAAGCTCATGAAGGCCCACTCTGAACGCATGGTGCCCTGGGACATGATGTTCTGCGGCATGGGGCACCTGTACGCTCGTGCTGAGGGCGTCATTTTCTGCTGAGCCTTTCCCGGAAGTCTCATTCTCAAAACACGTATCCCTCTGCCCGTTGACATAGTCAAGGTATTCCGCCCAGCGGGGCGTCTCAGTCGTCGGAAATGCAGGTGGAAAATTAGGCAACAAACGCGGTGTGCAGACGCGCACCACTCGGAGACCGGACAAGGCAATGTCTGCTGTAGTGACATCGACAACGGCGACGCGGTTCGCAGGATCATCACGATAGCGATCCCACACATCCTCCGCATTCACCGCGGGCACTGTGGAAATATCAACGAGCTCACTGTCTGGACGGAAGCGCTCCAAATATGGATGCAGGCGCTCATCCAACCACAGCTGAGCCTGACATGCGAGGTCACGCACGTTAACGAAGTTCTCCCCCGCATCGTCGAGATAACGGCCATCGGCACGGAAGGGAAAATACGCGCGTGGGGACACCACGCCCTGCCGGATTGCCTTATAGCCCCCACCATCAGGTTCTTTGACTCCCAACACGCCCGTCCACACCTGGAAAGCCTCCGAGAGTGCTTTCCACACCGCACGTATGGGATCACCATGACAACTAAAACCTGCTCCCGGGATGCGCAGTTCAGGGTGCCATACCAGCGCCGACACCACCGGAATGCCCAGTGGACTAGGCAGAAGGAGGAGATGGATGTGGAAGGGCGTAGGCTCCATCACCGCTTTTAGCCCTGGTACGGATGCCGGGTTGAGGGGAGTTGCCTTGAGTCCTAGTGACCACCATGCTGTTGTGGCATCGCGTTCCACACACTCAGTAAAGCCCGATAGCTCGGCAAACCGCAGTGTGGGACCGGCAGCAATCCCTGCATAGGCTATATGGTGTGTCCGGGGTTCGCTGCGGCGTGAGCCCTGATTCCAGTTGAGGTAGACGCGGGAACCCGGAACGAGAATGGGTCGACCATATGCACCTCTGCCCTGTGCCCAGAGGATGGGCATATCAGGATCTTCGGAATCAAAGGGCCCATGAGGCTTACGGCGCTCTGGTGGTAGACCGGGGAATTCCGCGGGACTGATGGCGTTAATACCGCTTTCACGCAGTTCCCGGATACTAGCTCGGCGCAAAGTAGAGGGTATGTTGTTGCCGCAATAGCGCTCAACCGCCTCACCAATCGCCGGATCGTACAACTCACGGGGGTCACTGAAACCCGAAGCACCGGCGATCTTATCGGCCAGCCATGTAGAAAATTGCCGTGGATCGGAGACCTCCGAGACGACGCAGTGAAACTCCTTCGGAATATCTGAATGCAACGGCATGGGATGCAACTCGCGAATGATTCCGCAAATGGGATCAACCAAAAGGCTGCGAGGATCGGGAGTCGTTGCTTCCAGTTCGGGCTCCTCCAGCACAGGAATGTCAAGAACTACCCGATTGACCCAACACTTCTGCCCCGGGGATACCTCATGGACAGGAAAATCATGTGAGGTGAATTGTATGAGCAATTCATCGGCAGCTCCGATGTGCACACTCAGCACTGGGAAAACTATCGTCATCTCGCCGGAGACGCGGCGCACACCAGCTGTCGCCGCCCAACGCGTGTCTCTTCCGGTACGAATCAGCAGGTGGGCGAAAGTGTCACCGTGACTATCGCCTGCCGACAGTGACTGTGACTGTTCTTCCACGTCTCCCCACAGATGTACGCGGAGAGTCCCGGCAACCGTCAGCGGCCCCCGCACGTCAACGACAAGTACTGACTGGTCAGGGCGGCTGAACACAGCATCAGTGTTTCCTGCTCCCCTACCGCTTACTTTTTCAACCGGGCACAGCCATGAGGGAAATGGCTGCTGTGAATCGCTAGTCCAGGACGCTGTCCCATGGGCGTGTGCTCGGACTATCCGTTGGGCAACCTGCTGATGTGAGCCATGAGCGTGCTCTTCCATGCGTACCCAGGTTCCTTGGGTTTTCTCTAGCACTGGTTGGTTTTCATTCGGTATTAGTTCCGAGCTGGCGATGGTGGCGTCGTTCTGCTTCTCCGCATTAACCTCATAGTAAAGAGCACGCGATGGAACGGCACCGCGGAGAACCTCAGCACACCAAGCGGAGACGATGGCTCCTGGGTCGGTGGCTTTTGCGCCAGATCGGCGTCGTAAGCTGTGATCCCATTGCCCTATGTAGCACTGGGCTGGACCCGGCCAGCGTAAAAAGGTGTGCTGTGCTTCTGCAGCAAACCCATCATCCACTCCTGAGACCACGAGCAAGGGGATTTCGCTTGCGCGAGCCGGCAGTGACCATGCGTGGGCTGAGTTGGTGGGCTGTGGCCATGGAGCGGGAGCTCGCCACTGGAGAAGCTCCTCACCCATGTCCTGAGCGAACTGTCGCGGTTCTATTCCTCGCGGACCTGTACCGCGTCCCGGTACGTTATTCCACCACCACCATGCCGGAGAAAGCAGGGGGGTAACCCCTCCGTTTTCCGTCGTGGCGGATGTGCTGTCCCAGCATGGTACGAGCGCCATGATGCCGGCCACTGGGCGAACATGACTGAGTGCCAGTGCACAATGCGCCGCATAAGATCCCCCATAAGCAATGATTCGGCCATCGCAGTCAGGCAGTGTCAGCAGGTGGTCAAATGTTGCGGCTCCGTCTTCCTGTTCGTGTTGATAAGGCTCAAACTCACCGGTAGAGGCCCCACGTCCACGCACGTCCTGCACTGCGACATTGAGCCCGCGGCGCACCCATCCATGGGCTTCGTGCTCGTGATGGTGTGCTCTATAAGGAGTGCGTAGAAGTAGAATTGGCCGAGGATTCCGCTGCCCATCGGGCTTAGTGTGCTCTAACGGGGCTGTATACAAAGTTGTCGCTAGCGCGGCGTTGCCGACGGTGATGGTGAACTCAACCCGTCGCACATCATCAGTAGAAGGTGACATCACCGGGTGCCCGCCTTTCGACTAGGATCTCCGTACTCTTCGCATTCGGGTTTGACGAGAGCTTCCTCGCATTCGGGTGCGAGAAGAAAGTCCTCACACTCGGGAATGGGGAACACGGGATGGGTTGTGGTTTCCATCGTGTCGAGTTGCACTCGCGTCAACCACCCGTATGTCATGGACGGTTGAGGAGCTGTGGTGTGAGCCGTGTGACGAATGGCTGCGTACGTGGTCTCAATGATCCGCTGCACCAGAGCTGTTATTGCCACTTCTCCCTCATGGACATGCAGATGAGTTAATACTGATGGTCCGCGCAGGAGCGTGGGAGCAGTGTCGAGCTCTGGGTGTTCCGCCGCTGCACGTAAGCGAGCCTGCGTCATTGCATGTCCGGGTTGGCCTGCTCCCATAGAAACAGGTTCGATAAGCAGGTTGTTTCCATCGGCATAAGCACGTACCCAGACTGTGTGCGGTTGGTGAATCCAGTGCTGATCCATCTCTATCCACTGGGTGCCGGGGTGTTCGTCACTGACGGCCGCAATGATCATTGGGGATTGGCTGTGCGACGACGCCACTCGGCCCCGCAATGCATCAGCAAGAAGTCCGGTACCGATGACCGACCACTGGCCATTGTCAGATTCATCGCCGTAAGGGTCATCTTTACGGGCAAGCTGTTCCTCGACGTTATGAGGAAGGCATTCCTCGCCGGTCAGAGCATGCAGATCGAGGCCATGGTGACTGTCTGTGAGTGGATAATGTTTCGTCTGTGCCTTCTGTTCAGCTCCAGCGTCTAGTGCATAGAACGGATGCACATGCTGTGACAAGCACGCCGGATCATGGCGTACGAGTGCTTCTCCGAGATCACCTGGTTGGTACACGTAGGGAAGCTTGAACGGGTCCACGGTGTACCACCGATGGTCAGAGGTTCGGAAGCGCAGCGCGCCGTCGTGGCATGATAGCAGGGTACCCGGGGGGAGAAGTTCATGGATGGGTACCGAAGTGGAAGAAAGGCTCATGGTGTAAAAATCGCTGGCGATGACGTGTGCCCGTGGGGTTGCCCACCGATGATCGGATGCGGTGGCGTCGGCAAAGGACAAGAAGAGGTCTCGTGACGTAGTGAAGGGGTGGGTGCACAGCGCTATGTCAGACACTGAAGAAACACGCTGTGCACCACTCAACGGCGATTCTTGCCGCTGGGTCGCTTCTCAAGGTGTGGTTGAACTAGTCCTCGTCGGCGAACAGATCTTCAACAAGTGCGTGGCAGCAGCAGGCGTGGGACACGCTGATGGAGCTACGACCCTCAGCTGGCTCGAAAGCATCCAGTGCATCAAATGCGACATTCTCCATGTAGAATATTCCTTTCGGTAAGAGCACCCACAGTGGGTGCTGAGTGTCACCGTTTCCGAATAGAAACAGCGTGCGCACTAAGCGCTATTGAACATTATTTTCATTTTGATAATTGTGTGTACCCCCTTTTTCTGTGAGAGTTATCACACAATTCTCTGCGCTCAGCTTCCCACCTTCTATTCCCCCTCCTATCCGCTGGCCTCGCCGACGCACTCCGCTTGTCCTACAATCTCCAAGGTTTGCTGCCTGGTAACCCGAGCTTCCAGATGAAAGACACGGCGCAAAAGATCAGGCGTGAGGACCTCGGACGTCTTGCCATCTGCAACGAGATGCCCATTGTGCACCACCACCACGCGCTTAGCCCATCGCACAGCCAGATCGAGCTCATGTAAAACCGCAACAACTCCGAGTTTCTGCTCTTCGGCGACATGGCTGACGGTATCGAGCATGTCGAACTGATGGTGAATATCCAGATGAGCAAGAGGTTCATCAAGGAGTAGGAGGGGAGCGTGCTGGCGCAAGGCGAGAGCGAGACGCACCCGCTGCCGTTCGCCACCCGATAAGCTATCCACGTCTCGGTCTGCGAAAACCTCCACTCCCGCAGCGACGAGGCAAGCAACCGTGTCCTCATCTTTTCCCGAGGTATGACGCAGCATCCCCCACACCCCGGATTCTGCAAATCGACCCTGAGCTACGAGCTCACGGACGCTAATTCCCGGAACAGGTGGCAACACCTGAGGCATCAACGTCACTTTGCGGGCACATTCCCGCCGCCCCATGGTCCGGGTATCCACCCCCTGCAGGTGAACAGACCCTTCCTCCGGCATATTCAGTCCCGCCAAGAGACTCAGCAAAGTAGATTTGCCGGAACCATTTGGACCAATGATGGCGCACCGTTCCCCGGGGTCAATCCGCACATTCACACCTTCCACAGTGGCTGTCGGTGCTTTGGGATAACGAAAACTCATGTTGCATGTCTCTACTAGAGGCATGCCAGCAGGGGCTTCGGGCACTGTTCCTTCACTCTTCCTCTCCAATGATGTAGTTATCTAGATCTGAGATATGGCGTTTAGGGCACCGCCCCACGTTTTCTCCCCGTTGCCCGGCCTTTTCCCTTTCGTACCGCTGCTCTCATCACGCTCGTCGTCGCAAAAGACCGATAAGTGTGATGGCTCCTGCGATAGCTGCAACTGCGCCGACGGGGACACCGATGGAGTTATTCCCCATAGATAAAACCCGGCCGATCAATTGCGCCAGCGCGTCACAAGCAACCATTCCCCCAGCGCCACCGATGAGAGTGACAATCACGAGCCAAGGTGACGCGGCGCCGAACAATCTTCGCATGATGTGAGGTACAGCAAGTCCCACGAAGCCCAGCGGACCAGCGAGTGCCACGGCACCTGCGGTTAAACTACACGCCACGCCCATGAGTATCACTCGCGTACGCACCGGTGCGACCCCAAGGATGGTTGAATGTAGTTGCCCAGCTGAAAGCAACGGCAGCAGTCCAGACGCTGCGACCGCGATAATCACCCAAGGCACGGCCCATAAGAACATGGGGGTTACAGACTCCCACGTCAAGGCGTTCGTTGATCCAGCCAACCAACGCATCGCCATCCCGGTGAGCCCTGGTTGCGATGCCAAAATGATCGTACTGATCCCCGTAGCAGCCGCAGCAAGAACTAGTCCCGCAAGTATTGCGCGGTCACCCCCACCGCTGATAGTGGCAACCACGCCCACAGCTCCACCACTAAGCGCTCCCAGTAGCGCCGCACAGAGTGCTGAGAGCGGATCGCTAGGATTCACTAATCCCGCGACGGTTCCGACCATGACTCCTCCAACAGCACCTGGACTAATTCCGAGAAGCTCAGGCGACGCTAACGGATTACCAGTGACAGTTTGAATGAGCAGTCCGGCGATAGCTAGTGCACCGCCAGACACAAGAGCGGCCACAGCTCGAGGGAAGTGCAGCTGGAAGAGAACCGTGCGCGCGTGCTCATCATTCCACCAGTCACTGGCTCCTCTGCCTAATAAAGCGTCGACGGTGACAGCAGTTATGGTGAAGACAATCACGCCAATCGCCAGTCCCCATGATCGCGCTTTTCGGCTCACTGTGGACCGGGCTTCCGTATGCTCCACGGCTGGAAAGCTAGTTGCGGAACAAGCCGGTGAATCTGTATTCATCCCCTGATGAGTGTGCTGTATGCGATTACTCATAAACGCCTTCCTGTCACCAGGACACCGATGACAACTAAGGCCGCGACGACGCCAGTCCATCCTCCGACGGGCGTTTCCACAGGTGCAAAAGCAGACCGCGCAAGCCAATCAGCAGCTACGGCTATAAGCGCTCCCGCAATGCTTCCCAAAGGCAACCAAGCCCGAATACCCGCATGAGGTGTCAATAGTCTCGCCAACATGGGCCCTAGAAAACCTACCCAAGATAATGGACCCGCTGGCCCTACGCTCAGAGCCACCAGGACGGCCGCAACGAGGAGGATCACACCACGCAAACGCTCGGGATGAGCTCCGAGGGTGCGAACAGTATCGTCGCTGAGACGAAGTAATTCCAGACCCGGCACAAGGAACCACAAGAAAGGCAGTCCTACAACTAGAGCAATGAGGGTGGGCGTCACATCGTTCCAATACAGCTCATTGAGACTGCCTTGCAGATAACGCAAGAGTGCGCGAAGTTGGGTCTCCCCTGCAGAACCCACAAAGATCAAAACGAGCGCTCCGGCGGCCGAAGAAACAGCTGCTCCCACAAGTAGGACTTCGATCGCAGTGCGAGCGGTGCGGGCACCCCACCACACCGCAAGCCCGGCAAGGAGCCCTCCCCCTAGTGCCACCGCAGAGTGTGCTACTAGCGGCACTGGAAGACCGAGAACCACGACGGCGCAGATCGCCGCGGCCGCCCCCGATGAGACACCGAGCATTTCAGGAACAGCGAGTCGGTTTCCCATACCTTCTTGGAGAAGCACACCCGCTGCACCTGTGGCCGCCCCACCGACGACAGCCATCGCGAGACGAGGTGCTCGGATCTGCGTAATGACGACCGTCGGGGCATCGTGTAAGCCGGCGAAAAGACTTCCGGCTCCGACTGCAACAAGGCCTATGAATAGCACACCCGTTATAAGTAACGTCCTTGTTTGCGACAGCATGTGTGAGCGACCTAGTTTGTCCTGATTCTCTGTATTGCCTAAACGGTTGTTGTCTGTGGTCTCCGCGGAAGTGTTGCCTTTAGTCTCTGCGGAGTTATTCCCTACAGCCATCGCAGGATTGTTCCCTGCACTGTTCGCGTTGCACTGTGTGGCACGTTGCTATGGCTCACCGAGATGCGTCAAGCGCCTGTTCGAGCACAACGGACAGAGATCGAGGTCCGCGGCCTTCTGCCCATACGCCGACGTTGACTTCATGAACCTTGTTATTCTTCACGGCGTCGACCTGCTTCCACACTGGGTTGTCTTTCCATTGTTCGGTGAGTGTTTTGTCACCGGGTGCGAAGACGAATGATTGGACAAATGCGATTTGTGGATTGACCTTGAGAATTTCCTCCACGGAGTACTGGCCAGCTTGCATCGGGTCATCGCTCTTCCCATCCCAGGGATAGGCGTAGACATTGGCGAGCAGCTCTCCGAGCAGCTCGTTACGTGTATTGACACCCGTGCCGGATGATGAGGTGTACATGGAGACGACCTTGGTTTGTAACAAGTTCTTCTCATCCGCAGTCTGGCGGGCTTGACGTAGGGCGTCGTAAAACGCGTTTTCTTCCTTCTCTCCCTCGGCGGTTTTATCCAGAAGCGCAGCCATGTCCCGCAAGTAGTCTACGGAGTCTTCAACACTGTCCACTTGCATATTCCATAGTGGAGCAATCTTTTCGACGCCAGCGGTGAGGCCATCGTGGACTCCCTTGAGGCCTATTACGAGATCCGGTTTATAGGAAGCTATGTCTCCCACGTCTTCAGAGCCGAAACCGCCTTTGATTACGGGGATTTTTGAGCCTTCTTCTGGGCCTAGGAAGTGCTTGTCTTTCAGAAGTTCTGGGCTGGTAGTGGCCACCGGTTTCTTACCCAAGGAGATCAACAGATCATCACAGATACCGGTCAAGCACACAACGCGGTCGGGGATGTGATCCAGCGTGACCTTTGCGCCGTGTGCGTCAGTGATATCGAGTGATGCTTTGATGGGTTTCGCATGCGCAGGCGGGGCTGCAGGACGCTCATGGCCGGATGAGCTGGGGCTACCAGCCACTTTTTCTGATTCGTTCGAGGCACAGGCAGCTAGGGATACAGGGAGCACTGCCGCAACAATTCCGGCCACAATACCCTTATTGGTAAGCATTGTCATTTTCATAAGATGTAAAGTTACCGACTCCACGCGCGCGAAACAATACCTTCAGCGCACTAATAACCTGAAACCAGATGCAGCATTCTGTACAGGGTTGAAGCGTTACATTCCCAGAGTCCTTGACCGTCCCCCACACCGAATTACACCAAAAGATACCCGCCGATAGAGTTCACAGTCATGTAGGAACTGTTCAACAATTCCCCTGTCTACACGCAAGAACACCACCCTCTTTTGAGAGTATCGGATACGATATAAGTTCAATCGAGTGCTTTCAGCCCCCCTCCACCAGGCTCCTAATATCGTAAACACCTGTTCCTTCTCACCACAACAGGAACGTTTCCCCTCACCACAACAGGAACGTTTCCCCCTCACCACAACAGAAGCATTCCGATGGAATACAAAAATTCAGCTAGCAATCTACCTAAAAACAATGACGGAATTCAATCAAGAAACGCTTGGCAATATACTGGAACTATCGCTCTCATCGTTGCCGGAACAGTAGTTCCCATTGCACAGGTTGCCAACATTTCATTTCCTGAAGCTTCACTTATACTACTCACACTAGCTTTTCTAATCGAAATTATTCTTCTGGTCTTTTGTAGAAAATCGCGTGAGGTTTATCTCTTGAGGAATTTTTCGAAAGGGCTTTTTCTCCCCGCCCTCCCCGATCGATCTTCCCCTATCCGAGTGCCCGTTAGAAGATACAGTTAGAGGGTCCAACTCCGACTAGTTATCAGAATCAGACCCTCATTACGAAGCCATTAGGCTTCGGTGGTGGTGCCACCCGCGTTCTCGATCTTCTCCTTCGCGGACTTCGAGAACTTATTTGCGGTGATGTTCAGCTTCACGCTGATCTCACCGTCGCCCAACACCTTTACTGGCTGCTTAGCGCGAACCAGGCCAGCGGCAACGATGTCTGCAACAGCAACATCCCCACCGTTAGGGAAAGCCTTTTCCAGGTCGGAGACGTTCACAACCTGGTAAACAACCTTCGCAGGGTTCTTGAAACCCTTCAGCTTCGGCAGGCGCATGTGAAGCGGCATCTGGCCACCCTCAAACGCTGCGGAAACCTGCTTGCGAGCCTTCGTGCCCTTGGTACCACGACCGGCGGTCTTACCCTTGGATGCCTCACCACGACCCACTCGGGTCTTGGCCTTGTTTGCACCCTTGGATGGACGGAGGTCGTGAAGCTTAATTGGATCGCTCATTTTTACTCTCCTGCCACTTCTTCGACCTTGACCATGTGGCGCACGGCGTTGATCATGCCGCGTACGACGGGAGTGTCCTCACGAACAACTTCCTGGCCGATGCGCTTCAGGCCGAGGGAACGCAGCGAATCACGCTGGTTCTTCTTGGTTCCGACGGTGCCCTTCAATTGGGTAATCTTCAGAGCCATTGTTATGCCCCCTGTCCTGCAGCACGGGCACGCAGCATAGCTGCTGGAGCTACCTCTTCAAGAGACTTACCGCGACGAGCGGCTACCTCTTCAGGGCGTACGAGCTGCTTCAGTCCGTCCACCGTTGCGTGGACGACGTTGATTGCATTGTCAGAGCCCAGAGACTTCGCCAGAATGTCCTGAACGCCAGCGCATTCGAGCACTGGACGGGCAGCACCACCGGCGATGACACCGGTACCTGGAGCAGCAGGCTTCATCATGACGATACCGGCAGCTGCTTCGCCCTGAACTGGGTGAGTAATAGTGCCGTTGATCATTGGTACGCGGAAGAAGTTCTTACGCGCTTCCTCTGCGCCCTTCTGGATAGCGGCAGGTACTTCCTTGGCCTTGCCGTAGCCTACGCCCACCATGCCCTGGCCATCGCCAACGATAACCAATGCGGTGAAGCTAAAGCGACGACCACCTTTAACAACCTTGGACACGCGGTTGATGGTCACCACGCGCTCGATGTACTGGTTGCGCTCGTCCTGCTGCTGGTTGCGACGATCGTTGCGGCGCTCGTTGCGTCCGCCGCGGTCGTTGCGGTTGTTGTCGTTGTTCTCGGCGGAGCGTCCGCCGTTACGTTCACGTCCCGACATCACGCGTTCCTTCCGTTGGTGTTGTAGTTAGCAGTGGTCATTAGAACTTCAGACCACCTTCGCGGGCAGCGTCAGCCAGAGCGGCGACGCGGCCATGGTACTTGTAGCCAGCGCGGTCAAAGACCACAGACTCGATACCGGCTGCCTTAGCGCGCTCGGCGATCAACTGGCCTACCTTAGCACCGCGAGCTTTCTTGTCACCTTCGAGGGAACGCACTTCTGGTTCCATCGTGGATGCTGCGACCAGGGTGTGGCCTGCAACATCGTCGATAACCTGAGCGTGCATGTGACGAGAAGAACGGTGCACAACGAGGCGTGGTGCCTCGGGAGTACCGGACAGATTCTTGCGGATGCGGAAGTGACGACGTGCACGTGCCACGCGACGGCGAGTGGAAATATCCTTGCCCACTGGCAGACGCTGGCCTTCCTTGTTGGATGCGTTGTTGCTCATTACTTACCCGTCTTTCCATCCTTGCGACGGATCTGCTCGCCTTCATAGCGGATGCCCTTACCCTTGTATGGGTCATCCTTCCGCAGTCGGCGGATGTTGGCGGCGATCTGTCCAACCTGCTGCTTGTTGATGCCTTCGATGGAGAACTTGGTGTTGCCATCCACGGCAAAAGTTACGCCCTCTGGGGCTTCGATGAGAATCGGGTGGGAGTAACCCAACGCGAACTCAAGGTTCTTGCCTTTGAGCTGCACACGGTAACCAACACCAAAGATTTCCATTTTGATGACGTAGCCTTTGGTGACACCCTCGACCATGTTGTTGATCAGAGAGCGGGAGAGGCCATGCAGAGAACGGCTCTTGCGGTGATCATCCGGACGGGTGACAACGATTTCGTTGTCCTCCTGCGCAACAGCGATCGGTGCAGGGATCTCTTGAGACAGGGTTCCCTTAGGGCCCTTAACCTCAACGTTCTGGCCGTTGATAGTGACGGTGACGCCAGAAGGAACGGTCACCGGTGCCTTGCCAATACGAGACATTGGTTAACCTCCTCTTACCAGACGTAAGCGAGGACTTCGCCGCCCACGCCCTTATTTGTGGCCTCACGGTCAGTCAGCAGCCCGTGGGACGTGGAAATAATGGCCACGCCCAAGCCACCCAGAACCTTTGGCAGATTGTTGGACTTTGCGTAAACACGCAGACCTGGCTTAGAAACACGACGCACGCCAGCGATGGAACGCTCGCGAGATGGGCCGTACTTCAAAGTGATCTCCAGGGTCTTGCCGACCTTCTCCTCGTTCACGGAGTAATCAGCGATGTAGCCTTCCTTCTTAAGGATCTCTGCGATGTTCGCCTTGATCTTGGAAGAAGGCATGGAGACGGAATCATGGAACGCATTATTTGCGTTCCTCACGCGGGACAGCATGTCCGCGATCGGATCAGTCATGGTCATGGATGTGACCTTTAGCCTTTCTCGTTGCGGTTCCCAGTCTCACCCTAAAATTGCGTGTACCGCGTGTTCATTGGCCACTCATCGCTCCATACGCTCAGTAGCGTGTGGTGCTCGCTGCCTTGTCACGCGGCCGCTTGGGGCAAGGGGCCTACAACAAAGTGGTTGATTATGTACGTGAACTGTGGGCATGCGCAACGAATGTGCTGTGCACACAGACTTATCCACCCTAACGGCTCTCGAAAGTTTTCCCAAATCATACTGAGTTCTCGCCGTTTACCAGCGCGCCTTGTACACTAATCGGGTTCACTGAAACGGCTCACATTCACACCTAGCTGCTTCACACCTAGCTGCACTCACAACCGATGGCATTTTATGCCTCGTGCACACAAGCATTCCGCGATGTGCACCAGTCTGCGTTCTTCGCCCCATGCACACGCCAAGGAGGTGATGCGTTATCACTGCACCACACATGTCCTCGATCCGTAAACGTCGCGTATGGGGACTCGCTGCCCTTCTCGTCGCACTCTTCCTCGCCTGCACCGCAAGTATGGCTTTGGGATCACGACCAATAAGCCCCACATTCCTCATCTCTTTTTTTCGTGGCGACGCCACCTTCCCGTCCCCCGAATATTCCACCATCGTCGAACACCGTATCCCGCGTACTCTCATCGGTTTACTCATTGGACTGGCCACAGGCTCAGCTGGTGCTGTCATCCAGGGACACACCAGAAATCCCCTTGCCGATCCAGGTCTGCTCGGCACCTCCTCTGGGGCAGCGTTCGCAGTCGTCATCGCCATCACATATCTCGGAGTACACGGCGTGCACGGCATGGCTATCGCAGCATTACTCGGGGCATTAGGAGCCACTATCATTACATTCTTGGTGGCGTCGGTGGGAAAAGAGCACGCCCACCCACTGACCTTAATCTTGGTTGGAGCGGCGCTCAGCGCAGCACTTTCATCCTTCACCACAATGATCGTCCTCTCGGACGCGGTAACCCTCGACACCATGCGTTTGTGGACTGTAAGCAGCCTCGAAGGGCGTGACATGCCCATTTTCTGGGGCATACTGCCCTTTATCCTGATTGGACTAGTTCTCGCTGTCGGGAACGCTCCCCAGATCAACATGCTGAACCTAGGTGATGACACCGCCAGCGCCCTCGGCGTACACACCAGCATGGCCCGTTTTGTGGGAATCAGTAGTATCGCGATTCTCGTGGGGGCTTCCACCGCCGCAGCAGGACCTATCGCCTTTATTGGACTCATGGTTCCACATATCGCCCGTACCCTCACAGGACCTGATTACCGCTGGGTTCTGCCTTACTCCGCGATCGCAGGAGCCACTCTACTGCTCACGGCAGACGTCATCGGCCGTGTGATCATCCGCCCTGCTGAACTGCACATGGGCATCATGCTAGCGATAATTGGTGCACCGTTGTGCCTCTCCGTGCTATGGAATAGAAAAAGGTGGTCGCTGTGAGCACTGGCCAGGACTCAGCCGAGCACGCACTACAAGCCCGCGCACCTCGCACGAGCGCACTACGCGCCGGTACGCCCCACACGCGTGTACCACACAGTGGACACACCTCCCTACGCTGGGGAAGAATCTCTTTCGCCTTTCGAGCCCGCGCAGCCTTTGCCGCCGGCGCTTTAGCGACCGCTACCTTCCTGCTTTTTGCCATCTGCCTCGCACACGGCGACTATCCCATCCCCCTAACTCGTGTTCTCAGTGTTATTTTTACCCCGGGCGGGGACAGCGTAGAACATCTCGTCATCCTTCATTGGCGTATGCCTCGAGCACTGTCCGGAGTCATGGTCGGGGCAGCTCTCGGGCTGGCAGGCGCGATAACCCAAACCCTCACCCGCAACTCGCTTGCCAGCCCCGACATTCTCGGTATAACCATCGGAGCCTCAGCGGGAGCTGTGAGCGTTATAGTTGCCAGCGGAGGCGCCACCACCGGCATACTAGCTTGGTTCGCAGGGCAAGGCATTGCGTTCTCAGCATTATGCGGGGCACTGCTCACATCAATTCTTGTCTGGGCTCTGTCTTCTCGCTACGGGGTGGATCCAATCCGCCTGATACTGACCGGCCTCATCATTTCGGCGCTGTTGGGTTCTTACATCAACTACCTGCTGACTACCGCCAAAATTCAGGACGTTGCGAGAGCTCAATTCTGGTTATCTGGGTCCCTGGGTTTGGCGACATGGGATCGCCTGCTTCCCGTCACCATCGTCGTTATCATGAGCATTCCCACCCTGGCATGGGTCGCTTTTACACTGCGAGCCACGCTCATGGGGCGCACCATCGCTACCGCGCTGGGGCAAAACATTCATACTGCACAATTCACGTTGTTGGCTCTCGCAGTTACTCTCACTGCAGCGTCCGTCGCAGCAGCTGGCCCCATAGGCTTCATCGCATTCGTCGCACCTCAATTAGCACAACGTCTCAGCGCCACAGTTTCCCCGCCGCTTATCAGCTCATTATTTATGGGATCTTTTCTTCTATTAACCGCCGATCTCGCAACGCAAACAATACTGCCCCCTACTGCCTCAGTCGGACTCACAACCACTGCGTTCGGCAGTATTTTCCTCATCTACCTGCTCATACGCGTACAGCGAAAAGAGACAGACAACCAATGATCAGTGTCACAGACTTAACAGTTGGTTATAGCACCGGCGTACCGGTAATCAGAGATCTCTGCCTCGATATCCCGGAAGGGAAAATAACGACCATCATCGGTCCCAACGGGTGCGGCAAATCGACATTACTGCGCGCCATGGCTCGCATCATTCCCCACACTAACGGCCAAGTCAGGCTCAATGGCGTCGATATATCAAAGATAGGCCGAAAAGAACTCGCCAAAAAGTTGGCTGTCCTACCTCAATCCCCCACAGCACCCGAAGGGATACTCGTCAGTGATCTCGTCGCCCGAGGGCGTTTTCCCCATCAATCGTGGTATGCGCAATGGTCTTCCACAGATGAGAAAGAAGTAATCCGTGCACTAGAACTCACCAACACATCGCACCTGGCACATCGACACCTTGATGAGCTCTCCGGCGGCCAACGTCAAAGCGTATGGCTTTCCATGGTTCTTGCTCAAAACACAGACATCGTCTTTCTCGACGAACCAACGACACACTTGGATCTCGCGAATGCGGTGGAAGTCCTGGAATTAATTCGCTCCCTCAACAACGATGCAGGCCGCACGATAGTCATGGTGCTGCACGATCTCAACCTGGCCTGCCGGTATAGCGACCACCTTGTTGTTCTATCTGACGGCTCACTCATTGCGCACGGAGACCCACACAGCGTCGTGTCACCAGACATGTTAGAACGCGCATTCGGACTCTCTGCAAAGATTATTCCGGATCCACTGACGGGCGGCCCACTTATCATCCCCTACCCTTGCAGAATATAACACCATGCCAGGGCGCCCCATGCGCGCTTATCCCGACAGCACTCATGAATCATCGCAACATAACAGCAAATAAGCTCTACTTCAGTTTTATATTCAGTCAGTTTTGAATCGACGTGATTCGCGTCCAATAGTCTCCACAAAAACAAGACAATCGCCGCTTTCTCTGCACAGCAGGAAAGCGGCGATTGTCTTTTATTAACGCGTCGTTTTGTCTACTCAGCGTTTCCCTTCTTGAATGGGAAGCCCAATTCGCGGAGCAAAGCACGGCCTTCATCATCGTTGGTCGCGGTCGTCACGACGGTGATGTTCATACCACGTGGACGATCAACCTTGTCTACGTCGATTTCGTAGAACATGGTCTGTTCACTCAGGCCGAAGGTGTAGTTGCCATGGCCATCGAACTGCTGATCAGAAAGACCACGGAAGTCGCGAATACGCGGCAGTGCGACGGTTAGCAGACGGTCCAGGAACTCCCACATACGGTCGCCACGCAAGGTCACGCGCGCACCGATTGGCATGCCTTCACGCAGTTTGAAGTTCGCAATAGCCTTCTTAGCGGTACGGATCTGTGGCTTCTGACCAGTAATCAGGGTGAGATCCTCGATAGCACCGTTAATCAGCTTGGAATCGCGTGCAGCATCACCGACACCCATGTTGACCACAATCTTTGTGATGCCAGGGATCTGCATGACGTTGTCGTAGTTAAACTCGGCATTGAGCTTCTCGCGGATCTCAGCACGGTACTGGGACTTCAGGCGTGGAGTGTAGTTTTCGCTCATCGTTAGATGTCCTTCCCGTTGCGCTTGGAGACGCGGATCTTCTTGCCGTTCTCATCAAAGCGGTAGCCGATACGGGTTGGGTTACCGTCGGAGTCCACGACCATCACGTTGGAAACGTGGATGGGTGCCTCCTGGGTGACAATGCCGCCGGACTCGGCGCCACGCTCTGGAGCGGAGTTAGCAACGTGCTTCTTAATGCGGTTTACGCCTTCGACCAGAACTTTGTCACGCTTCGGATAAGCCTCGATGACCTTACCCTTCGCGCCTTTGTCTGGGCCGGAAATGACGATAACGGTGTCGCCCTTACGGATCTTCATTTAGAGCACCTCCGGAGCAAGAGAAACGATCTTCATGAACTTCTTTTCACGAAGTTCACGAGCCACTGGGCCGAAGATACGGGTACCGCGTGGGTCGTTGTCATTTGCCTTGATAATGACGGCTGCATTCTCGTCGAACTTGATGTAGGAGCCGTCTGGACGACGGGTTTCCTTCTTTGCCCGAACGATCACGGCCTTGATGACCTCGCCCGCCTTGACGGTGCCACCTGGAGCAGCTTCCTTGACGGTTGCGACGACGACATCACCGATACCAGCGAAGCGCTTAGTGGAGCCGCCGAGCACGCGGATGACCAGAATCTCTCGGGCACCGGTGTTATCGGCTACTCGCAGGCGCGATTCCTGTTGAATCACTTGAGTCTCCTCATAGACCTAGATTGTTTGACGTGCGTGGGATTGCCGACCCTCGCGCACATGGTCCGTGTCTGTAAACAGACAACCCGGGTATTATTCCACGGTGCAGGCACAAGAAACAAATCATCGACTATCCGTTCCATACAGAAGTGCTGCACTCTTTCGCGCCCAAGACCGGATGTACCCCTCGTCCCCTTCACACCGTGACACACTCCCTCACCTCACCACTGTTCAGGCCGGATATAGCCTCACCACTGTTCAGGCCGGGTATAGCCTCGCCGGTTCCCAAGACCGCCGCTATTCCTCACGGGCCTTCTACATAAGACTGAGTAAGGGTAGGCTCACTAATACTATGGCACCTCCACCTCTTACTCTCGGCGCAATCAGCGCCAGCCCCACCCAACGCGCCACGTTCGCCGACCACCAGCTCACGCTCACCCCCTCCGCCCCAGAGCACCGCATCATCCGAGCCACCGTGTGCAGCGTTTCCGCACCGGCGGAGCATCTTCGCCGCATCAGCGTTGAAGCACCCGAATTCGTCGATTTTCAGCTAACCGGCCCCGATGAATTCTTCGGACTATTCATCCCACCCCACCGTGGCACTCCTCTCTGCCTACCGGAGGAGACCAGCGGTACCAATATCCGAGCGGTTGTCGCCGCCATGCCGGACGACCAGCGTCCATCACTGCGTTGGTACACCATTAGGACAGCAGACCCGGCGCGCGGCCGAATCACCTTCGACGTGGTCACTCATGGCGTCGTAGATCCCACGGCAGTACACAACGGACCAGGACTGACTTGGGTACTCGACGCACGCATCGGCGACGACGTCGGTATTTGGACCTGCCACGGGCTTTGGCACCGAGGTTGCAATTCCCAGACGCTCATTGCGGATCCCTCCTCCGCTCCGTCGGCACGGGCGATCCTCGAATACGCGGAGGCTTTCGCGCCGGAGCAGCTGCACGAAATGCACCTCCTTGTTATCGCCGAGAGTTACCGCGACCTCGAGCCATTCCTCATCGCCGACTGGGAGCACAAACTAGGCACCCTGGAACTGATCTTCAGCCCGGCCACAGAATTCGCCGACACCACCGTCTCCTTCCTGCGGCAACTAGACCACGTCCACCACCCCGCGACCCAATCTCGTTACGTCTGGGTCGCTGGCGAGGGAACACTGTGTAAAGAGATACGACGTTACGCGATCACTCAGTGGGGACTACCTAGCGACGCCGTGCAATGGTGCCCCTACTGGTTCCTCGGCAGAGCACGACCATGACCCCGACCCTCGGCAGTGCAAACAATGAGTTCCCACCCTCGGCAGAGCAAACAGAGCAGACCATGAGCCCACCTAGGGTAAGAAACTAGATTTCTCGATCGACGAAAGAAGCCTTCCCCCGTGTGAGGGGCGTTCATCAGGCGGACTGTTGCAAACCCTGCTGGAGCGCTAAACGACGCCCCGCGGAACGATAATTGGCGAATGTCCACGCGGATCTTCCCACACCTCTGCCCGCAAACCATAGGCATCACGTAGAACCTCCTCGGTAAGCGCTTCACGTGGACTGCCCTCTGCGAGCTTCCGCCCATCTTTCACGACGATCATCGTGTCACTGAACACCCCGGCGAGACCAAGGTCATGCAGCACAGCGACGACCGTCTTCCCTTGCTGTGCCAATTCCCTCACGATGCCGAGAATTTCCATCGCGTGCGCTGGATCCAGATACGTCGTCGGTTCGTCAAGTAGCACCACCGGGGTGTCCTGGGCAAGCACCATTGCCATCCATACACGCTGCCTTTGCCCTCCCGACAGTTCGGCCACGTCCCGCGCGGCCAGGTGATCAGTCGCTGTTTTCTCCATCGCTTCCCAGATGATCTTTTTGTCCTTCGACGCCACCCCAGCACCACTCCACAAGGCTTTTCGGTAAGGATGGCGTCCGCGCTCGACTAGTTCCGCGACAGTCAATCCCGGCGGGCATAGAGGATGCTGCGGGAGCAGTGCGACGCGCTGTGCTGCTTCACGAGCGGTCATCGCATGAATCTCTTTGTCACCCACATGCACCCTCCCTTGTGCAGGAGTGAGAAGGCGCGAAAGAGTTTTGAGAAGAGTAGACTTTCCACATCCGTTCGGTCCAAGGAGGGTCGTCACCTGCCCCGGTTCAGCGCTAAAGGAAACGTCTTTGACGATATTCGGGCCATCGGCGTAACCCACCGTCACGTGGTCGACGCGAACAATCATGCGTTGAATCCTTTCAGGGTTCCGCGGCGCGCGGCGACCCACACCAGCCACACCAAAGCAGGTCCGCCAATAATGGCGGTCACCAGCCCTACAGGAGCTGTAAATGGAAGTGTTCCGGCGACCACTGCGCACGTTGTCATTAGCGCCGCACCCGCAGCAGCAGAACACACTGGATGAGGAGTAGGAGTGTCTGCCACCAGCTTCGCTACCTGCGGAGCAAGCAAGGCGACAAAGCCGATCGGCCCCACGAGCGATACGACTACAGCAACAACACCTGTCGCCGCTATGAGTAGTACCGTCCGAACCTTGGGGACGGGCACCCCGAGAGTGGAAGCGGTGGCGTCATCATGAGCGAGAAGGGGCAAATCCCGTGTGACCAGGAACCCCAAGAGAACAAAGGGAGCAAGCCCAACAGCCATGGGCATCAGAGCTTCCGAACGGACGAAACCGGTGGATCCAGCGAGCCACGTTTGGGCATCCGCCGCCCGTGTGAGTTCCGCCTTGAGCATCAAATATTGCACTAGGGATTGTGTGAGGAAGGACAGCGCGAGTCCGACAATGACTACTCGCTGAGAGGTACCAAAACCACCCAGCAACATGAGTAGCATGACGATGAGGAGTGCTCCGATTAGTGCCAACCCAGCACGCCACCAAAAGGTAGGGATTTCCTCGCTCCACGCTGGACGTGACAGCACAGTGCCAGCGACAACCAACACGGCCGCACCGCCGGACACTCCCAAGATATCCGGGCTAGCCAGTGGATTACGCGCCATCGTTTGTGTCCAGGAGCCCGCTAAACCCAAAGCTGCACCGACGAACACGGTGGCTATAGCCATCGGAAGGCGCAGATCCCACACCACATTCACAGCCTGGTGGGTGCCGCCACCAGTGAGCACATCGAGCACTTCCACAGGGTTGAGTTTTACCGCCCCTTGCCCTAAAAGAATGCAGTAGCACACTCCCGTCAACACAATGAAGCCCAGCGTAGACAGCGCTACACGCATGAAACGGATCCGTTTAATCGACTCCAGTTCGCTCACACCGGCACCTCCATATCTGTCGAGACTGGTGAGTGTCGACGCCTCCGCACCGCAGCAATCATTAGTGGTGCGCCGATAACCGCCAGCACGATAGACATTTCCAACTCGTTTGGTTGCAGGAGAAAACGCCCCAGAATATCGGCGAGAAGAACCGCTACACCACCGACCACTGCGGTAGGTACAAGCAGCCTCGTCAGCGCTGGACCCGTAATTGGTCGAAGCACATGAGGCACCGCAAAGCCAACGAAAGTCACGACCCCCACCGTGGCTGTTGCCGTGCCCGCGAGGATGATTACCGCAGCCGCCGCGAGAAACCTCGCTCGTGCAGGCGAACCGCCCAGGGCTTGAGCTACGTCTTCCCCCATCGCCAGCAAATCCAGAGAGCGAGCCGCAGCCGTTGCACACGCCACACCGAGTGCCAAGCCAATAGCCGCCGCTGCGACGTCATCCATTCCCCGCCCTGACGTCGAACCAACTGTCCACCGGCGCATTCCTTCCAATGTGTCGGAGGAGTAGAGGCTCAGCAGGTTCGTTGCTGCCTGCAAAGCGAAAGTGACACCCACGCCGATGAGTACTAGAGTCAGCGGATCGCGCGAGACGCGAGAGATCACCAACACAATCACCGCCGCCAACAGCGCTCCGAGCAGACCCATAAGTGCCCGCTGTCCGACGGTTGTTGCCCATCCCGCTGCCAGTGCAGCAGCAACTGCAAAACCAGCACCGGCATTAACACCAATGATCCCTGGATCGGCTAATGGATTGCGTGTCCAACTCTGAGCAATCGCACCCGCCATCGCCAATGCCGCACCGACAATCACCGCCAACAACGTGCGTGGTACGCGTAAGTCCCAGATGATTCCTGACTGCTCTAGCTCCACTCCCGTAGGGTTCTCCGCTACTTTTTCAGCAGGGCCGTGGAGAAGAATCGCAGTGACGTCGGACGGAGAAAGTCCACGCGAGCCAAGGTAGAGGGAGGCGATCATCAACACAACAAGGATTGGCAGCATTACCGCTGTCAGGGTAAAAGTACGACGAACCCCCACACCATCCAGCGTTCTGGGTGAGGGGGGTGCAGAATCTAAGTCTTCGTTCAACACAGGGCGTAGCGGTCAGATAGCGTGTAGAGGTCAGATAGTTTCCGCGAACTTCTCGACCGCCCATGGGATAGTCAGGGGGTTTGGCATGCTCATGGCATTACCGACGTTCTCTTCGAGCCAACGAACCTTACCTTCGCGGACCACGTCCAACTTACTGAAGGTTGGATCCTTCTTCAGGGTTTCAGCGGCTCCTTGGTAGTCCAGGACGAATAGATAATCTACGTTGTTGAGGTCGCTGTAGTTCTCCGGTGCAATGTCACGGTAGAACTCGCCTTTGTTCCCCTCGAGTTCCTTGGGGATAGTGAAACCAAGGTTTTCAATGAACTGTCCGCGACCGTCACCAGAGGTGTACAAGCCAATCTTGCCGTCATAAGGCATCACGATGGCCGCCTTCTTGCCCTTGAGTTCTTTGTGCTGTGCGACGAAGTCATCGAATGTCTTCTGAGTCTCATTGATCAGCTGTTTGCCCTCGTCGTCTTTGTCCACAGCATCAGCAATCTGAGTAATCTGATCCTGCCATGGGATTTGCCAGTCTTTGGTACCTTCTGGCTTAAGGGTGGTTGGGGCGATGTCATTAAGCGCCTTTTTCGCCTGCGCATCAACTGCTGCGTTCACCGCGATGATCTTGTCGGGATCTGAGGCGGAGATCTTCTCGAGAATCTCCGCAGTGAAACCAGTTCCCGTGCCATAAACGGTGGCCGGTTTGTTATCGCCCAATTTGTCCTTCGCCCATGGCCCCACACCGGAAGCGTCCACATCACCCTCGGCACCCCAAGGGGCAATGAGAACGGGTTGGATACCCAGTGCGAGAAGCGTATCGGCATCACCGAGGCCTACGGACGCGATGCGCTCACTGCCTGCTGCGTCGTTATTCGACGCCGCATCATCACCACCGCGGGCGCAACCCGTGAGAATCAATGAAGACGCCGTCAACACGGCGACGGCCTTAATAGCAGCACGACGGCTAAGAGAAACGGATGAAATCATCTGGGGATACCTAACGTCAGAAATCGTGGGTGAGATGCGGACCGTGCGACGATGGCGCTGGCAAAAGCACAAAAGCAAGGCGGCAGCGTGACTTAAAATCGCACGGGGGACGCCAACAGCACCAAACATAGCAAGGTAAGCCTAATCTTACAAGATCAATTGTCGGGCTTTAAGAAACTGGCTTTAAGGAACTAGGCAAAGAGGAGTGACGCACAGACCAACGCTATAAAGAGGATCAAGAAAAGGGGCGATCCCTGAACTCCCCCTCATACAGCGCCTCATCCTGTGGATTTACACCCAAATCACACCCTCATTAGGTTAACGGAAGATTAAAAAGTGACACAGACTAGTGCATTTCTAGTAAGCGCACACTAAGTTCTAAATCCATAAGTCATGGAGATTTCCTAAGGCGTGCCGCATACGGCTGTGATACAGCAGCTAGGAACCCTTTTATTCCCCTGATTTATTACTGTTTACGAGATTTGAGAGGAAAGCAGGTCAGACCGATATGGCCTTGAAGAAGAACCTGATTGCACTGTCTACCGCTGCAGCAGCAGCCTTTGCTGGAGCAGGCGTTGCATCTGCCGATGAAGCTGTAAAGACCGACCACACCCCTAAGCAGGTGATCTCTGAGGGCGCCGCCAAGGAAACCTCCAAGGCAACCGCAAAGGAAACCGCCAAGGAAACGAAAACTCCAGTAAGCCCAGCAAGCGAGAAGACCGAAAAGGCACCAGCTGCACAAGCAGATAAAGGCACCGCTGCAGATGCAACCGCACAACCTGCAAAGGGTGGCACTGTAGCCCCTAGCACCACCGAGGCAGCAAAGGGTGGCGCTGAAAGCACAAAGCCAGCCTCCGCTACCAAGCCAGCAACAGCCGAGGGCACCACTGGTAACGAGGGAACCCAAGGCACGTCCGGCTCCTCCAACGAGGGCACCACCGGTAACGAGGGCACGTCCGGCTCCAGTGACCAAGGCAATGCTGGCGACAAGGAAGAGAAGCCAGCAAACTCTTCTGCAGATGATTTCTTCAAGTGGGACGAAAACACCACTGGCCTTAAGAAGTTCGAGGATGTCGCTAAGCTCCTCGGCATCATTGGTGGTGTTATCGGCACCATCGTTACCGTGATCGCATTGTTCTAAAACGCTCTACTTCACACACTTATTGTGTTTCCAGGATTCATCGGGAGCTGCTGTATCAGGTTTCACGATGTGCACGGACGCACACAATTCTGACAGCCTTCTTCAGCTGTCTCACTCTCTCACTCTTCTTCACACGGAACACCCCGAGCCGGCGCTCACAAACCATAGCGCCGGCCGGGGTGTTCTTTTTCGTTCCCGACCATCGTCACTCATAGAGTGGAGCATGTCGGCTATCCATGCTTTTCTCACACTTAGCGCCGGTCCTTCCCACACACAAGCCTCTTAGGCAATACAAAACCCCCGCAGTCCCTCCCAGGAAAGGGAGGCGAGCGGGGGTGATTGTACAGAAGTTCCGCGATTGAAAGCCTAGCGGGCCTTCTCGATAACCTCTACGAGACGGAAGTGCTTGTCCTTGGACAGTGGACGAGTCTCTTCGATGCGAACACGATCGCCTACACCAGCGGTTTCGTTCTCATCATGAGCCTTCACGCGGGAGTTACGGCGCATAATCTTGCCGTACAGTGCGTGCTGTTTACGGTCCTCGAGCTCTACGACGATGGTTTTGCTCATCTTGTCGGACACGACGTAGCCGGAGCGAACCTTGCGTGCGCCCTTTTCCTTTTTAGTCACAGTTGCCTCACTCATGCTGCGTCACCACCAGGATTGGTAGACAGGCCGAGCTCACGCTCGCGCAAGACGGTGTAGATGCGGGCGATGTCACGCTTGACGACGCCCAGACGACGGTTGTTGGTCAGCTGGCCGGTAGCCATCTGGAAGCGCAGGTTGAAAAGCTCTTCCTTTGCCTCGCGCAGACGGGTGGTCAGCTCTTCATTGTTGAGCTCACGGAGCTCGTGGGCCGGAGTGCCGGTAGCCATTAGAACTGATCCTCCTTCTTTACAATGCGAACCTTGCATGGGAGCTTGTTACCTGCACGACGCAGGGCTTCCAAAGCCTGAGCCTCAGTTGGGTAGGACACCTCGAACAAGATACGGCCGGGCTTCACGTTAGCAACCCACTTCTCCACCGGACCCTTACCTGAACCCATACGGACACCAAGTGGTTTCTGGGTCAAAGGACGGTCAGGGAAAATGTTGATCCACACCTTACCGCCGCGCTTGAGGTGGCGGTTGATGGCGATACGAGCGGACTCAATCTGACGGTTGGTTACGTAGGTCGGCTCTAGGGCCTGGAGGCCATAGTCACCGAACGTTACGCGGTTGCCGCCCTTGGACACGCCCGTACGGTGTGGGCGGTGCTGGCGGCGGTACTTTACGCGCTTAGGGATAAGCATGTTTCTTAGCCCTCCTGCTTCTGCTCTGCGCGCTGGCGACGTGCACCACCGCGACGTGGACGCTCACGGCGAGAGCCACGGGATGGACGATCGTCACGAGCGTTCATCAGGGACTCGCGGCGGCCGCCAACAACGTCACCCTTGTAGATCCACACCTTCACGCCAATGCGGCCGAACGTGGTGTGAGCCTCGTAGGTGCCGTAGTCGATCTCAGCGCGGAGAGTGTGCAGAGGAACGCGACCCTCGTGGTAGCGCTCAGTGCGACCCATCTCGGCGCCACCGAGGCGACCGGAGCATACGACCTTGATGCCCTTAACCTGCGGCTGACGCATTGCGCCCTGAATTGCCTTGCGCATAGCGCGACGGAAAGCAACACGGTTCGTCAGCTGCTCAGCGATGGACTGAGCCACCAGCTGTGCATTGGCATCAATGTTTTTAACTTCAAGGATGTTGAGCTGAACCTGCTTGCCGGTGAGCTTTTCCAGCTGCCCACGAATACGGTCAGCTTCGGAACCACGACGACCAATCACAATGCCCGGACGAGCAGTGTGAATGTCCACGCGGACACGGTCGTGGGTGCGCTCGATGACAACGTCGGCGATGCCGGCGCGGTCAAGACCCTTAGACAGGAAGTCGCGGATCTTGATGTCTTCGGCGAGGTAGTCAGCATACTGCTTGTCGGCGTACCAGCGTGAGCGCCACTCGGAGGTGATACCCAAGCGGAGGCCGTGCGGGTGAATTTTCTGGCCCACTACTGAGCACTTCCCTTCTGGCTCTCGACGACCACGGTGATGTGGCTGGTGCGCTTACGGACGTGAAATGCACGACCCTGAGCGCGTGGACGGAAACGGCGCATGGTTGGTCCCTCATCGGCGTAAGCCTCAGAGATCACCAGGGTGCGTGGATCCAGGCCGAAGTTGTTTTCGGCGTTAGCTGCTGCGGAGGCAACAACCTTAGCCACTGGTTCGGAAGCAGCCTGTGGGGCGTACTTCAGGAGTGCCAGTGCATCATCCACGTTCTTTCCACGGATCGTATCGATCACGCGGCGTGCTTTCATCGGAGTGACGCGCACGAAACGCGCGGTTGCGCGTGCGGAGTTCACGGTCTCAGTCATATCTATCGACGACCCTTCTTGTCGTCCTTGACGTGACCCTTAAAGGTCTTCGTCGGGGCGAACTCGCCCAGCTTGTGTCCAACCATCGAATCGTCGATGAACACTGGCACGTGCTTGCGACCGTCATGAACGGCGAAGGTGTGGCCAATGAACTCTGGCAGGATGGTGGAACGGCGGGACCAGGTCTTGATGACCTGCTTGCTGCCCTTTTCGTTCTGAACGTCCACCTTGTTGAGGAGGTGTTCGTCGACGAATGGGCCCTTCTTGAGGCTGCGTGGCATTCTCTACTACCTCCTCTTAGCGCTTCTTGTTCTTGTTGCTACGGCGGCGTCGAACGATCAACTTGTCGCTCGGACGGTTTGGCTTACGGGTGCGGCCCTCAGGCTGACCCCAAGGGGATACAGGATGACGTCCACCGGAGGTCTTACCCTCACCACCACCGTGTGGGTGATCAACCGGGTTCATGACGACACCGCGAACGGTTGGGCGTACGCCCTTCCAGCGCATACGGCCTGCCTTGCCCCAACGAATGTTGATCTGGTCGGCATTGCCAACTTCGCCTACGGTTGCGCGGCAACGAATGTCCACACGGCGGATTTCGGAAGACGGCATACGCAGAACGGCGTACTTACCTTCCTTACCCAGCAGCTGGATGGAAGAACCGGCGGAACGCGCTAGCTTCGCGCCTCCACCTGGCTTCAACTCGACTGCGTGGATGGTGGTACCGGTTGGGATGTTGCGCAGTGGAAGGTTGTTGCCAACCTTGATGTCTGCGTTAGGACCGGATTCCACGATTGTGCCCTGCTTCAAGTTACGGGGAGCGATGATGTAACGCTTCTCGCCATCAAAGTAGTGCAGCAAGGCGATGTTTGCGGTGCGGTTCGGGTCGTACTCAATGTGAGCGACTTTAGCCAATACGCCGTCCTTGTCATTACGACGGAAGTCGATGACACGGTAACGACGCTTGTGGCCGCCACCCTTGTGACGGGTGGTGATGTGGCCGTGAACGTTACGGCCACCGGTCTTCGACAGCGGGCGCAGCAGGCTCTTCTCCGGAGTGGAACGAGTGATTTCCTCGAACTTGGAGACTGAGCTCTGGCGGCGACCCGGCGTAGTCGGCTTGTACTTGCGAATAGCCATACTTTTGCTTCCTCTTTACCTTTCGGAAAGTACCGGGCCTTAGGCCTGGCCTCCGAAGATGTCGATCGGATCGCTGCCGGCGACCAGGGTCACCATGGCGCGCTTGGTTGCCTTGCGACGTCCGTAACCGGTACGGGTGCGCTTGCGCTTACCCTCGCGGTTGGCGGTGTTCACGGAGGCAACCTTCACACCGAAGATCTGCTCGACGGCAATCTTAATTTGGGTCTTGTTGGATGCTGGGTTTACCAGGAACGTGTAAACGTTTTGCTCCATCAGGCCGTAGGACTTCTCAGACACGACCGGAGCGAGAATAATGTCGCGAGGATCCGCAATAGTGCTCATTACTTAGCCTCTTCCTTGGTCTTCTGAGCTGTGTCAGCAGCGTTGATGAATGCGTTCAGTGCCTCCACGGAGAACACCACGTCGTCGGAATTCAACACGTCGTAAGTGTTGAGCTGGTCGTTGACCAGAATGTGGACGTTAGGCAGGTTGCGAGCGGACTTCAAACCGGTGACATCCTCGCGGGTCAACACGACCAGCACGGACTTACGGTCAGTCAGACGCTCCAAGAATGCGCGAGCAGACTTGGTCGATGGGGTCTGCCCTGGCACCAACTCCTCCACAACGTGGATACGAGAGTGACGTGCGCGATCGGTCAGAGCACCACGCAAAGCAGCAGCCTTCATCTTCTTAGGCGTACGCTGGCTGTAATCGCGGGGCTGCGGACCGTGAACCGTGCCACCACCGGTGAAGTGTGGGGCGCGAATGGAACCCTGACGTGCGCGACCAGTTCCCTTCTGGCGGAATGGCTTACGGCCACCGCCACGGACATCGCCGCGGGTCTTGGTTGCGTGAGTACCCTGTCGCTTTGCTGCGAGCTGAGCGGTAACAACCTGGTGCATCAGCGCAATGGAAGCCTCTGCGTCGAAGATGGAAGCAGGAAGCTCTACTGTGCCATTGGTCTTACCGTCAGCGGTGTGGACATCAAGCTTTAGATTGCTCATGCGTGTGCACCGCCCTTCACTGCGGTCTTAACGACGACGAGGCCGCCGTTGTTGCCTGGTACTGCGCCCTTGATGAGCAACAGGTTGGACTCGGTGTCTACCTTGGCAACCTTCAGGTTCTGGGTGGTGACGCGGTCATTACCCATGCGCCCTGCCATACGCTTGCCCTTGAAGACACGACCTGGAGTTGCACATGCGCCAATGCCACCGACGCGGCGGTGAGCAGCTTGGTTACCGTGTGCAGCACCCTGGCCAGCAAAGCCCCAGCGCTTCATTGCGCCAGCGTAGCCCTTGCCCTTAGTGGTACCGGTGATGTCGACGAACTTCACGTCGCTGAACAACTCAACCGTGATGTCCTGGCCGACCTCGTAGCTGGATGCGTCCTCAACACGGATCTCAGCGACATGACGGCGTGGCGTCACACCGGCCTTCTTGAAGTGACCGGCCTGTGGCTTCTTGACCTTGCGCGGGTCAATCTCACCGTAGGCGATCTGGACGGCCTCGTAGCCGTCGGTTTCCTTGGTGCGAACCTGGGTAACAACGCACGGCCCAGCTTCGACGACAGTAACCGGTACAACACGGTTATCCTCGTCGAAGATCTGGGTCATACCGAGCTTCTTGCCCAGGATGCCCTTGATCTCGTTTTCACTCATTAATTTTCTCCGCTGCCTAAAGTTCAGTTGGCTCTCGAGGAACTAGATGTGTCCCGTAGTGCTTACTGAATGTTGACGTCGACGCTAGCCGGAAGATCGATGCGCATGAGAGCGTCAACGGTCTTCGGAGTTGGGTCGAGAATGTCGATCAGACGCTTGTGGGTACGCATCTCGAAGTGCTCGCGCGAATCCTTGTACTTGTGCGGCGAACGGATGACGCAGTACACGTTCTTTTCGGTTGGCAAAGGCACCGGGCCAACAACGCGAGCTCCAGTGCTGGTCACTCGCTCGACAATCTTCTTGGCAGAAGCGTCGATGGCCTCGTGATCATAGGCCTTGAGCCTGATGCGGATCTTCTGTCCCGCCACGCTTGTCCTCTTCCTCAGCGATCCAGCCGGATCCATATCCTGCTGGCTGTCACGCCTCTTATTTCTTGTCTTAACGCTGTCCGGCCGTGGGGCCTGGTCCAGTCGCCAGTTTTCGCTGTATGTCTTTACTTTCTTACGTGCCGTGTGGTGGTTTCACCGCAAATGAATGCGCACGTAACTTCTAGCCAAGACATGTGAAACCCATAGACAACTTCCTCTGTATGAGGGCGGTGTTAATCAGTTTCACGCTCGGAAGGGAACGAGCATCCCCACTGTATGGTGGCGTGGATGTCCGCAAGCCTTCGCTTACTGCCGCTGTTCATTTACCATGTCCCACTCCGGCACCCGCAGTCGGGCGTGTCGCCCTGGATGACCGCAGTTACCGCACAGCAAAGCTTCCCTCAATCTTGTAATGATTGACGGTCTCTACTGACGATGGATCATGCTCACTTCACCAGCAATGCCT